>CANEYR010000027.1 GCA_947444055.1 Planctomycetota bacterium
ACTGCCCAGCAGGACGCCGTCGTCATCGATCTGGCGCGCATGCGGCGGGTGCTGCACATCGCTGCTGACGACCAGTACGCCGTGGTGCAACCGGGCGTGGTGAATCTCGACCTCACAACCGCGGTGAAGCACTTGGGCCTGCATTACGCGCCGGACCCCAGCAGCCAGACCGTGTGCACGATCGGCGGCAACTTCGCCGAGAACAGCGGCGGCCCGCACTGCTTCAAGTACGGCATGACCCAGGACCACGTGCTGGCGGCCACCGTGGTGTTGCCCGATGGCACGATCGCGCGCCTTGGCGACGCCGCTGGGCCGCGCCTGCCGCACGGGCTCGACTTGACCGGCATCTTCTGTGGCAGCGAAGGCACGTTCGGCATTGCGACGGAGATCACGGTGCGACTGTGCCGCGACCAAGAGTCGGTGCGCACGCTGCTCGCCGCGTTCGACTCGATGCAGGCTGCGTGCCGCACGGTCAGCGACATCGTCGGCGCCGGGCTAGTGCCGGCGGCGCTGGAGATCCTCGACCAAGCGACCATTCGCGCCGTCGAAGCGTCGGTCTACCGCGCCGGTTATCCAGCCGATGCCGCCGCCGTGCTGTTGGTCGAGCTCGATGGCCCGACCAGTGTCGTCGCCGAGGAGGCGGCGGAAGTGCGCGCGATCTTCTTGAGCCATGGTGCGCTGCGCTGCGAAGAGGCAAGCGACGCCGCCGATCGGAAACGCCTCTGGAAGGGCCGCAAGGGTGCTTTTGGCGCCATGGGGCGACTCAACACCGATCTGTATGTGCTCGATGGTGTGGTGCCGCGCACTCGGCTCGAGCAGGCCCTGGACGGCATCGCTGCCATCGGCGCGAAGTACGGCGTGTTGCTCACCAACGTCTTCCACGCGGGCGATGGCAACCTGCATCCCAACATCAGCTACGACGGTCGCGACGCGGAGGCCACCAAACGCACCATCGCCGCCGGCCACGAAATCCTGCAACTGTGCGTCGACCTCGGCGGCAGCATCTCCGGCGAACACGGCATCGGCAGTGAGAAGCTCGCTCACGTTCGCATGATGTTCGACGACGCCGACCTCGATGTGATGGCGCGTGTGCGCGCGGCGTGGAATCCGCTCGGACTCTGCAATCCTGGCAAGGTGCTGCCGCAACGAGGGGCGTGTGCCGAGCCCGCCAAGTGGCCGCAGATGGTCGCCAGGGTTCTCGACGATGGGGAGCGGCGATGACTGCGGCCCTCACACCGCCCACCACGCCACGTTCCGCCGCCGAGCTGGTCGAGGTGCTGCGTTCGCGCCCAGGTCGCATTCGCCTCGTCGGCAGCGGTTCGCGCCAACAGCGACTCGCGGACGCCGGCGACGCGATGCGGTTGCAACTCGGCGGCATCGCGCAAATCGAACGGTTGGACGCGGCGGACCAGACCTGCTCGGTCGACTGCGGGGTGCAGCGGCAAGAACTGGATGCGGCCCTCACTGCGGTCGGCCTCGAATTGCCGTGCCCAGGCGATGGCACGCTTGGCGGCCTGTTCGCTGGCGATGCGATGGGTGCGGCAACGGCTGGCGGGCAATGCCCGCGCACCTTGTTGCTCGGCATGGAAGCAGTGCTTGCTGACGGCACCGCGTTCAAGTGTGGTGCGCGCGTCGTCAAGAGCGTCGCCGGCTTCGACGTGCACAAGCTGTTTGTCGGCAGCTGCGGCCGCCTGTTCGTCGCGACGCGACTGCATCTGCGCTTGCAACCGCGTCCGCGCGCCGAGCAGTGGTTTCTACAGCCCGACCTCGACCAGGAGCGCGCGCTCGCCCTGGTCACCGCCCTGCGTCGGCTTGCCGTGCAGCCAGCGGCGCTGCAGTTGGCGCGCGACCAGACCGGGGCGTTCTCGGTGCTCGGGCGCCTCGGCGGCCGCGCCACAGCGGTCGCGGCGATGCTGCGCGAACATGGACTGCGCGCCGCGCCCGCGAGCTGGCGCGACCACGTTGCCGTTGCCGCTGCTGGGGAAGTGCTCGCTGGGCTCGTGTTGCCGAGCGTGTTGCCGGCCCTGCTACAAAGCCTGCCCGCGCACGCTGAGTTCTTGTGGCATGGCGGCGGTCGTTGCGAAATTACCTCGCCGTCGGTGGCGGCGAGCGACGCCATGCTCGCCACCATGACCAAGCTCGGCATGCACGGGCATGTGGTGCACGGCGCGCCGCTGCGTCGTGGCGTCGGCACGCTGCGCGATGCTGGCCACAGGCACCTCGAAGCAGCCCTCAAGAAGGCACTCGACCCGCATGGCATCCTCGTCTAACTCGCCGCACGCGACCGCGACTGGCGGGGCCCCATCCGCCTACGCGAGAACGCTCGATTGCGTGCACTGCGGGCTGTGCCTGCCGGTGTGCCCAACCTACCAAGTGCTCGGCGTCGAAGCCGATTCGCCGCGCGGCCGCATCTACCTGATGCGCGCACTGGCCGAAGGGCGCGTGCAAGACCCGAACGCGATCCGCCCGTTCCTCGATCGCTGCCTCGATTGCCGCGCCTGCGAAACCGCGTGCCCGTCGGGCGTGCGCTACGGCGAGATCTTGGAGACGACGCGTGGCCAGATGGAAACGGCACAGCCGCGGCGTGGGCTGGCGGCGTGGCTGACGAAGTTCTTGCTGTGGCATGTGGTCGCCCGGCAACGCCGTCTGCGCGTGGCCTTCGCGTTGTTGCGAACGGCCGAAGTGCTCGGCCTGCGCTGGCTCGCCACCAAGCTGCGGCTGATCCCGCCGGCGATAGCGCAGATCGCCCCCACCGTGCCACCCGGCGCCGCCCGCCGGCCCTTGCCGACAGGACTGCACAAGCCACCAGCGAACGTGCGCGCGCGCGGCGTGCGCACAGCCCTGTTCACCGGCTGCATCATGGAGCCGATGTTCGGCCGCGTGAATCGCGCGACCTTGCAGGTGCTGCTGGCGAACGGCTTCGACGTGGACGTGCCGGCCGCTCAGCGCTGCTGCGGGGCCTTGCTGGTGCACGCTGGTCAGCCCGATCGCGCCCGCGAACTGGCGCGCGCCAATGTCGCCGCCTTTGCCGACGCCGACGTGGTCATCAACAACTCCGCGGGCTGCGGCTGCGCGATGAAGGAATACGGCCACTTGGTCGGCGATGCGGCGGCCGCTGCGTTCGCGGCGAAGTGCCGCGATGTCAGTGAGTTCTTGGCCGAAGTGGGGCTCACGGCCACGCCAGCCGAATGCCGCATGCGCGCTGCCTACGACGACCCGTGCCACCTCTGCCATGGCCAGGGCGTGCGGGCACAACCACGGCAGTTGCTGGCGCAGGTGCCCGGGCTCGAGCTGGTGGCGCACCGCAATCCCGAGGACTGCTGCGGGTCGGCGGGCATCTACAACTTGCTGCAGCCCGAGCTGGCTGTGGAAATAGGCCGCCGCAAGATCGAAAGCCTGGCTGCGGCCGGCGTCGACCTCGTTCTCACCGGCAATCCTGGCTGCATGCTGCAGATCGACAGCCATCTGCGGCGAACTGGCCACAAGACGCGCGTTCTTCACCCGATCGAGTTGCTTCTCCCGCCAACATGAGCCGCGTCGTCCCCGCCCTGTGCATCGTCTGCGTGCTCGCCGTTGCCGGCACTGGCTTCGTGATGCTTAAAGCTGGTGGCTCCCAGCACATTGTCGTTCCCAAGGGCGTGTCCACGGCCGTCCCCCCCGCGACAACTGGCCCCGCGGCCTCACTTCGCGCCGCGCGCCGCACCTGCACGGTCACCGCCGTGGATGCAGTGATCGCCAGTTTGCGCGAGGACCTGCGCAAACAGCCGGACGCTCGCGACACGTGGCACTGGCTCGCCGACCCGCTGCTCGAACGCTCGTTGCTGCGTTCGCATGATCGCGGCATCGTGGTTGGCGCCCCGACCTTCCCGCAGCTGCCGAAAGAACTCACCGACGACCTCGAAGGCGGCTTGGTGGCCGCCAGGAAGGCGCGCGAACTCGGCGACCAGACGTCCGATCTGTTCCGCATCGAAGCGGGCCTGATGAGCCAACGCATCACCGGCCTCGCCAGCGCTCTGCTGTGGAACGGTCGCATCGAAACGGCCCTGCAGAACGCCAACGAACGCGGGCAAGACAATCCGCATCTGCACGTCGCCCTGGGCCTGCGCAGCCTGCTGACGCCAAAGCTGCTCGGCCACGATCCGGTGAAGGCGCTCGAGCACTTCGAGTTCGCCGCCGAAGCGCTCGCCGATGATGAACGACCGGCGGTGTTCGCGGCGATGGCGAGTTACCTGCAGAAGAAGCGGCAACAAGCGATCGGCTGGGTCGAGCAAGCCGTCGCCCGCAACCCGGAGAATCGGTTCGCGCGCGTGGTGCTGGCGCGACTGCGCGCCGGCGAAGACGACCCGTTCGGCCGCGATGTCACGGCCGCGGAAGTCGCGGCGACGAAGTAGCCGACGCGCTCAACGCACGCCGCCCGTTGTGCCGCCAGTTGTGGCGCCGAGGCTGCGCACGCGGGCTGGTTCGGTGGAAGCGCCCATGCCGCCAGCGCTCGCGCTGGAGCCACTGCCTGCACCAAGACCGAAAAGGCTTCCCCCACTCCGTACGCGAACCCCGGTGCCCATGCCCCCGGTCGCACTGCTCGTGCTGCCCGAGACACCGCCCGCTTGACCGCCGAGGCTACGGACACGCACAGGTGCAACCACGTTGGTCGTGCCGCTGCTCATGCCGCCGCCTGCGAACGCGTCCCCACCGCGCAGACCGCCGAACCCGCCGCCGGCGGATCCCGTCGCCGAACGCGAACGCACGCGCGTGTTGGCTGCGGTCGATTGCTTGCGCAGCTGCTGGATCAGCTCGCGGATCTCGCGCATCTCGGCGCGCATCTCATCGATCAAGGCGCGGATCTCGTCGTCGTCGGCATCGTCGTCATGGTCCTTGCGCACTTCGCGCACCTTGAGGCGCAACGGCGCGACGTCGACCGCGTCCTCGACTTCATGCTTGCTGCGATCGAGTCGCGGGAAGCGCAGGGCCTCGCTATTGGCTTTGGTTCGTCGGGCAGCTTTGACCCGGTCCATGGCATCCACTTCCGCCGCCGTCGCTGGGTCCGCCGCGCGAGTGTAGAGAGCACGCGCCTTGGCGTGCTCGCCCTCAGCCCTCGCCTTCAGTTCTTCGGCGACCTTGCGAACCTTGTCATGCTCCGCGCGGGCCTGATCGACCTGCACGCGCCACTCGCCTTGGCCTTGTGGCGCCGTGTAGGTGAAGGTCTTTGGCGCCTTCGCAGTCCAAGCGCCGGTTGGTGGCACGACTGCAACATCCTGACCGGCCTTCAATCGGTACACGCGCCTAGTGGCTTGGCCTTCGCCTTGCGCGGGCACCTCGAACCACTCTGCTGGCTCCACAATCTCGGCCACCGTTGGGGCCTTGGCGGCCTTCGGCGCTTTCGGAGCCTTCGGCGGCTTCGGTGCCTTGGGTGGGGTCGGATCCTGCTCGGTGAAGGTCATCTCCGTCAGCGGAGCCATCCTTGCCATTGGAGGCATCGGCGCCATCGGAGCCATCGGAGCCATGACGCGCCTCCCGCTAACTCGCACCGCCGGCTCTGACTCGTCGGCATCCAACTTTTCGCCCTGCGGCGTGCGAGCGATACCAAGGAACGGCGCCATGGAAACGCCGGGGACGACGGCACCCGCAGGCGCCTCGCGCAGCTTCGCCACAATCTCCTGCAGCTTCTTCTTGGCGTCGGCGCGCTGCTCGGACGACAGATCGTCTTCTTCGAGCATCGCGATGACTTCAGCCAACCGCACCTGCATGCGGTCGCTTGCCTTGGCTTCAGCTTTGGGCTCGCTGCGCGTTTGGCGCGCCTGCGGTGCCGACTGGGCGGTGAGCAGAGTGGCCGCGGCCAACGTGGCGGCGACGCAACGAATCAGCGTGGTGGGGTTCATGGTCTTCCTTGGGGTCAGCGGTCTTCGGAATCAGTGCGGCTGAGCAACGCGGCGAGGCGTGCTTGCATCCGCGTGAGGTCATCGAGTCGTCGATCGATCGTCGCCTGCAGCTGCGCCAACTCGGGCGTCAGCAACTGCCCGCGCAGTTCGCTGCGCACGAGCGCCGCTTCGACGGCGAGGTGGGTCTGTTCGCGCTCCACGGCGACGCGCAGGTGTTGCAGCGCGGCGCGCACCATTGGCGTTGGCGCCTCGGCAGCGGCAGGCTGCGGCATCGCGGGAGCCGCTGCGAACTCAACACCGGGCGCCGCGAACGTCAACGCACTGAGCGTGAGCGCACTCAGCATGCCAGTGACACGGCGACGGGCCGGGCGGAACCCAGCGCCGCGCAACGCAGCTTCGACCCGTTCGCGCAGCGCCGAGGGACGCGCCGCCATGCCAAGGGCCACGACGGTGCGAGGCGTCTCCGGACGCAACCAATCGGCGACGTCGAGCAGACACCGCGCGACCGCGGTCGGGGTCGCTTGCTCCGCGGCGATCGCGTCACAACGCAACTCAACGAGCCGCGCCCAGCGCCGGCGCACCGCCACCAGCAAGAACTGCCATGGAAACAGCGCCTGCAGCCACGCCGCGCCCCACATCCAAGCAGGGTCGGCGGCTCGCAGGTGAGCCACTTCATGAGCGAGCATCGCGCGCAACGACGCGTCGCCGAGTTCACTGACGCGCACCGGCAAACAGATTTCTGGACGCATCAAACCAAACGCGATCGGTGTGGTGATGCGATCACTGCGACTGACGTGCGGCGACTGCTGCAGGCCAAGCGCGTGGGCGACTTCGGCGGCGGTCGAGAGCACGCGAGGATCGGTCTCAGGTTGGCGCGCCAGCAACACCGCGTGCAGACGCCGATGCACCAACAGCAACCAGCCGAGTCCCAGCGTGGCGGCACCTACCGCGACGAAGAACAGCAGCGAAGGCCACGGCAATTGGCTCCACCAACTTGGCTCGTCCAAGAACGCGGCGACGTCCGCGAGCGAGGCCGGCGTCGTCAGGTCGATCGTTGCCAAGCTCTTGGGCGACGAGGCGGCTGGCAGCACGAGACCGCGCGTCCACTCCCCCTCCAGCAACGTGCACTGCAGCGTCGTGCTGACCAACGCAGCCCACAGCGAAAAGCGCAGCAGGTTCTCTTGCAGCGCGAGCGCGCGCTGGCGCAGCAGCACGCTGACGAGCCACGCACCGGCTAGCACGAGAGTGGAATGCACAGCGAACGTGGACAGCCAGTTCATGGCGCCGTGCCCATCCAAGACGAAGGCGAACATCATCGCGTCCTCCGTTGCTTCTTCTCGGCTTCGGCGACTTGGCGCCGCAGATCGTCGAGCTCGGTGAGTTCGATCTCGCCTTCGCGCAGCAGGTGGTTGACGAGTGCCAGCGGGTCCCCATCGAACAACCGCGTGACCAAGTCGCCGACGAGGTTGCGCTGCACGAGTTCGGGGTCGACCTTGGTGGCGTAGAGAAACTGGCGGCCTTGCTCGATGTGCGAGACCAACCCCTTCTCCTCCATCTTGCGCAGCATGGTCGCGATCGTGGTCAAGGCGAGGCCGCGATCGCGCAGTGCTTCATGCACATCCGCGACGGACGTGTTCTCGCGGTCCCACAACGTGCGCAGGATCGCCAACTGCAAATCACCCAGGTTTCGTGGTCCCTTCATGCTGCCAATCTACTACCAGAGTAGTCGGCAGCAACTACTCCGGTAGTTGAGAGACCTTCCCAGAAATATGGCGATTGGGGAAAAGAGCCCTGGGTGGCTCGGGTGGGTCTGCCCGCTCTTCTACGCCAGCAGTCGGCGGAGCGCGCTCACCGGCTCAGCAGCTCAGCCGCCGAACGGGGCAACAATCGACCACAGTCCCTGACTGACCGACAACACCCCATTCGCAGCCAACGGATCGAGCACAACCCACTGCGTGAACAAGGACATGCCGACGTAGTTGGTGGTTGGTGGCAGCGCGATCGGCAGCGTCGCGATCCCGGAGCCAGCACCACCGCCGACGGCCATCGCAGTGATCAGGTTGACCGGGTTGGTGCGCAACATGCAGTTTGATGACGGGAAGCCGAGCAGCGCCATCAAGTCGAGTGGGAACGGCGACTGGTTGGTGTCGCCAATCACCCACAGGCACGTGCGTTGCGACGCGGCGCCACTGAGCGTGTGCACCCAGGTGGTCGCCGGCGACGGCACTTGCGCAACGGCCGCCACCGGGATGAAGCCGCCTTCGCCAGCGCAGCCCGTTCCGAAAGCCACCACCGCTCCTGGGCGCGCCGAAAACCGCGTCATCATGCCAACGCCCTGCAGAATCGATCCCGTCGTGGCGTTCGCTGAACCACCGCCATAGAGGCGTGAGGTGATGCCGGTCGAGGTCGTGGTGCCGCGGAAGTTGTAGTTGAAGGGGGCGTTGCCAAGGCTGTTGCCGAAGACGCGGACCTCCAACACGATCGGGCGGAAGCGATCCCAAGTGAACCGCGTCGTGAACGGCAACGTGATGACCACCTGACCGAGCGTGCCGGCGATCAGCGGCACCAACGCACGCGGCTTCACCAGGATCGGCGCGTCATCGTAGTTGCTCGCGAACGAGCCAGTCAGCCCCGAGAACTTGCCGTGCCCCATGAAGATCTCGCAGTCGATCTGGGCAGCCTGGGAGGTCGGGGTGTTGCCCGCAAAGAACTCCAGCTGCTCGATGCGCATGGGCTCGGGGATGCCAGCGCCGAGCGCCGTCGCTGAGTACCACTGGTGGTAACGCCCGATGCCACCTGGGAATGGACGGTCGACGTTGACGACGCCGGGGATGTTCGGAACCGTCACCTGGGTTTGTGCGGTCAGACCAGCGGCAAGGACGGACAGCAACAGGAGGGCGTTCTTCATGGCAGACGTCAGTTCCGAGGTAGCAAGGCAGTCTAGCGGACGGTGGAGCAGTCGGCGTCAGTGAGCCTGGAGCTGGCATGACGTTCCAACCGGAGGCAAATAGTCTCCTTCGGACTCTGGGCAACACCCCGGCAGCAACGAGCGATTGCGCACGCGACGCCACCGCGGGCCCCGGCGATGCCTTCTCAAAACGCGCCAAAGTCTGCTTGCCGTCGGTCAGAACCTCAGGGAATGGGCGATCTTGAACTGCAGGCTCTGCTCGGTTGGCACGATCGAATCGTCCTCCTCGCGTTGCCACGCAGTGCCGAGCACGGCGAAGAAATCGCAGCCCGGTGCATAGATCCAGCGCAGGCGACTCTGCCAGCCAAGCACGTTGGACTCATTGTCGAATTGCACCAGGTTGCGCAGGCTGACCGCCGGCGTGAAGTGCAGGTCAACGCGGCCAGACCCGATGTGGGTGGTGAACGCACGCCCCGGCCCAAGGTCGACGATCGCGGTGTCGTAGCCGCCACCCACATGCAGCAAGGGCGACGTGCGCCACTCCAGTTGGCTCTCCACCCGATCGCTGCGACCGCCGAAGAAGTCGCCGGTCGACAGCAGGAAGGAGCCGTTCCACGGGCGGCCTTCACTCGTCTCCGCGAACACCCCGAATCGAGTGCCTTGGTAGTCCCCAGAAAACACCGTGACCGAGTCGCGAAACAGCGTGAAGTCCGTGTCGACGCGCTCGGTTTCCGCGCGCACAAAGGCGCTGATCTCGTCGCCGCTGTGCAATTCGACGCCGAGCTGATCGATGCCAAGACGCGACTGCTGCGGATCGCCGTTGAGCGCGTCGCCGCGTTCCGCTTCCAGCTCGCACACCAAGCGACGAATCGCACCACCCTCGGCGAGCCGCGGGCGGTACTCGACTTCGGCCGCGGATTGGCGGGTGCCGCGTCGGCGCACGAAGCCGAGTGCCGGCTGAAAGTCGTCCGCGACCCAACGCGTGCCGACGCCGGCGGTCCATTCGCTGCCACGCGCGCGCAGATCAACGCCAAGGCTCTCGCCATCGTCCGCCGCCTGCGCCCCCGTCGACACCACCGCATCCATCGAAGCGGTGAGATCCAAGTCGCCGAAGAACTTCGGGATGCGATGGTAGAAGTCGACGCCCAACACGCTGTTGCTGCCCGTGCTCGCGGGGTTGCCGTTGGTGCCGAGAACACCGATCGTCGTCTGTTCGCCGATTGCGTACTTGAAGCGCGCCACCGCCAGATTCTCTGACTCGACGACCGCCGTGGCGTCCGCTTCCACATCCAGCAAGCCAACCTCGAACGGCCCTGCTTCGCCTGTCAACTTCACGCCGACCAGCAGAGGTATCTTGCTGCCATCGCCCGCGAGCCCCATGCGACGCGTGAAGAACGGCAAGAACCTCGAGTTGCCGGCCTCGCTGGCGCCAAAGTTGAAGTAGCTCGAGCCTTCGAGAAAGAAGTCGCGCTTCTCCGGGAAGAACAGTGGGAAGCGATTGAGGTTGATCTGACGGCTGTCGTTTTCGGTCTCCGCAAAGTCCGTGAGCACGGTCGTCGCCAAGGTCACCGACGGCGACACGCGATAGTAGAGCTCACCGCCGGCGTCAGGATCGACCTGCCAATCGTCAGCGGCCGCCGTTCGATCGCGCGACACACCCCCGGCCACATACGGGACGACTTCGAGGCCGACGCCACCATCGATCTCGCCGAAGCCCTCGATGCTGCCGCACTCGCTGACGCGAAAGAACGTCACCGACTGGCTCGGATTGGCCCAGCGATAGGCTTCGTTCGTGGACCGCACGTAGCGCGCCAGATTGAACCCCCATCGCGACGCAGCATCGCGGCGCGGCAAGCTGCGAAACGGAATCGCGATCTCCGCCATCCAGCCTTCGTCCGTGACGCGCGCCGAGCCTCGCCAGATCGCATCCCACGGCTTGTCGAAGCGCGCGCCGTTCTGCGAAATCAGGATGTCGCCAATCGAACCGCCGGCGCCGATCTGGAAGAAGTAGGCGGTGCGACGGTTCTCGAACGGATCCAAGAGAATCTCGACCCGATCATCCGGATCGAGTTTCGCATCGCGGGCGCGCTGCGAGGCGCGGATGCCCGTCGGCGCGGCGTCGTAGCACCACAGCCCGATGTAGAAATTGTGGCGATCGTGCAGCAGCTTGACGACCGTTCGCTGCGAGGGCGCGCGGCCAAGCCACGGCTCGACCATCGTCAATTCCCCAATGGCGGGCGCCGCCTGCCAACAGCCATCGGTCATGTGGCCGTCGATGCGCGGCGCGTCGGCGGGCTCGATGCGCCCCACCGGTGTCGTCCGCCGCTCTCCCCCACCCTGGGCAACGAGCGCGTCGACACCGAGCACGACGAACAACAGGGACAGCAAGCGCGCCGACATGGGCGCGGCACCTTACGCATGGCAGCGCGCCCACGCTGGTTTGATTTCAGCGCGTCGGCGTGCGCATCTTCAGCCCGGTCACGCCGCCGAACGCGGCGCCGGGCTGCCCCATGCCTGGCCGCGCGGACGCTGCACCGGCGCTTGCACCGGCACCAACCGGCGCTGGCTTGTTCGCCATGCCGAGGGTGTTGAGGCCAGCGCTTGGCTTGACCTGCGTATCGGCCAGACGCCGGCGAATGTCGTCGGGCCGATTGGCCTTCGCAACCGCATCGTCGCCGGTGATCAACCCATCGCTGTACGCCCGCAGCAGTTCGTCTTCGAGGGTCGACATGCCGTACTGCTTGCCGGTCTGCATGATGTTGAGCAACTGCGTCGACTTGCCCTCGCGGATGAGCGACTTGACGGCATCGGTAGCGACCAAGATCTCGCGCACGGTGACGCGGCCGCCGCCAATCTTCGGCACCAATGTCTGCGAGATGACGCCTTGCAGCGTGCTCGACATCTGCACGCGCACTTGCTGCTGCGCGTCAGTTGGGAAGACGTCGATGATGCGATCGACGGTCGAGATCGCGCTCGTCGTGTGCAGCGTGCCAAACACCAAGTGCCCGGTCTCCGCGGCGGTGATCGCCATCGAGATGGTCTCGAGGTCCCGCATCTCGCCGATCAGGATCACGTCGGGATCTTGTCGCAGCGCCCGCCGCAGCCCTTCGCGGAACGACGGGCAGTCTTGGCCGATCTGTCGCTGCGTGACGAAGCACTTCTTGTCCGGGTGAACGAATTCGAGCGGATCCTCCATCGTCAGGATGTGGCCGTGCTCGGTCTGGTTGATGTAGTCGATCATCGCCGCGAGCGTGGTCGACTTGCCGGAGCCGGTTGGGCCAGTCACCAGCACGAGCCCGCGCGGCTTGGCCGCCATGTCGAGGCAGATCTGCGGCAGGTTGAGCTTCTTGTGATCAGGGATCTCGTCAGGGATCTGGCGACAAACGACCCCGACTGCGTTGCGTTGGTGCAGGGCGTTCACGCGGAAGCGCGCCAAGTCCTTCACGGCGAAGGAGAAGTCGATGTCCTTCTCCTTGAGGAAGCGCTCCCACTGCTCGGGCCCCATCATCTGCTTGGCCAAGTCGGAGGTCAGTTCGGGGGTCAGTTTTCCGAACTCATCCTGCTGCTGAACCTCGCCGTCGACGCGAAAACCAGGTGCGCTGCCGGCCTTGACGTGCAGGTCCGAAGCACCCTTCTTGACCATGGCATGGAGTAAGTCTTCGATACGAAGTGACACGGTTTCTTCCCTTTCCGGTGTAGTGCCGCCTCGTCCCAAGGACTGAATCGGCATGGGCTTGTAGCAACCTTGATAGGCGCGAGAGAAGGTTGGCCAGGCGCGAGACAACCGGCCCGGCGCCACCGCCCTGGGGAAAGTTCGGTGAGAAGCAGGTCGCTGGTTGGCAACCCCGCCGTCGGCAGGTCGAATGCGACACCGATTCTGGGAGAGGACTGGCCGATGAGTGATCTCGAACTGCAACCGATGCGCATGCCCGACGACAGCCTGAGCCGCCAACACCGACTACCTGACGCTGCGCAATCGGCCAGCGGCGGCGGCCAAGCGCCGGAGCCAGCCCCCGCCCATGCCGCCGTCGGTCCCGCGGTCTCGACCGCGCCCTCGACCCTCCCTCCGACCGGCGCCGCCCAGGCGATCCCCAATCCTGCGCCGGTGTTTGCAGTCTCCCCGCAAACCCCGATCAGCTCACTCGATCGCACCACCCTGTTCGTCAACCGCGAACAATCGTGGCTCGCGTTCAACCGGCGCGTGCTCGAAGAGGCGGCCGACCCGAGCAATCCGCTGCTTGAGCGCGTCAAGTTCTTGGCGATCGCCAGCACCAAC
The DNA here is from genome assembly GCA_947444055.1 of Planctomycetota bacterium. Classification (GTDB taxonomy): domain Bacteria; phylum Planctomycetota; class UBA1135; order UBA1135; family UBA2386; genus UBA2386. The sequence goes on from CANEYR010000027.1 coordinate 13,061, forward strand.
CTCGACGAGTTCTTCGAGATTCGGGTCGCCGGCGTCATGGAACTGGTCGAAGCCGGGCTGCCAGGCGAGAACCCAGATGGCATCAAGCCCAGCGAAGAACTGGAGCGTGTGCGCACCGACGCGCACACGTTCACGGCCGAGATGCACCGCACGTGGCGCGAACTGCTGTTGCCGGAGTTGGCCAAGGCGGGCGTTGAGTTTCGACCCGTTCGGCAATTGAGCCTCGCGCAGCAGAAGTGGGTCGACAACTACTTCCGCAAAGAGGTCTATCCGATCCTGACGCCGCTCGCGATCGACACCGCGCACCCGTTCCCGGTGCTGCTCAACAAGTCGCTCAACCTTGTGGTGTTGTTGCAGGATCCGCGACAAGTGCGCCGCACTCCGCGCATGGCGGTCGTGCAGGTGCCGCGCGCCTTCCCGCGGGTGCTGCGCGTGCCAGAAGCTGACGGTCCGCGCGCCTACGTCTTCACCGCCGACGTCGTGCAAGCCAATCTGCGCGAACTGTTCCCCGGCCTCGAAGTCGTGCACGCGAGCACCTTCCGCGTCACCCGCGACAGCAATCTCGACGTCGACGAAGTGCAGGCGATCGACCTGATGAGTTCCATCGAGAAGGAGCTGATCAAACGCCGTCGCGGCGAGCCCGTGCGCCTTGAGATCGACCACGGCGCGCATCCCGACGTGCTCGAGCGCTTCCAGAAAGCCTTCGGGCTCGAAGCCGACGACATCTATTTCTGCGATGGCCCGGTCAACATTGGACGCGTCATGGAGCTCTACCAAATGGTGGAGCAACCAGAACTCAAGGACGTCCCGGCTCAGCCACGACGGCAATGGAGCTGGGCCACTGGCGACGCCATGTTTGCCGATCTGCGCGATGGCGACATCCTGCTGCACCATCCGTACGAATCGTTCTCGACGGTCGAAGACTTTGTCCGGTTCGCGGCACGCGACCCCAGGGTGCTCGCGATCAAGCAAACGATCTATCGCGCCGGCAGCAAGAACCTGATGGTCGAAGCTTTGATTGAAGCCGCCCAACAACAAAAGCAAGTCACGGCCATCGTTGAGTTGAGGGCTCGCTTTGACGAAGAGGCGAACATCCTGTGGGCGCGCCGCATGGAGCAAGCCGGTGTGCACGTCGTCTACGGCATCGTCGGCCTGAAGACGCACGCCAAGTGCACGCTCGTGGTGCGGCGCGAGGACGACGGCAGCTTGCGCCGCTACTGCCACCTCGGCACCGGCAACTACAACCCGGCGACGGCGAGGCTCTACACCGACATTGGCCTGTTGACCTCGCGCGCGGAACTCGGCGAAGAAGTCGCCGAGACGTTCAACATGATCACCGGCTACACGCGCGTGCCGCAGATGGAGCACTTGCTCGTGGCGCCGTTCACGTTGCGCGACAAGGTGCTGTTGTTGATCAAGACGGAGATCGACAACAAGAAGGCTGGCAAGCCGGCCGCAATCAAGGCCAAGCTCAACAACCTCACCGATCCGCAGATCATCATGGCGCTCTACGAAGCGTCGCGCGCGGGCGTGCGCGTGCAGCTGTGCGTGCGCAGTGTCTGCTGCCTGCGACCGGGCGTGCCAGGGCTCAGCGACAACATCACCGTGAAAGCGATCGTCGACCGCTTCCTCGAACACAGCCGCGTCTACTACTTCGAGAACAACGGAGCGCCGCAGGTATTCTTGTCGTCCGCCGACTGGATGGTGCGCAACCTCGACCGCCGCGTCGAAGTCGCCGCCCCCATTCTCGACCCCGAGCTGAAGAAGCGGGTCATCGATGAAGTGCTCGGCATGGCGCTCAACGACAACACCAAGGCGCGGCGCGTGCTGCCAAGCGGGCTGTGCGAACGCATCGTGCGCGCCGAGGGCGAACCGCCGTTGCGCAGCCAGCTGGCCCTGCTTGAGATGACGATGAAGCAGCCGGAGTCGACACCCGAAGGTGGCGTGTCAGACCCGCAGAAGCGCCGCAACAAGAAGAAGAAGCGCTAGCTGCGGTCGGCGCGCACGCCTTGCGGCTCACCCCGCAAGGCTATGCGGCCCGTCGGCTCAGAGGCCGACGCGAGCGCGACCACCGTTGCTGAACGCCAAGCCCGCGGGGCCGGTGTCCAAGCTCGCACCTTGGTTGAACAGCTCGAAGCCGAGCAAGTTGGTGGCCAGTGGAATGGCGAAGTTCCAGGTCGCCGTGTTGCTGGCGCCAATCAACGTGTCGGTCACCAACGGATCGACCAGCAGATCGCAGCCAGGCCAGCCGAACGAGGCCAGCGACAGTGGCAACGGAATCACACCACTCGCCAACGTGTTGGAGAGGCCCGTGATCATCAGGCCGATGTTCACCGGCAGGTTGCTCAGGTTGACCGACAGCGTCGCGCCAAGCTTAGGCAGCGAACCAGGTGCCGCCGCGAGGGCAGGCACGCCAAGTGCGCCGGGGCAACCCGCGCCGAACGTCGTGTACTGCGCCCCATACGTGATCGTCAGGTTGTCGATCGCGAAGACATTGCCCGCGGCGGTTCCACCCGTGAACAAGCGGAAGTCGGTTGGCAACGGCGCGCCAACTGCGGGCGCCACCGGCAGCAGCAGCGGCGTGGTCGGCGTGTAGGTGGTCGTGACGTTGGTGACTCCGTTCGTGATCGAGAAATCAACGTGGGTGCCGGCCACCATGTCGATCGTCACCGCCCAGTGATGCCACACGGCCATGGCCAACCCTTGGAACGCCGCGTTCGGGAGCACGGTCACGATGGTCGCGGGCGGTGTCGCGCCGCGGGCGACGACGTTCGCATCCCACGTGGTCGGCGGGAACACGACACCAAGCGGATACGCCGCCACCAAGTTGACGTAGATCGAATTGGTCGACGGCTGGAACGAGAAGCTGCCGATGTTGTTCAGCGGCACGACGGCGCCGAGGTAGTTGCAGCACACGTCGTACTCAATCCGGACGCGACCGGTCGGCAGGGTAACCGCACGCTGCGACCGCGCGAACGCGGTGCCGCCGCCGGCCAAGCCTCCCCAGAAGTTGGCGCCGCCGTTGCCGTTCACGGGAACGCCAAGTGTGTTCCCGGCATACGTGTGGAGGTTGCCGTCGATCGTGCCAGCGACAGCCGGCACATAGAAGCCATCTTGGCCGGCCGCCGGAATGCCCGTGGCACTCGCCACAAACGTTTCGAAGCCGGTCGAGTACCCTTGGCCTACAGCCGTTCCAACGAGAGAGAGCAAGCAGAGAATGGGGGCAGAGCTACGCATGGTTCTCCTGAGATGCAATGAAATCGAGAGGCGAGTTCCCCTCGATGCGGGCCGATTGCATCACCATGGCATGCCGCTGACAAGGGGGCACTCAATGCGGGTCGCCGCACTTCATTGAGGCGGAGCGTTTCCGCTGCTGTGCGACACGCCGGTCGCACGCGCGACGCCTCTGGCTCGCCATTTAGAGCCCGAGAAACACCCGCAGACCGGTGCTGAGATCACCAAGCCCTAGCAGCGGGCCGCCCGCGCCAAGGATCAGCGCCTGCGTCGTCAGCTCGAGCCCGACCAGTCCGGAAAGTGGCGGCAACGCCAGCGGATGGCTCCAAGCACCCGTTCCTGACGTCGACCCCTCCAGCGTGATGCTGGCGATGCTCAGGTCCACATGGATCACGCAACTGCCAACAGAACTCTGCAACGGGGCGCCGAAATTGATCGCGAAGAACACCGGCGCGTTAGCCGCGGCGGCGGCAAGGCTGAACTGCATCGTCGTGCCCACACTTGGCGAGGTCGCCGCCAGCACTGGCGGTGTACCAATCGCGCAACCAAGCCCAACCGTTTGCGAACCCGCGATCGGCAGGGTGGCCACATAGACGCCGCGGCCATGGGTCACGCAGATCAACTCGCGACTGTTCTTCCAGGCCAACTGGTCGATGCAAACATTCTCAGGACCACCCGCAATCGGTCCCCACGTCACCCCACCGTCTGTCGTGTGAAACAAGCCGAGGTCGGTCGCCACAAACAACAGATCGTGCAACGCCGGGTGCATCACCACCCAACTGATCGGCAAGGCTGGCAAGGCCCCGAGGCCAACGCCGTCGACGGTGTGCCACGTGACGCCGTTGTCGAGCGTCTCCCACAGGTTGTCCTGGGTGTAGCCCATGAAGCTCACGATCACCCGCTGATGGTTGCTCGGATCGATGGCGATGCTGCTCACCCATCGGTCCGGCAGCTGGCCGCCGACACTATCGACCAAGGTCCACGTCGGCACCGCGGCCGTGCCGTTGCTCGTGCGATACATCTCACCGTCGTTGTGACCAACCCACACGACGTTGGAGTTACCAATGGCAACGTGCACCGTCGAGTGATTGCAGAAGGGGTTCTCTTGAAAGTGCGCGTTGGCAGGTCCGAGTGTCGGGCAGAAGCGCGGCGTCTTCACTTGCACCCAGGTCGGCACACCCGTCTTGACGTTGTCGGTACGCCACATGGCGCGACCACAAGCCCACATGCGACTCTGGTTGTTTGGGTCGAGCGCGAAGTAAGGAATGAAGTTGAAGCCAGGATCACTCGTGGTAGCGCCACGGATGTCGGTCCAGTTGGCTCCGGCATTGCTGCTGCGCTGCAGGCCGAGGTACTGATAGCCACCGTAGAAGTAGTTGGGATCCGTTTGATCCGCCGCACAGAAGCCGCCGTCGCCGCCAATCACGTTGTAGACCCACGCATTCGGGTTCCCGGTGTAACGGCTGGTGCCATTGTCCTGCGCGCCGGCCACCATGAAGCCGCTGACCGGATTCATTGCGGCACCATAGAACTGCGTCACGCCAAGGCCGCTGTTCAACGCCGTCCAACTTCCCACCTGCCAATCGGCAATGGTGTGCAACCCACCGTCGTCGCCGGTGTAGATGCGTTTGTTCGTCGTGCCGTTGTAGCCAGGCCGTTCCACAATCACGTGGTAGTCGGGGTGCGAACCCGACGTGAACTGCGCACGCGTCGCGCCGGCATCGGTGCTGCGATACAGCTGCACGGCGCCATAGACGACGTTGTTGGCGTTCGTCGGGTCTACCCAAAGACAATTGTTGTAGAGCGAGTAGGTGCCGATCGACTGCGTGCTGCGCTGCGTCCAGGTGGCACCGCCATCCAGCGAACGCCACACATGCACAAACCAAGACGAGTCGCTGACTGTTGCAAACACCGTGGTCGGATTGCTGCGGGCGTAGGCGAGTTCGACGCGGGTCGCAATCGCCGACACTTGCACGCTGGTCCAGGTCAGGCCGCCATCGACCGAGCGCGATGCAAAGCCGTCAGCGCGACCGGCGACCGCTCGCGTCGCATCCGTCGGATGGAAGTCGACATCTAACGTTCGCGTCGTCGTCTGCTGGTTCCACGTCTGGCCGCCGTTCGTGCTGCGCCAAATGCCAGTGCCCGTTGCCGCCAACATCTCGAGTGGATTGCCGGGCGCAAAGACGAGGCGGTTGCAGAAGTACCAATCCGGGGTCGCGGTGCTCACGATGCGACTCCACGTCACGCCGGCGTCGAACGACTCGAACACACCTGCGCCGCGCAAGATCGCGGTATTGCTAGTGCCCTCATCCGCGTCAAAGAAGCCCTCGCCAGAACCGAAGTAGAGGTGGTTGCTGTTGCTGGGATCCAGCGCCATGCACCCGCAGCCGAGCATCGTCAACAAGCCATTGCGCGGCGCCCAACTGACTCCCGCGTTGTCGCTGTACCACACGCCACCGCCCGCAGCACCGAGCCACATGCGATTGGTATTGGCCGGATCAATCAGCACGGCGCGCAGGCGACCGCCGATGTTGCCGGGGCCAAGCCACGTCCATTGCACCGGCGCACCCAGTGCATCGCCCGCTGCCATCTGCTCCTTCTGCTGCCACGCTTGCATCAGCGCGTCATGCGGCACGGACCCATCGGCGCTGCGGCGCGCCTGCGCGCGTTGGTAGATGCCGTTTGGATGTTCCTTGTCCTCGCGTTCCTCCACGCGACCCTCGTCGCGTTCGTTCATGGTGGTGCAGCCAAACGGAAGGAGGGCAAAACTGACAGCTACGATGCAGCGCACGGGCAACCTCATGGGGGGAAGACGAGGGGCGGGACGATAGCCGAGTCCGCGCAAGCCGTCTCACCCACCCTGCAACAAGAACGCGGCCTCACTCGGTTGGCGAGGCCGGGCGCGCGCGCTGCGAAGCCGCCAGCAACAGACAGCCAACGATCAACCCCATACCAGCCCAACTCCACCCATCGGGCCACACCCCGAACACCACCGCGCCAAATAAGGTTGCGAACGCCACCTGCAGATAGCCCACCGCCGTCGCCCGGCCAGCGGCTTCGCGCGCCAACCCCTTCGTCAACGACACCTGTGCGATCTGCGTCGACAAGCCAATGCCGAGCAACCACAACCACCCGACCGCATCCGGCCAGACCCACACCGACACCGCGAACGGCGCCGACAACGGCAGCGTCACCAATGGCAGAAAAAACACCACCACGAGCGGGCTCTCCGTTCGCCCCAACTGCCGCACCGTGACATACGCAATCGCCGACAACACCGCGCCAAGCAGGGCAATGAAAGCAAACACCCACGCCGAGGGGTCCGCCGGGGCCCCACCACCAAACAACCAGCTTGGCCGGGCAATGAGAACGACCCCGACGAAGGCGCCGACCAGCGACACCATGACCCGCCCGGTCACACGTTCCCGCAAGAACCAGCCAGCGAACATCGCCGTGAACAGCGGCGCCGTCTGATGAATCACCGTCGCCTCCGCGAGCGGCAGATGCACGACGGCGGCATAGAAACAAACCAGCGCGCACGAACCGACGAGACCACGCCACAGCAGCAAACGCGAGTTGCCACCAAATGGCGACAGCCCTAAGCGCCACAGCACGAGCGATGCAATGCCGAGCGTGATCGCGCCGCGCACGAACACGATCTGCATGGTCGGCAGCGTGCGGCTGGCCAGTTTGACGAACAGCCCCATCACCGCAAACCACAGCGCCGCCTGCACCATGTGCAGAAGGCCGCCACCGCGCAATTCGCTCGGCGCCACGGCAACCGGCGGGACCTCGAGGCTCGCCGTCACTGCTAGTTCGCGCGCAGTCCGAGGGCGTCGACGAAGCCTTGCAGTCGGGCCGCGGTGCGGGATGCCGGCGTTTGGGTCGAGAGCACGAGCACGTCGCCGCCAGTTGGCAGCAACGCGCGCAGAGCCTCTCCCGCCGCACGCCCGAGAATGGCCTGGTCACTGCCGACCGAACAAGTTGCGCCGGCAACCGCGACCATCGGGTCGAGTGCGATCAACGCAATCTTCTGCTCGTACCTATGCTCGTTCACCTTGGTTTCGATGCTGGCGAGCATGCTCCAGTCGTCTGCACTGAGCAGCACCGCGCGCAGGTTCTCCGTGATGCACTGGGTCACCAAGGCGACGAAGCGAGTGGCGTCACCGGCGGCGTCGTAGCACACGAGTTCGAGTTGCGGGTAGCGCTTGCTCGCCGCCTTCACTTCCTCGCGCAGACGTTCGTCAAAGCCCGCGGCCGCGCGCATCTGCACCAACGCGATCTTGAAGATGACGTCGGTGCTCGGCGTCGTCGTCAACACCTCCGTGTGCTGTCGGCGCAGCATCTCCATGCCCAAATCGCCAGGTGCGAGCCGCGGCGCGCCACCGGCGGCGGCATTGGCCGCGGTGACCGTGCGCGTGCCCAACGCGACTTGCTTTGGCAGCTCAATGCCGTGGCTCGCTAGCAAGGCCAGGTCCACAGCGACGGCAGCCCCCGTAGTCGCGACGATGATCGAATCGAGCGCGGAGTGCTGATCGACGCTGGGCAGCGAATCGCCGATGGCCACGACCCGCAGCCCGCGATCGTCTTTGCTCTTCGGGTTCGCCGCGCGCAACGCGTCCCACGCCATCGCATCGAGGGCCACGACCACGGTCGCCGATTCGTGTTGCGCCAGCAGTTTCGCCACACACTCGGCCGCCTTCGTGGCATCGCTCGGCAGTGCCTCCTGGGCCACGACGCGCAGGGTGCCACTGGCATCCTGCAGCACCGCACGGGCGGAGCAGGCGGCCATCAGCGCACAGCATGCGATCACCAACGTGCGGGAGCTCGTCATCGCCCGATGATGAAGGCTCGCGCGGACGTGCGCCAGCCTCGCCACGGACAGGCTCAGGGCGACGACGGCGAAGCGAAGAACGCGGCGAACGCGGCGACCACCGCCTCGACGGACAGCTGGCTCGGTCGCAAGTCGCGCGTCACCTGACCGTAGGCCTGACCGCTCGGCACCCCGAAGTAGAGCTCGGGGATCGGCGCCGTCGGCGCATCGGCATTCCAGGCGGCACCGTCGTGCGCAGGTTCCATCACCGCGAGTTGTGCCGCCAACGGCCGCAGATCCCTTCGCGCCAGCGGGTGGAACGTCACCAGTTCGAACCAGCTCTCGGTGCGATCGTGGTAGCGATACCGCGTGCCGTCGGCGTCATGCTGGACATGCAGCACGCGGTAACCACCAGCCAACGTGTTGAGGGTCATGCGATGCCGACCACCCTGACTCGTCAACACGGCAAGGTCGAACTGCGGATAACGCCGCCGCTCGAGGTCTCCCGCCAAGCCGCGTTCGATCTCGCCCTTCACCAGCGCCATCTCGGTGGCATAGATCGCCGACCACTGCCCCGTATGGTCGAGCACGGCCGTCGCGTTCTCGAGCAGCCACGCGTATCGCTGCAGCGAGAGCTGGTCGGGATCGGTGATGCCAAAGAACACCCCGCTCGCCGGCGAGTCCGGTCGCGCGATCCCGCCGACAATGCGATCGATCGCGAAGGCACGCCACGAATGCCACGTGCCGTAGTCACCCGTCGCCGCGACAGCGAGCAGCAACTCTTCACGAGCGAACGCGACGTCGGGTCGCAGCACCGCCAGCAAGGAGCCAAACCCGTCGCTGTCGAAGTGGTCGTTGACCACCAACTCGGCGTCGCCCAAGAAGGTCGCCTGCTCAGCCGACGCCGCCCGGGCAAAGCGCAGGCAGATGCCGGTGCTGAGATCGGCCCGCCAGCGCGCGGGCGTGCGATTGCCTGGCCAATGCGAGAGATTGGGACCCAGCGGCGTCATGCCATCGACCGACAGATGCGGGGTCGCTTCGCCAGTAGCACCGGCGAAACCGAGTTGCAGCCGACTGCATGGCGAGGGGATGTGCATCAACGAAGGCAGACTTGGGATCGCCACGGCGGCGTCCTACAGACCGTAGCAAGCGAGGCGGTTGCTCGCGCGGGTCGGCAACGACCTACGTGAGCGCCGCTGCAACGAGAGAGCGAAGAGTGGCTTCGGCCGCCGGGGTGTGAGCCCGGCGGCCGATTTTCTTTGCCCGTTACGGGACGTTCCCCGAGCCCGGCGACGGGCGGGAGCCCATTGAGAAACGTGCTTGCAACTCCCCCTTCGCTGGCTAGCATCCTCGACCCCTCAAAGCGTGGGGGCGTAGCTCAATTGGTTAGAGTACCGGACTGTCGATCCGGTGGTTGCGAGTTCGACCCTCGTCGCTCCCGCCACGCAGAACCCCTCAGGAAGGCCGCTCGGCGGCAGTCCTGAGGGGTTCGTCTTTTCCGGCCGCCGGTCTTCGCGGAGGACCGGTCTTCGCGGTGGACAGGTCTTCGCGGTGGACCGGCCTTCGCAGTGCACCGGGTTGCTACCGTTCCGCGCGCCCCAATGCCGGATCGCTCGTCGCTGGAGTACTGGATCGGCCGCTTCTTGCTGGGCCTTGCCCTGCTGGTCGCGGCGGGCCTCGGGCTCGTGCCGAGGCTGCTGCGCATTCCTGATGCCATCGGGTTCACCACCCTGATCGTCGGCGCCTTCGGCTTCCACTTCGCGTTCTCCGCGGTGACGCCGCTCGTGCGCATGCTCACGCGCAACGCCCGCATGCGCGTGCAGTGGAACGAGGCGGCCCACGATGCGTTCGCCCGCGCCTCGCTGCCGCGCCGCATCTACTACCTGCTGGCGTCCGTGGCGGCGGCCGATGGGACCATGTCCGCGGCGGAACGCGACGCCGTGCGCCACTTCGTACTCAAGCGCTTCGCCGATCCCGTTGCGGACAGTGAGTTGCGAACCTGGGAGGCGCAGCCGTTCCCGGTCGCGGATCGCAAGGGCCTGGCGGCGCGCATTGGCGCCAGCCTCGACGACACCGAACTCGACTCGTTGTTCTGCTGGTGTTGTCTGGTCGCGTTCACGGACGGCAACTTTGCTGCCAACGAACACCAAGCGCTGCATGAAGTGGCCACCGGACTTGGCATCGCTGGACCACGCGCGCGCATGCTCTTCCATCTGGCGCGGGCGCAGTTTCTGCGCGGCGACCATCGTGGCAAGCAGGGCGGACCCCATCCCAGCCAACGCCAGCCCGCCGATTCGCGCGCCGACGCTCTTGCCGTGCTCGATCTGCCGCTCGACGCCACCGCCGAACAGATTCGCAAACGGCACCGCGAACTCGTGCGCAAGTTCCACCCCGACGCCCAAACGCAGCTCGGGCCGATCGCACAGCAAGAAGCGACCGAACGCTTCACGACGATCCAACGCGCCTACGAGACCCTGACTGCCTGACGGGCTCTGTGCGTACGCACAGCCACCCGTCGCGCGCAGGAGTGCGGGCGACGGGACGACGTTCCCAGAGACGCCGTTGGCGTTACCGCCAACGAGCGCTCAGCGAACGTTGCTCAGGTTGTACGACGCGTCGGCGTCGCTCGGGTCGATCTGCAAAGCCTTCGTGAAGCACGTGCGGGCGTCGGCGATGCGGTTGATCTTCCACAGACAAACGCCGCGGTTGTTCCACGTCTGCGCGTCGGTCGAGTGCAGCTCGGAAGCGCGGCGGAAGCAATCCTCCGCTTCGGCGTGTTGCTCCTGGCCAAACAACACCATGCCGAGATTGAACCAGGCTTCGGCGTTGTTGCTGTCGGTCGCGAGCACCATGTTGAACGAGTTGATGGCGCCAACGTCATCACCCGTCACGTAGCGAACGAACCCGAGCTGCATCTGGTACTCGGCTTCGCTCGGCGAGAACGTTGCAGCGGCCTCGAGGTGCGGCAGCGCTTGCTCGTAGCAGCCCTGCGACAAATAGGCCTCGGCGGCGGTGCGGTGGATCTCCGCGAGCTTCAGGCCCAACTCGCTCAGGTTCTGGCGAATGGCGGCCTTCTCCTGCTCGGCAAGAGGCTCGACGACGAGCGGCGGCACCTGGGCGTCGCGCACGTCACGGATGCGAGTCGGGATCGCTTGGAAACCCGAACGCTGGGGATTGGCCGACGGGATCGTCGTGCCCTGGTTCTTCGTCATCGTGGTCATGGTCATCTCCTGTCTCTGGGGGAACTTCGTGGCCGTCACATCGCGGCCAGCATTTTGGTCATGGATGCCGCTTCGTGACCGAGGTCGCGCGCCTCAAGCAGTTGCACGGCGTGTTTGCCCATCCGCTTCGCCGCGGCCGTTTCGCCGAGCCGCTGCAAGATGAGCGTGATCTGTTGGCAGGCGCCCGGCGAGTCCGGATGCGCCGCCAGGAACGTGGTCAGCACCCGCAAGGCGCGAGTGTTGTCGCCACGCAACAAGCACAGCCGCGACAGCGCGAGCTGGGCCACTTCGTAGGTCGGTTCGAGCGCGATCGATTGTTCGAGCAGCGGTGCTGCCCGTTCGAGTTCACCGCGCCCCATCCAAGCTTGCGCAATGCCCGCCAACGACACGTGGCCGGTGATGCCCTCTTGGATCGGCACCACCAGCACCTGGCCGTGGTAGGCAAGGCAGCGGCGATAGTGCGTGATCGCGTCTTCCGCGCGGCCGTCGGCGAGGGCCAAGCTGGCGGCGAGGTAGTGCAAGTTGGGAGTCGGCACGAAGCGCCGGAGAGCGATGTCGAGCACGAGCCGAGCCCGTTGGTTGTCGCCCATGCGCGCCGCTTCGAGGGCGCACAGGGCCGCCACTTCGCCGGCGTAGGGCAGCTCGCGCGGCAACGACGGCGCGCCCGCAAGAATCAGTTCAAGGCAACGATCGAGATAGCGCTTCGCGTCTTCGCTGCGGCCAGGCACGCGCCGCAAGAAGTCGCCGTACTTGTAGTGACCGTAGATGTCGTCGGGCGTCGCAGCGAGTTGCTTCTTGAACAGGCGTTCGTTGCGCTCGTTCTTGCCACGCTCGTTCATCACTTGCTCGGTGTAGCCGTGGTGTTCGACCTCGACATCGGCGCTGGTCAACACCAGTCCCAACGGCATGCCCGCGCGCTGCAAGCTCGGACTCACTTGCTCGTGAATGACGTTCTCGTAGATGACCCCCGGCAAGTTGCGGAATAGCCGCACCATCATCACGCCCACCGTCTTGCCGTTGCCGTAGACGTTGACGAAGTGCAGGTGGTAGCCGAGCACGTCCTGGTTCTGCACCATGTCGCGAATGCGTTCGCAGGCGCCGGGCTGCAGGAACTCGTCGGGGTCGAGCACGAGCACCCAATCGCCAGTCGCTGCGGCTAGGCCAATGTTGCGCGGCGCCGAGAAGTCATCGTTCCACGGCGAGTGCAGAACCTTGGCGCCGAACGACTGCGCAATCTCGACCGTGCGATCCGTCGAGCCAGTGTCGACCAACACGATCTCGTCGACCGCTTCGCGCGCACGGGCCAGGCACTCCGGCAGGAAGCGCTCTTCGTTGCGCGCGATCATGCACAGGGAAACGCGCGGGGCGCGACCGACCCAAGGGGCAGGTGGGCGCGTCGACGATCCCGATGAGGCACCTGCCTTCGGCGTTGCCGGTTCAATCGGTGCCCAACGGGCGACCAGTTCGGCGGTCTCCGTGGCAAAGCGCGCGGGCGCCTCGACTGGAGCCGCTGGCGAGTCGAAGACGGCTTCGACCAGCTGCACCGCCGACAACTTGGCCTCGAGCCGCATCGAGTAGTCCTCGAGCGCGACCCGTGTGTTCGCAACGTTCACCGGCAGTGGACCGACGAACAGCACATCGATGCGTGGCAGCATCAGGCCGACCACGTCACCGGGCGACAAACGCTCGCCATCACGACCCGGCGCCGCGACGCCGACGCCAGCGCGCGCCGACAGCGCCGCAAACGTCGCCGCCAATGGCTCGGTGCCTGCGCGCACAAACCACACCAGCTCACCACGAGCTGCCGCGATCGCGTGATTCCACTGCGCACACTCGTGCACCTCGTCGGTCTGCACGATCTCCCACGATGAGGGCAAGAAGGTACGCAACGCGGCTTCGCTGCGCGCCCGCGCGTTCGCGTCGCCACCGACGAGCAGCACCGAACCGACGAGCGGCACGGCCTTCTTGCAGACGATCCAGAACCGCGTCGGCGGTGTCCCATGCAGCCAATCCAGCGGCAACAGCCCGTTCTGGAACAGCACGTTCGCAAAGCCCGGCGCAAACTCGGCGGCAGGCGGCGGCACCTGCACGACGTCAAGGACCACGAGCCCGCTCGCCACCGTTGCCGCCAAAACCCGGCGCAATGGCAAGAACAAGCAGGGATCATCCGTGCTGCCAGAAGGGTCGAACTGACCGGGGCGCCCCTCCACAACGAGGCGCAGCATGCCGGCGCACTGGACATTGTCGATGTCGAGCAGCAGCGAACCACCATCCACGAGGCGGCGACTCAGCTCCGGCAACCGATGCTCGATGCGACCGAGCGATTCGGTCCACGCTTCGACAGCAATGCAGTCGTGCGCGGGGCCGACATCAAAGAGACGCGGCGACTCACGCGGCAAATGCAGCGGGTTCTGCGCCAACGGCAACAGACTTGCCCAGGTCCGCACGGGACCGAGAAAGCCGTTCGGCATCGAATCGCCAGAATGAGTCATCACCTTTGCCTGCGCGGACGACACCGTCCAACGCTTCCACACCATCGACAGAAGTGGACGACAGACTTGAGTCGGCCATGATGACGAGCCTTCCTCCGGCCACGGCAATGCCTACCGACGCCCAAATCGAGACACTGCTGCGCGAGAGCACAAGATTCCGCCGACTGCTGCATTTAGCGTCGTGTGGTTCGACCCAAGACGTGGCGGCGGCGGCACCACGGGACGGTGACGCGATCTTCTGGGCCGACCACCAGACCAAGGGGCGCGGTCGCCAACAGCGCGAATGGCAAGACGAGCCCGGCGCCGATCTGGCCGCGACCTTTCGCATCACCCTGGCCCTGCCGCAGCCGCTGGCCTTACCCGCAGCGTTGCCCGTCGCCGTGCTGGAAGCGGTCGAACCGCTAGCGGGCCGCCCCCTGCGCCTGAAGTGGCCGAATGATCTGTTCCTCGCCGGCCGCAAACTCTGCGGCGTGCTGATCGATGCCGGCCTCGCTGGACCGGACAGCTACCTCATCGGCGTCGGCGTCAACTGCAACCGCGTGCGCTTCCCACCCGACCTCGAAGCCATCGCCTGCTCGCTGGCCGTTGCGACCGGGCACGAAGTGGATCGCGGCGCCCTGCTGCTCGACATCGCCCAGCGCCTCGAAGCGATGCTGCAAGATCTGACCGCGAACCGACTCGAGCGCCTGGAGGAGGTGTTCCGCGATCGACTGGGCCTCGTTGGCCAACGCGTGGCGATCGACGTCGGCGTAATCCACGAAGGCGTGCTGCAACACGTCGACTTCCAACGTGCGACGTTGGATCGCGACCGGATCTTTCCGCTCGCCATCGTTCGCGGCATGCGTCGCACCTGACTCTCCGTGTCAGGCGGCGTCGCCGAACGCGGTCAACAGGCGGGCTTCCAGATGCACCAGCTTGGTCGGCGGCGGCCCGCTCAAGAGCCGCGCCAAGAACTGCTGATCGCCTGGCATTGGCGCCAGCAACGGAAAGCCCTTCACCTGCAGCCACGCGTTCATGCCGAGCCACGCGACCAACGCGTTGAAGTCGGGGAACGGCGCAATGCGCGCGAAGCGCCACATCAGCCGGAAGCCCTGGCGCACTGGGTGCAGCGAGTGGAACACCAACGGCACGTCGCGGTAGCACCGCTGCAGATCGAAGGTCTCGACCACACTGCGCAACTGCTCGGGTGCGGGGTACTCGACGTACAAGATGGCGTCCCACGGCGGGCCACGACGCAGGTCGTTGTTGCGAAAGCGCGGCAGTTCTGCTGTCAGACTGGCAAACAGTTCGATCAAGAACCGTCCATCGGGTTCGCGACCCTCGCCGGCGCGCACACGGATGCGCCGCAAGCACTCCGCCAGTCCGCGCAACAGACGATGCTCCTGCGTGATCGGCGCCAAGCGGCCCGGGCGACCCGCGAGCACATCCGCCGCATCGTCATCATCGATGATGAACCCACGCAGCCGCAGCATCGACGCGGCGAACTGCGCATCGTTGGGATCTGGTCGCCGAACATTGTCGAGCACCCGCTGCGCCGCGGCGATGGGCTCATCTTCCAAGGTGCTGCTGACCATGCGGCTGGCCAAGGCGAGGTCGATGCGCTCGAGCATCGACAGCTGCTTGGGTTCCGGGTTGGTCACGCGAAAGGCTTTTCGACAGGTTCGCGATACGAACCAAGCTGCACTGCCGCCCGTGAGAACCGCCGATGGCATGGCAGCGGCACGACCTGCCGCGACTATTGCTCGCGGTAACGGTGAGCGACCGGCATGCGGCGCCCGCTCCAACAACGATCACTGACGCGCAAGGTCGGTGGGTACTGGTAGCGCTTCCATTCCGCGGCCTGCACCTTGGCGAACAGGGCGGCAACCCGTTCGCGGCTCATGCCAGTGCGCTTGGCCGTGATCTCGACCGACAAGTCCTCTTCGATGAGACAACGCAACACGAGGTCGAGCTCCGCATACGGCGGCAGACTGTCGGTGTCGAGCTGCCCTGGTCGCAACTCCGCCGACGGCGCCTTCTCGATCGATCGCGACGGAATGCGTTCGCCCTCACGATTGAGCCATCGACTGAGCGCCCAAACCTCCGTCTTCCATAGATCGGCGATCGGCGCCAGCGCCCCATTGGTGTCGCCGTAGATCGTGCAATACCCAACGGCGCACTCGCTCTTGTTGCCCGTCGTCAGCACCAAGTGCCCGTGTTGGTTGGCGAACGCCATCAACAGCACCCCGCGCATGCGCGACTGCAGGTTCTCTTCCGCGAGCCCCGAGGGCGCCTGGCCGAAGACCGGTTGCAACACCGTGTTGAACGACGCCTGCAGTGGTGCGATCGGCAGCAGGTGGAAGGCGATGCCGAGGCGGTCGGCGAGTTGCCGCGCGTCGACCACGCTGTGTTCGCTACTGAACGTCGAGGGCATGCCGATGCCGACGACGTGATCGCGGCCAAGCGCGTCGACCGCGAGCGTCGCGACCAACGCCGAATCGATGCCGCCCGACAACCCGATCACGACGTTCTGGAACCCGAACTTGTGCACATAGGCGCGAATGCCCTGCACGATCGCCGCCTGCTGCATCGCTTCGACCGCGACCGGTGCCGGCGTCTGTGTCCACGCCTGTTCGGTGTCGACCAGAATCAACTGCTCGCGGAACGCGACCGGCTGCGCCGCGACACCAGTCGCTTTCACCGCCAGCGAGCCGCCGTCGAACTGCAACTCGACGTCGCCGCCGACGGAGTTGACGTAGAGCATTGGCACGCGATGCCGCGCCGCCGCCGCCGCCACCATGCGATAGCGAAACTCCTCCTTGCCGCGCGACCACGGGCTAGCACTGAGATTGACCACCATCTCGGCGCCCGCTTGCACCACGCGTTGCACCGGGTCGATCGCGTAGCTGCGCTGATCGAAGAAGTGCTCGTCATTCCAGCCGTCTTCACAAACGACGATGCCGACGCGGCGACCGGCGATCGTGACGACGTTCTGCTCGGGCGCCTTCCACGGCTCGAAGTAGCGCGACTCGTCGAACACGTCGTAGGTCGGCAACAGGCTCTTGCGCGCCACAATGCTCGCCTCGCCAT
Source organism: Planctomycetota bacterium (assembly GCA_947444055.1). Classification (GTDB taxonomy): domain Bacteria; phylum Planctomycetota; class UBA1135; order UBA1135; family UBA2386; genus UBA2386. The sequence continues at coordinate 29,890 of CANEYR010000027.1, forward strand.
CGCGCAGCAAGGCGACCGCGTTGTGCAGCGGCCGACCGCCCAACGTGCCAGCCGTCTCGTTCTCTGCAACGCAACCGACGAGCACGGCAAGATGACGGGGCACGGCCAGCGTCAATTCGGCGAGCGCCGCATCGTGGGCCTGGCGAAAGCTGGGGCGCACCAGCAAGTCCTCTGGTGGATAGCCACACAGTGCCAGCTCGGGAAACACCACCATCTCAGCCCGCAAGACCGCGGCCCGCCGCGTGAACTCGACGATGCGCGCAACGTTGCCCGCGAAGTCGCCGACCGTCGAGTCGATTTGGCAGAGGGCGACGCGCATTCGATCACCGCACTTGGCGAGGCAGGCTGAACTCGATCAGCTCGGGGATGCCATCGATCTCTTCGACGGAGACGGCCCCGAGCACGCGCATGCGCGCCACCACGGCCGCCACACTCGACTCCGGCGTGCTCGCCCCGGACGTGACGCCAACGGTTTGCACCTTCTCGAACCAAGTCGGATCGAGCTCGTCAGGACCGAGCACGAGATGCGCTGGCACCCCAGAATCGGCGCCGAGCTCGCGCAGCCGATTGCTGTTGCTGCTCATGGGGTCGCCGATGACGAGCCACAGGTCGACCCTGCCGCGCAGGTTCTTCACGGCCATTTGGCGATTGGTCGTGGCGTAGCAGATGTCCTCTTTGCGCGGTGTGTGCAACAGCGGGAATCGCCGCTTCAGCACGGCCATGACCCGCATCGCTTCATCGACGCTGAGTGTGGTCTGGGTCAGCACGGCCACCTTCGCGGGATCCGGCACGCTGACGACCTCAGCTTCGGCAGCAGTCGCAACCACTAGCGTGCGATCCGGTGCTTCGCCGACAACGCCTTCCACTTCCACGTGGTCGGCGTGCCCGATCAACAGGATCGTGAACCCACGGCCTGCGAACCGCCGTGACTCGACATGCACCTTCGTCACCAGCGGGCACGTGGCGTCGATGGCGTGCAAGGCGAGTCTGGCAGCCTGTTGAAACACTTCCGGGGCGACGCCGTGCGCACTGAAGATCACGTGGCTGCCAGTTGGCACATCCGCCAGTTCGTCGACGAAGATCGCGCCCTTGCGTTCGAGGTCCTGCACGACAACCTTGTTGTGCACGATTTCGTGGCGAACGTAGACGGGACGTCCGAACTTGGTGATGGCTCGTTCGACGGTCTCGATAGCGCGCTCGACACCGGCACAGAAACCGCGCGGGCGGCAGAGGAGGACCTTCATGCGGGCCGAACAGTTTCGGGCCGCAGGGGGCACAGGGCAAGCGGCAGGTCACATCACGTCGAAAACCAAACCCACTCCGAGTTGCACGGCGCCCGTCAGGGGCGGCGGCGGCGGTGGCGCGCCGGTGCTGTTGTAGAACGCGTGAATGCGCGCCACGCCGAGCGGTCCGCACACCGTCGAACTGCGCCCAAGCGACGTGATGAAGCGCAGCGGATTGGCCGTCGGCGCCAGCACGATCGCCTGCGCATAGAACGTCATCCCGACCAACTGCCGTCCCGAAGGCAGGATTCCGGTCACCGTGCCGAGGCCCGTCGCATCCGCGAGCCCGCCGAGAGACACCACCGGATCGACGTTGAGCCAGCAGTCCGGCGCTGGCCACAGCAACGATGCCAAGGCCGCCGAGGGCTGCGACGGATTGGCCGGATCAAACATCGGGTAAGGCAGCGGCCAAGCCGGGTTGCCAAGCAATCCACCGACGTTGGTCGAGTTCATCGTGATCAAGAACGGCATCGAGGCCGGCGCATTGGCGATGTGCCACGAGTAGGCACTGCCCGCTAGCATCGACACGTCGGCGGTCAGCGCGACCGGCGGATTTCCAGGCACCGCACAGGCGGGCCCGATCGAGCCGAACGCCGCTTGCGGCGCCACGCAGCTACTCAGGTTGTCGACGCGATAGGCGCCTGACGGTTGTGAGTGAATGTGGATCTCGACCAACAGATTGCGCGGCGCTGGCAGCGTGCTGGTCGCAGGCGTCAAGCCGTAGGCCCATGGCACACTGAAGACGAACGGGATGTTGGCTGGACGCGGCCCTGGTGGCCAAGCCGGCTGCGCAGGCAACTGGATCAACTGGTTCTGCAACACCCACGTCGCATCGGTGCCGCGGTTCTCGGCGAACGTCATGCTCGCAGTCACCGACGACTTGGTCGTCGTCGACATCAACACCGAGATCTCGAGATACCCCTTGGCGGGCATCGCCGTGTTGGGGGTGTTGTTGTCCGCGCGCAACAAGATGCCGGTGAGAATGCGCGGTCCCACCCACGGCAACTCCTCGGCGTCGTAGATGCACTGGTAACGACACGCTTGGCTCGAGCCGAACGGAATGCTGGTGCCGCCGCCGCCTTCGACACCGGCCAGAGCACTGGGCACGGTGACGTTTTGGGCGGCAGCCAACGTCGCGAACATCAACACGAAGCAGAGGCGCGCAAGGTTCGATCGCATCGGGGGTATCTCCGCTCGTTCGATCGACTGTTCGCCAAGTGAGACTTGAAGCGAGCACTCGCGGTCTCAGCACGGGACCGGTCAATCAAGGGCTCGCATCGTCGCGTCGATGCACCCGACTGCCGCAGTGTCCGATTCGTCAACAGCAACCAAAGGAGCATTCCGTGCAACTGGAGAGTCATGCCACCCCGCCGCGGACCAGTCCGCAGCAACGCTACGCCAACCTCCATCGCGCCATCGAACGCGGCCTCGATTCGGACGAAGTATGGAGAGAACTGGCAGACGTCAGTGTGAGCCTCGGCCACAAAGAGGAGGCCGTGCAGTGCGTGCAGCGCATTCGCAACGACACGATGCGACTAGCCCTCGAATCGCGGTTGGCACGACTGGGGCTGATGGTCGCGGCGATCGATCCTGCGACCACAGTCCATGACGTGGCGCCGGCAGCCAGCAATGCCGGGACGAGACCTGCAGCGGCGGCGGACGCGCATCGCTTGCGCGATCACGTCGTCGACGCCTTCCAGTACTTGTTCCATCAACACATGCCGTGGCTCGTGCTCGTCACGACGCTCGCCTTTCCTCTCGTCATCGGGGTCGGCGGCTTCTTGACCGCGGGCGACTCGCCCTTGCTGCTGGCAGCGATTGCAACCCTGCCAGGCCTCTGCGTACTCGGCATCGTCGGCGCCATGGGCCGCCAGATTCTCTTGGCAGGCGCCGATGGGAACGGCGATGTGCCACCGCTGCCGAGCTTTGGCGAACTGATTGCCGACGCGCGTCGTTTCTTCGTCGACGTCGGGCTGGTACTCGGGTCTCTGGTCGGACCTTCGGTCCTCGCGGTGTGGCTCGGGGCCCCGCTATCGAGCACGCTGCCAGGACTATGCATCGGTGCGTTCTTCGCCCCGATGGCGTTCGGGCTGCGCCACCTGCACCGCACCCTCGACGCGCTGTCGCCGGTCACGCTCGTTCGCTCGCTGGCACGCACGGGACTCGGTTATGCCGGGCTCGCCGCAGTCGTCGTCGCGCTGCTGACGCCCGCCGCCGCCGTGGCGTGGGTCTCGCTGGGCCATCCGGTGTGGCTGCAGATCGCCATCGTCGGCCCGCTCTGTGTGTTGCCGCTGTTCGTTTCGGCGCGACTGCTAGGCACGTGGTTGGAAGTGCATCGCGGCGTTCTGGTCGGCACCGCGGCAAGAACCCGCGAGTGCAAGGCGCCTGTAGCGCCGGTGGTGCAAGCAGCTGCCGCCGCGGCCCCGACGCCTCGTCGACCGCGTCGGCCAGAAGCACTCGAACAATTCAAGGCGCCGACCATGGGTCGCACCAACAAGCCAACCAAACCCAAGCGTGCGAAGCCCGCACCAGCCAAGCCTGCGAACCCGGCTCCTGCCGCGGCGGCGCCCGCGAAGGCCACGCCGCGTGCCATCGAAGGACGCAGCCCTAGTCCGCGGCCAACCGACGCGCCTGATTTGGCCCACATGCCCGGTGCGGTGGTCGTTTCTGGCAACGAGCGGTCGCGACAAGGTGCCGCCTCGAAGCGGCCTTGATCAACCGCAACGAACGCAGCAACCCGCCCAGTGGCCGTTGCCGCGTTCCTGACTTAGCCTCAAGACCATGGACCTCAGCAAGCACCTGCGCGACGTTCCGAACTTCCCCAAGCCCGGCATTCTGTTCAAAGACATCACGCCGCTGCTGGCGTCGCCGGCCGCCATGATCGAGACCATCGCGCGCCTGGCCAAGCTGGACGTCGGGCGGGTGGACAAGGTCGCCGCGATCGAGTCGCGCGGCTTCCTGTTTGGCGCCCCGCTGGCGATGAAACTCGGCGTCGGCTTCGTCCCCATCCGCAAGCCCGGCAAGTTGCCATGGAAGACCCATCGGGTCGAATACGCGCTCGAGTACGGCAAGGACGCGGTCGAGATCCACCAGGACGCCGTGCAGAAGGGCGAGCGCGTGTTGCTCGTCGATGACCTGCTGGCGACCGGCGGCACCATGGATGCAGCCTGCCAGCTGATCGAGAGTTGCGGCGGCGTGGTCGTTGCCTGCGCCTTCGTCGTCGAACTCGGTTTCCTGTCGGGTCGCAAGCGACTTGGCAACCGCCGGGTCGAATCGCTGGTCGCCGTGTCCTGACTCGATCGTGAGATTTCTACACGTCTCAAGTCCTTTTACTGAAACGGCTTGTAGAAACTACTAAAGATTCTCTCCAGAACAAACTCAATCCCTTACTGGAACCTGCCGATCATGAGCCACCGACCCAGAGATGGGTCTCGTTCTTTGGTGTCTCGGCTCCCACCAACAGATGCTTCTCGAAACGGCAAAGCCGACGAAAGTCGGTGACGCAAAGCTATAGGGCCTTCGGTCCGGTTCCCGCCGGACCATGGCAGCCTGGTTCCCGAAATGAAGCGAGTGTCTCTTGACGCAAGCTCGTCGATATCCCGACCCCTCCCCTGGGCGGCTGTCACCTGCACGCGTTCTGACCTACTCGACAAACTCCAGCACCCGGTGATCGCAGACCTTGCGACGACCGGACAGGCAGGAAGGGAACTCCGGCACGGCCCAGCGCCGTTTCCGACGTCAGGAGCCAACCGCTCGGTCCCCCACCGAGCCTCGCCGTCCCTTCCCCCTGAGTTTGATGCCTGCGCTGGAGTTTGATCATGGCCAAGTCCTCGGTTGCTCTTCGTTCTTCGCCTCGCCAGTCCGTCGCCAAGCCGGCCAAGGTCGCCCCGAAGAGTCGGGTCGCGGCGGTGGTGGCGCCGCCGCTTGCGGCTCCGCACGCGCTGACGGAAACGGAGCTCGAGGTGATCTGGCGCACGTTCAAGCGCACCCGCGATGAGAACCTGCGCAACACGCTCATCGAGCACCACATGCCGCTCGTGCGCTCGATCGCCGAACGCGTGCTGCAGACGCTGCCGAAGTCGATCGATGTCGACGACCTCAGCTCGGCCGGCACGTTTGGCCTGATGGACGCGATCAACGGCTTCGACCTGTCGCGCGGCATCAAGTTCAAGACCTACTGCACCACGCGCATCCGCGGCTCGATCCTCGATGAGTTGCGTTCGCAGGATTGGGTGCCGCGGCTCGTTCGCCTCAAGGCCCACCGCCTCGATCGCGCCATCCGCCAGCTCGAAGGCGAACTCGGCCGCGCTCCCAACCAGCACGAGATCGCCAGCTTGCTCGGCATCTCGCTGGACGAACTGCAAGCGCACGAAGCCGAAGCCAACGCCAAGACGATCTTCTCGCTGTCGGAGAAGTGGGACGATGGCGACGAAGAGAAGGAGATGGAGAAGGTCGAGATCCTGGCCGATCGCAAGTCGGTGGATCCGGTCGAGACCATCCAGCAGAGCGACGCACTCGAGATGATCACCAGCAGCCTCACCAAGAAGGAACGGCTGATCATCCTGATGTATTACTACGAAGGCCTGACGATGCGCGAGATCGGCGAGATCATGGAACTGACGGAGTCGCGCGTCTGTCAGATCCACAGCAACGTGATGATGCGTCTGAAGGCGCAACTCGATCGCGCCCAGGGCGCACCGGCCTAGTCGGCGGTCGCGCGCGCGTCGCACAATCGACTGCGGCAGTACGCCCTCGCTTGCCGATGAAGCGACGAGAGGTTGCGTGTTGCCCACCCAGGAGATTTTGTGCGCCGTGAAAGCCGTGCGACCACTGCCCGATGTCGCACATCGCGTTCTGCGCATCGTGCAGAATGCTGATTACGCGATCGATGATTTAGTCAGCGTCGTCCGTACCGATCCGACTCTGGTGGCGCGCGTGCTTAGGTTGTGCAACTCGGCGCGCAGCGGCCTCGACACCGAGATCACGTCGATCCTCGACGCCATCGCCTTCCTCGGTTCGCGCAACCTCGTGCAACTGGTGCTCGTCACCTGCACCGCGGGCATGTTTGCGGGAACGCGCGGCTCGCGCTACTCCGACCCGACGACCCTCTGGCAGCACTCGATCGCCTGCGCCTTCGCTTGCCAGGCACTCGCCACTCGCACCGGCGAAGCGGTCGCGGCCACGGCCTTCACACTCGGCATCTTGCATGATGTCGGCAAGATCGCGATGAGCCGCGTCGCCGACGAAGGTCGCTTCCTGGCGGTGCTGTCGGACTCGGCCAGCGTCGCGATGCTCGATCACGTCGCGCTCGAACAGAGGGCCTTCGGGATCGATCACGCCACCGCCGCAGGCCTCGTGGCTGCTGCATGGCAGTTGCCGCCGACCCTCACGGGCGCCTTGCGTTCCCACCACGACGACCAGGTTTTCGACGGCGAGGATGCCTTGCCAGCGATCCTCCACGTGGCGGACACGACCGTTCTGCGAGCCGGGATCGGCAACTCCTTTCCAACCGCGACCACCGTCCTTCACGAAGCCGCGTTGACCCGCCTCGGCCTGCGCACTCGCGATCTCGAAGCGCTATCCGACACGTTGAGCGCGGAACTGGCGAAAGCCGCGGATCTGTTGAATCTCGACCTCGCCGCCAGCCGATAGCCCCGCGGTACCGTCACAGCACTAGGACAAGCATGGCCAAGAACATTCTGATCGTCGACGACTCCGCAACGATGCGGAAAATCATCATGCGCAGCATCCGTCAAGCCGGCATCGAGAACGCGGAGTTCAAGGAAGCAGGCGACGGCGTCGAAGGCATGAAGGCCCTCGAAGGCACCAAGTTCGACCTGATCCTCTCCGACGTCAACATGCCCAACATGAACGGGCTCGACTTCGTCAAGGCCGCCAGCGACAAGCTCGGCACGCCGCCTCCGATCGTGATGATCACGACCGAAGGCAGCGAAGAGGTCATCAAGGAAGCCATGAGCCGCGGCGCCAAGGGCTACCTGAAGAAGCCGTTCACGCCCGAGAAGGTCCAGGAAGTGATCGGGCCCTTTCTGAAGTGACAGGAACGGCAGCGCATTGCACCCAGTCGGGGACCTGAAGGAGAGAGGAAGATGGCCATCCAAACGCTCGAACCACACCTGATCGACAGCCTGCAGCGGTCCGCGCGCGAGATCTTAGAGACCATGGTCTCCATGATTCCGCAGTCGATTGCCGCCGAGCCAGAAGATGGGTCGCGCTTCTCGGACCCGGTCATCGGGCTCTTGGGGTTCACTGGCACTCGCGCGGGCACGATCGTGGTGCGCACCAGCGAGGACCTCGCCAAAACCATTGCAGCGAAGATGCTGATGATGGAACCATCCGAAATGACGAACTTCCAAGACGCGGCGGACGCGTTTGGCGAAGTCGTCAACATGCTCGGTGGCAACTTCAAGAATGCGTGGGTCGCTGGCGGCAACCAAATGGAGCTGTCGATGCCCACCGTCATTCACAAGGGCAACGTGACGGTGCGGTCGGATGCCGACGGCTGCCTGCGTTCGCGCGTGCGCGTGCAGCTGGACGCCGGCACCCTCGACATCGGCGTGCATTTCGAAGCGAAGGACTAAGCAGCCCCGGACGCCCGCAGCGTTGGCAATGGCGACGAACACTCTCAAGCAGGGCAGCGGCAAGGAGATCAAGAAGCTCTTCGCACTCCTGACCGGTTCGATCAGCGAGACGTTGGGCTCGCTGGTGAATCGTGAGATCGTCGTCCGCCCTACCGAGCCAGAGGTCACCGACATCGAGACCTTCCTGGCCAACCTGCCGCGTGCTTGTGCGGTCGCGCGCGGGGCGATGGACAAGGGTTTTGCCGGCAAGTCGTTCTACGCCCTCTTCGAAGTGCCCGACGCCATCGCCATGGCTGGGCTGTTGATGATGACGCCGGACGACGTCATCGCCCAGCGCCGCACCAAGGGCGTGCTCGAAGGGGAAGATGCCGAGGCGTTCGGCGAACTAGGCAACGTGCTGTACTCGGGCCTCGGCAACGTGCTGCGCGAACAAGTCGGCAACATCGACAGCCGCTTCCAGGATCACGGCGTCGTCAAGCCTGGCGTCGACAAGGACGGCATGCTCGGCAGCGAGAACATTGCGTTGTTCGGCTTTCGTATGAAGGTCGGCGACTACCCTGAATCGACGGGCGCACTCGCGATCGACGCGGCAACCGCCGAAGCATGGAACAAAGCGCCGCTCGAATTCGGCGGCGCCGAGGCCGCCCAGGCCGCCCAGGCCGCCGCGCAACCTAGCACCAGCACTTCGATCCGCGGCGACGACGATGGCTTGGAGAGCATCCCGGCGGCACCCATTCGCGGCACGCTGGCGGCCTTCTTGATGCAACCTGAAGTCTTGCGCACGCTGCGGCGCAGCTGCCGACGCGCCGGTTTTGAATTGCGGCGGCATGGTCGCGGCGAGATCCCGAATCCGGCCGCGCACAAGAACGAAGTCGTCGTGCTCGACGTGCCCACTGGCGAAGACCGGCGATTCGATTGGTGTCGTCGCATCAAGGACATCTCCGAGACGACCAAAGTCGTGCTGCTCATCCACCACCCGTCGCGCCAGCGCGTGACCCAAGCCTTCTTGTCGCGCGCCGACGCCATCCTCGGCTTCCCCTGCGACGAGATGCTGCTGGCGCAAAAGCTCGGCACGCTGCTGCCTGGGGCTAGCGAGCCGCCGGCCGCGCCGACGCCGTGACTACCGCGTCAGCCGTTCTCGCCCTTCGCCGCATTGCGCAGACGGCGAACGTCTTCTTGCACCTTGCGCGACGACTCGACGATGCGCGCCAAAGCCTCCGTGTAGGCCTGCAACGTGCCATCCCCGTGCGCCACTTCCGCCTGGATCTCGATGGTCCCGAGCAGGTTGTTGACTCGATGCACGAGCTCGTCGAACGCCGTTCGCGACATGGTGCGACGACGGTAGCAGACGATCGCAGCGCCGCGAGCAGTGTCGTACGCAACGACAACGATCTGTCGGGGATCACCACGCACCAGTCCGCTCACACCACCCAGCTACCACAACATCTGGTGGTTTAGCGGTTGGCACGTCGTGTGCTCACGAAGAGGCGTGAGGACACGATGAAGTCGACCAAAAAATGGCTCCTGATCCCGCCCGCAATCGCCGCCATGCTGATCATGGGCACGCTCTCTATGCAGAGCGGCTCCGACCAGAAGGGCGCGCCCAGCGCACCGCCGACGGCGGTTGAACCCGCGAACCCGGCCCCGACCAACCGGCGCGAACCAACCGCGCTGCCGCGCGCCCCCGACTTGTGGCAGATGGGCAGCGCCCTGACTGGCGTGCTGCTGCTCGGCATCGGTGCTGTGCTGCTGTTGCGCCGCTTGCGTGGCCCCTCCCGCGCCCCGCGCGGCGCGAACCTGATGGCCCTGCGCCAGACGCTGCGCTTGTCGACGCGCCAGGCCGTGCACGCGATCGAGTTTGATGACCGCATCCTGCTGATCGGCGAGACCGATCGCGGCATCGCGCTGCTCGACAGTGGCAAGCTGCCGGAGCGAGCCGCTGACGAAGCCGAAGTGCAGCGCCGAGCCGCGTCGTCGCCACACTCACAGAGCGTCGACGTCGTCGCTGGTGACGACGACGGTGCCGTGCCAAAGGACCTCGTCATCCCTCGCCCCGCGCAACCGCAGCCGCGGCGCTTGCCGACGCCCGCCGGAATGCGCGCCGCGGAACGCGAACAAGTTGGTCTCGCCGACTTCCGCAACCTGCTGCAGAAGGCAGGACGCTCATGAACTTCCTGCGCACGATCCTGTTCGCGATGCTCTGGCTGGCCGCTCCTGTGGTCGCGCAGGACGCGAACGATCCAGCGACGGCACCTCCGGGCAACGGCGCGACCGTCGGCGTCGGCCGCCTCGCCGCCCAGGACCCGGTGCCAACGACCGGCGCTGGTCCTGGCGTCACGCTCGCGATTCGCGGCGGCGACGGCAAGCAATCACTCGGTAGCGCCCTCGAGATCGTGTTGCTGATGACGCTGCTGGCGATGGCGCCGGCCATCGTGATGACGATGACGTGCTTCACCCGCATCGTCATCGTGCTGTCGTTCTTGAAGCGCGCGATGTCCATGCAGGACTTGCCGCCTGCGATGATCACCACCGGCTTCGCGGTGTTCATGACGATCTTCGTCATGCGTCCGGTCGTCACCGACATCTACGACAAGGCCTACGAACCGTACGTCGCTGGTCGCATGGATTGGCGCGAAGCCGCCGACATCGCCCAGAGGCGCATGAACCAGTTCATGCTGGCGCAAACGCGCGAAGAGGACGTCACCTTGATCCTGGAACTCAGCCGCACGGCGCGTCCGGCCACGGCCCTCGACACGCCGTTCCACGTCGCGGTGCCGGCGTTCGCGCTGTCGGAAATCAAGACTGCGTTCCAAATGGGATTCGTGTTGTTCCTGCCCTTCGTCGTCATCGATCTGGTCATCAGTTCCATCCTCGTCTCGATGGGCATGTTCAGCCTGCCGCCAGTCGTCGTATCGACGCCACTCAAGCTGCTGTTGTTCATCCTCGTCGGCGGCTGGGACCTTGTCGTCACCTCGCTCGCGCAGAGCTTCGTTCCCTGATCGGAGAACCCAATGGGCCACGAAACACTCATCGACCTCGCGAAGACCACGTTGCTGACGGCGCTCATGATCTGCGCGCCGGCACTGCTCGTCGGCATGATGGTCGGCCTCGCTGTCAGCTTCTTCCAGACGGTGACGTCGCTGCAGGAGCAGACGCTCACCATCGTCCCCAAGATGCTGGCGGTGCTCGCCACCATCGTGCTGCTGATGCCTTGGATCCTCGGCGTTCTGCGCGAGTACACGGCATCCCTGTTCAAAAACCTCGCGGCCTACGGGCTGAGCGGCTGAACGGAACGATCCGCCGATGGACTTCTCGCTGGCCCAAGATTACGCGACGTCGTTCTTCCTGCACGTGGTGCGGGCAGGCGCCTTCTTCGCCGTAGCGCCGCTGTTCGGCCGGCAAGCGGACTCCTTCATGCTGCGTCTGATCCTGTCGGTGGCGCTCGGCGGCGTCTTCTGGTGGGTTGGCGACCAGCGCGTGCAAGCGGCGGATCACGTGCTCACTCTCGGCGTCATGGGCGTGCGTGAAGCGGTCGTCGGGTTGGCGCTCGGCTTTGCGCTGTCGACGATGACCTCACTGCTGATCAGCGCCGGTGAAGTCGTGAGCTCCGAGATGGGCTTCTCGATGGCGCGCACCATGAACCCCGAGAGCGGCGCCGACGCCACCGTTATCTCCCAGTTGCTGCAGGTGCTCGGCTTCTTGCTGATCCTGCAGTTCGACCTGCATCACGACGCGCTGCGCGTGCTCGAACAGACTTTCCGCGCCTGCCCCGTCGGCGAGACGTTCGACATCGTGCCGATTTGGGAAGGGCTGCGCCAACTCGTCGCCGGCAGCGTGCAACTGGCCCTGCAGTACGTGTTCCCGGTGCTCGGCGTAATGCTGCTGCTGTCGGTCGGCATGGTGCTGCTCGGCCGCGCCGTTCCCAACATCAACCTGATGGAGTTCGGCTTCGCGCTGCGAGTGATCGTCGCGCTTGGCTTTCTCGCGTTCTTCCTGGCCGAAGGCGCGCCGTTCCTCATCCAAACCTTCCGCGCGATCCTCGATGGAACCGCCGCGATGTTCCCGGTCTGACCCATGGGCCTCTTCGGTGACGACCAAGGCAAGACCGAGAAACCGACGCCGTCGCGGCTGACCGAAGTACGCAACCGCGGCGACTCGCCGCTCTCGCGCGAACTCGTGCAAGGTGGCGTGCTGTTCGTCGCGGCGCTGCTGATGATGTGGTGCGGGGAATGGCTGATCGATGCCTTCGCGCAGGTGCTGCGGCAAGGACTGACCGTCGACCTCGATGGCCGCAGCCTCGACCAGATCCCCGGCGTCTGCCAAGAAATGCTCAGCGCGCTCAGCATCATCATGCCGCCGTTTGCGGTGTTCGTGCTGACGCTGACCGGCGCCACGCTGCTCATAGGCTACGGCCAGATCGGGGTGAGTTGGTCGAGCGAAGTGATCGGCTTCAAGCTTGAGCGCCTCAATCCACTCGCTAACTGGAAGCGCGTCTTCAACGTGCAAGCGCTCGTCCGCACTGGCTTCGCCGCCATCAAGCTGGTGGTGCTGGTCGCGGTGCTGTGGATGGTCGTTGGCGATCGCCTGCCGTCGTTGCTGCGCCTGCACGAACAGACCTTCGCGACCGCCGCCTCGACGATTGCTGACCTGGCCATGAGCTTGATGCTCTGGGTCGGCGCCTTCGTCACGACCATCGCGTTCATCGATTTCATCTGGCAGCGCTTCTCGTTCGCGAAGCGCAACATGATGAGCAAGCAAGAGGTCGAGGACGAACGCAAGCGCGCCGAAGGCGACCCCGCGATCAAGCTGCGGCAACGACGCGCGCGCCTTGAGCTGCTGCGTCATCGCATGATGGCCGAGGTGCCGAAGGCCGATGTCATCATCACCAACCCCACCCACTTTTCGGTGGCCCTGCGTTACGACCGCAAGCGTGACGCCGCCCCGCTCGTCGTCGCCAAGGGCATGGACGAGGTCGCGCTGGCGATCCGCACCCTGGCCAAAGCACACGGCGTCCCGTTGATGGAAGACCCGCCATTGGCGCGCGCCCTGTATCGCGCCGTCAAAGTCGGGCAGACCGTTCCCGAACGCTTCTACCAAGCCGTTGCCACGGTTCTTGGTCACGTCTACCGCCTGAAGGGACGCACCGCGTGAGCCCCATGGAGAGTCGCTGAGTCATGGTCGACATCAAGAGAGGCACCCAGAAGAACACGTTCTTGGCGTTGTTCTTCGTCGGCATCGTCGCGGTGATGATCGTGCCCGTCCCGACGCTCCTGCTCGACGCGATGTTGTGCATGAACATCACGGTGAGCTTGCTCATCCTGATGGCGGTGCTCAACGCCGGTCGGCCAGTCGAATTCAGCACGTTCCCGAGTGTGCTGTTGTTCACGGCGCTGTTTCGCCTCGCTCTCAACGTCAGCTCGACGCGTCTGATTCTGCTTGATGGTGACGCCGGCGACGTCATCCGCACCTTCGGCAGCTTCGTGGTTGGCGGCCAACCGTTGGTCGGCATCGTCATCTTCCTCGTGTTGGTCGTGATCCAGTTCATCGTGATCACGAAAGGCCAGAACCGCATCAGTGAAGTGTCGGCGCGCTTCGCACTCGATGCGATGCCTGGCAAGCAGATGTCGATCGACGCCGACCTCGGCGCGGGCTTGATCACGAGTGAAGAAGCGAAGGCCAAACGCCAGGCGCTGACCACCGAGATGGAGTTCTACGGCAGCATGGATGGTGCCGGTAAGTTCGTGCGCGGCGACGCCGTGGCCGGACTCATCATCACGGTCATCAACATCGTCGGCGGCCTCATCATGGCGATGGTGTATGGCAACATGACGCTGCCGCAGGCGTTCGAGAAGTACACGATCCTCACCATCGGCGACGGCCTCGTGGCGCAGATCCCCGCCCTGTTGGTGTCGACGGCGGCCGGCATCTTGGTGACGAAGGGCGCCAGCGAACAAGGCCTCGGCCAGGAGATGGGCGACCAGATGCTGGGCAGCGGCCGCGCGCTGCGCCTCGTCGCGGGCTTGCTGGTGCTGATGGCGCTGCTGCCGGGCATGCCGACGGTGCTCTTCGCGATCATCGCCGCCGTGCTGTTCACGTTCTCGAGCACGATCGAGAAGTCCCGCGCCAAGTTTGAAGCCGACAAGAAGGCCGCCGCAGAGCCAGCGACCACCAAGCCCGACGAGAACGCCGCACCAGTCGAAGAGCTGCTGGGCGTCGATCGCCTCGGTGTCGAAATCGGCTACCGACTCATCGGCCTCGTCGAACCGGGTCGCCATGGCGGCTTGCTCGATCACATTCGCGCGCTGCGCCGTCAGTTTGCGCAGACCCTTGGCCTCGTCGTGCCGCCGATCCGTGTGCGCGACAACGTGCAGCTCGATCCCAACACCTATCGCGTGTTGCTCGGTGGCCAAGAGATTGCGCGCGGCACGCTGCGCGCAGGCCAATACCTAGCGATGGATCCAAGCGGCACCGCCGCGCCGATCGCCGGCATCGAGACCATCGAGCCCGCGTTCGGACTCGCCGCACGTTGGATCCAAGAGAGCGACAAGGACCGCGCCGAACTGCTCGGCTACACCGTCATCGACGCGGCGTCGGTGCTGATCACGCACCTGACCGAAGTGTTGAAGAAGGTCGCGGGCGAACTGCTGTCGCGCGACGACGTCAAGTCGCTGATCGACAACCTCAAGAAGGTCTCACCGGCAGTCGTCGAAGAGCTGATCCCAGGGCAACTGACGCTCGGCCAAGTGCAGCGCATTCTCGCCAGCCTGCTGAAGGAAGGCGTGCCGATCCGCAACCTGCAGACGATCCTCGAAGGCCTCGCTGACGCCTGCATCGAGACCAAGGACCCGCGCCAACTCACCGAGCACGTGCGCGCCCGCATCGCTCGCACCATCGTCGAGCCACACCTCGATATCGCCGGCACGCTGCACGCCGCGTTCCTCGATCCAGAACTCGAACGCAACCTCGCCGAAGCCCTGGCTGGCACGGACGGCGTCGCCAACCTGCCGCCTGGATTCCTCGGGCGCTTCGTCGATCGCACCGCCGAGGCGCTGTCCGCGATGGCGAAGAGTGGCCGCGACCCGGTGCTGGTCACGCGCGCCAGCTTGCGGCCGTTCCTCGCCGAAGCGATCGCGGGCGTCATCCCGAACGCCGCTGTTCTGAGTTACCAAGAGACGACGCCAGCGCGCAAGGTCGAAACGACGCAGCGCATCGCCGTTGCTGGCTGATCCCGCACACCACCGAACGAACTGACATCCCATGTTGCTCAAGCGATTTGAAGCGAAGACCTTGGCGGACGCCCTCGTGCGCGTGCGCGCCGAGTGCGGCGAAGAGGCTCTGGTCGTCGAGACGCGGCAGACGCGCACTGGCTACTTGGTCGTTGCCGCTCGGCCCGAAGCACAACTGCCGCGCGCGGACCAGGCTGGCAGTGCTGGCGTACTTTCGAAGTGGACGCGCGGCTACCAACCACTCGCTGACAAAGCCACGGACTTCGGCATGCCAACCACCGTGCTGCGCGCCGTCGAGAAGGCGCTGCTCGGCACCCGCGTCGACCTGTCGCGCCCTGGCGACCCCGCCCTGCCAGCCTTGGCGAGCCGCGTGCTCGCAAGCCTGCTGCGCACGGAGCAGCGCGTCGAGGCACCGGAGACCACGTTCCGCACCATCGCGCTGGTCGGACCCACCGGCGTCGGCAAGACCACGACCCTCGCCAAACTCGCCGCACGCGCCAAGGACCGCGGCGAACGCGTCGCCATCGTCACGCTCGACACCTACCGCATGGCCGCCGTCGAACAGCTGCGCGCGTTCACGGACCTCTTGGCGGTGCCGTTCGACATCGCGTTGACGGCAACCGATCTGCGGCGCCTGCTGCAACATCACTCCAACTGCGATCGCATCTTCGTCGACACCACCGGCCGCAGCCCGCGCGACCGCGACGCCATGCCCCTGCTCGAAGGCACTCTGCGCGCTGGCAAGTGTGGCACCCTGCTGTGCCTCGCCGCCGGCACCCGCGCCCGCGATTGCCAAGTCGTGCTGGATGCATTCGAGCCGCTCGGCATCGACGGCGTGTGTCTGACGAAATGGGACGAAACCGTCGCCCCCGGCGAAGCGGTCGGCGCTGTCGCCGAGCGCGGCCTGGCGTTCTCACACATCTGTGTTGGCCAAGAAGTGCCTGCCGACATCGTGCCAGCCGACGCCATGGCCATCGCGCGCGCCGCCTTTGACTGCGAACCCGCTGGAGCCTCCGCATGAACCCTTCCACGCACTCACCGCACCAGGGTCGCGGCCTACAGATTCCGCGCCCACCGACGACCCCGTGGCTGGCGATGGCCGGCGCCAAGGGTGGTGTCGGCAAGACCATGCTCGCGACCAATCTGGCGTTGCTGCTGGCGCGCGCTGGCCATCGCACGCTGCTGGTCGACTTCGATCCGGGCTGCGGCAACATCGCAGTGCACCTGCGACTGTCCGCTAAGCACGACCTCGAAGCCGTCGCCACCCGCGCCGCGACCATTCAGGAAGCGATCATCGACGGGCCAGGTGGGCTGCGCGTTCTGCTCGGTCGATCGGGTTCGACGCTGCTCGCCAGCGATGACGAGACGCTGCGACTGCGCGCGCTGCAGGCCATCGCGGAGGCTGCCCGCGAATTCGACATCGTGGTCATCGACACCGGCGCCGGGATCGGTCCAGCCACACTGATGATCGCGGAACGCGCGGACCTCGTGCTCGGCGTGACGACACC
>CANEYR010000028.1 GCA_947444055.1 Planctomycetota bacterium
CAGAAACCGCAGGGTCAGGGCACTGATCGCCGACAGTCGCATGGCATCGATCAGGCCCTCGTCGAGCTGCGACAAGTCCAACAGATGAAATGGCAAGCGCATCTGCAGTGGGCGTAGGAAGGTCGCGACGCCGACCTCACAGCCGCGCAAGTCGACCAGCTCGTGCGGGATGCGCTTCGCCTGCCACGCTCGGTCGCCGTGGTACAGCACAAACGGCAACACCGCCGGCAACGACTTGGCCGCCGGATGCTCCACCAACCATTGGTCGACCACGCGCACCACGTAGCGCGCCATCTGCCAGGACGTGAAGTGGTCGTCGTGCGACTTGTGCTCGAAGACCGTGTAGAGCAAGACGGTCGCCTCGCCCATACGCACTTCAAACAGCATGTCGGTGCGTCGGCCTTGCAGCGCTTCATCAACGAACGAGCCTTCGACGCGACGCAGTGTCGACCAGTCGATCGCCGCCGCCATCGCGGGCGGCAAGCACGCCCGCAGCAGCTCCGCCATCTGCTCCGGTTCGCCGAAGATGTAGCGAACCAAGGCATCGTGAGATCGGATGAGAACCATGCGCAGTGCAATGGGTCATCTCGATGTCGATCGGTGGCACTTCACTCGCCAATCTTCTGCAGGCGTGGCGTGCACCCGCCTCGGTGGTGCCGTCCCCGATAGACCCGCGCGGCAAGGAAGATCGCGCCGTCCTTCGCGCGCTGCAGGGCCGAGATACCGCAGAGACTGTGCGTCCACCGAGAACTGCGTTGCCAGCCGTTGCGCAAGTTGGGGAGACACTGCGCGTCGCTCCAGAACTTCACGCGGCCAGCACCGGATGGTCGAGCCGACGCCGCGCGTAGACCAAAGCGGCAGGAATGTCTTGGGGCTCGAGGTCTGGTAGTTCGGCCAACACCTGCTGCTGGTCAAGGCCGGAGGCCAGCAGATCCAGGACGTCGATCACGCGAATGCGCAGCCCCCGGATGCAGGCTCGGCCACCGCACTGTTCGGGATCGATGGTGATCCGTTCGAGATGCTTGTTCATTTCGTCAGCGTACAAGCGGGTGCTGTGTGTGCTGCATTCGAGGCCGATGGCGACGTGAGCATGTGCTCTGTCGAGTCCAACCGGCTGTTCATTGCACGCCGCGGATTCGTCGATGACGCCGCGGGCGCTAGAAGTCGCCCGCATCTGAGGCTTCCCACCCCGCTGTAATGGCCTCAGGCCAGCGATCTCCGCTACTTCCTTGCCCAAGGCCAGCATCACCGCGCCAGCACACGCTTGCCGCACCTCACTGCTTCCAGGCCATCGCGAGCTTTCTGCCTGAAGCTGCGCAGTCGCGCAGGTAGAGGTTGATCAGCGTCTGGTACGGCATCGCAGCATCGACGGCGAGCTGCTTGAAGTAATCGACAGTGATTTGATCGAGTCGAATGGTCACCTGCCGCTTGATGCGCTTCGCGTACGGATTGCGGCGGGCTCCAGAAAAGTCGTACTGCTTTCTCATCGGTCGATTCGGTCGAGGTATTGGCGTTGCTCTGAACGGGTTGCTCGTCGCGCGGAGATGACGCGGATCGTGCGGCCGTCGTCGCGCAGAGTATGCACAACGACCAGGAGACGAGTCTTGGCACTGAGTCCGAGCAGGATGCCGCGATCCTCGTCGAGGGAGTGATCGGGATCGTCCTGCAACAAGGCGTTGTCGTCGGCGAAGACCGTCTCCGCCTCCTCGAACGAAACGCCGTGCTTGCGCAGGTTTGCTTTGGCCTTGTTCTGGTCCCAAGCGAACCGCACATCGTCCATGAATCGATCGTAACTACAGCGTAGCTACACCGGAAGAGGCCCGCGATCCGCTGGCTGGAAAACCTCGCGATGCCGACCGGCGCCAGGGTCTTGTCGTCGGCACAGCACACGCGCGAAGCGGAACGCCCCGAGCCTTCGCACCGCATCCGCCAGCACTACCAGCCCGGGGCTTCCTCAATCGCTTCGTTCGTGGCGCCAGAACGCGCACACCGCGACACCGGTCCACGGCCTGGTCTTGCCACCGCGCCGGGCAAGAGCTTGCGAGCAGGGCTGGGCGGAAGCCCAGGTTGTTGTTGGCGTTGCCCGGGTCGTTCGCGTTCCGGTTCGCCGACCGGCAGTTCGCCGGCTCGTTGTTCCAGCTGCCGCCCCGGTTCACGCGCTGCGAGCCGCTTGGCAGTGCACCGCAGCCCTTGCGGGCTGCGCGCAGGCTACCCAACCAGCACCCCATCCGCAGCCAGTCGCTGCAGCACATGCTCGCGGAAGCCGCGCGAGGCCACCTGCCCTGCGTGCGCGACCATCGCTTCGCTGCGGCGGGCGAACGCCGCCTCGTCGATCGTCCCCATCGCGAAGGCCCGGCACAGCCGCCGCATGCCGATCGCCCAACGTCGTTTTCTGCTGCCGCTCATGACGACGTGGCTCGGCCGAACGCGCGTGCCGAGGAAGTCGAACCCGTGCCCGACATCACGCACCAGCGGCGGCTTCAGTTCGACCAGCAACTGCTCGCGCAGCCACACCGACACCACCGCGAGCCATTCCCGACACGCGGCCCGACTGGCGCCAAACAGCAGCATGTCGTCCATGTAGCGCACGTAGCCATGACACTTCAGTTCGCCCTTGGCGAAGTGGTCGAAGGCGCCGAGGTACACATTCGCGAAGTGTTGGCTGGTCAGCGTGCCGATCGGCAGGCCCTTGCCCGGCTCGACCTCGTAGCTGCGCACGATGCGTTCGCACAGGGCGAGCAGCGCCTGGTCCTTCCACAGCCGCGCCAACTGCGCGAGCAAGCGTTCGTGGTCGATCGCGTCGAAGTAGTGGCGCACGTCGAGCTGCAGCACGAACGGCCACTGCCGCGCGTACTGCTGCGCCTGCGCGATCGCGGCGTGGGTGCCACGGCCGACACGACAGGCATACGTGTGGTCGATCAGGTAGCGATCGAGCCGCGGCCCGCACACATTCATCATCGCGTGGTGCAGCACGCGCTCTTCGAAGCGCGGCGCGAAGATGCGGCGCGGCTTCGGGTCGCGGATCTCGAAGCTGGTGAACCTGCCGACTTCGATGCTGCCGTCCTCGATGGCCTTCGCCATGCGCGCAAGGTTGGTGTCGAGGTCTTGCTGGAACGCGACCACGTCCTTCGCTGCCCGTCGGCTCTTGCTCGCCTTCCAGAACGCGCGCTGCAGGTTGTCGCGCTCGACGATGCGCGGCAGCAGGTTGCCTTCGCGCTTCACGGCGTCGTCGTCGCGAACGGGGCCTCGGTCGAGGTCGGGATCGACGCCACAAGCTCGGCGGGCGGGAACGTCAGCAGCACTTCGAGCAGGCGTTCGCCGTAGCGGGTGCTCTTGCCGACACCGACGCCTTCGATCTCCTGCAATGCGGTCTTGGTCTGTGGCCGCTTCTGCGCGACGGCGGCGAGCTGCTCGTTGGTGAACACGGCGAACACCGGGATGCCCTCCTGCTCGCTGATGGCCTTGCGCTCGTCGCGCAGCTTGCTGAACACGGCGAAGTCGGCGGGGGACAGCGTCTCCCTATAGTCGATGCGCGGGCGCTGGAAGTCGCCGCCGCCTTGCCTGCCGCCGCTGGTCGTAGGCACGCCATTCTCGACGTACTCGACGCACAGGCACCAGACGGGGCGATCGTTCACGGTGACGAGCTTGCGGTCGATGCTGACGGTGCGGTGGGTGCGAGTGAAGCGGTTGATGTCGTTCTCGACGTCGCCGGGGTCGAGAGCTTGGACGGCGAAGAACTTGATGGGCATGGTCGATCATACGTTTTCACAAAAATACGGCGTGTACTCCACGCGCATCTGTAGTTCCCGCCCGCCATCGCGCCGCCGTCTGGCCGCAGGCCGCGCAGCTCCGCTGCTTCTCCGGCCTGCGCCCAGCCGTCGCCGCGCTGTCGGTCTCGGACAACTGACTGGCTTGCTTCACTTGCTTGAAGACCTTGCGAGCAGGGCTGGGCGGAAGCCCAGGTTGACGTAGGCGTAGCCCGGGACGAACGCGAACCGGTACGCCGACCGGCAGCTCGCCGGCTCGCAGAGCCAGCAGCCGCCCCGGAACACGCGCAGCGAGCCGCTGAGACAGAGCGGATCCGTGACGGCACCCGCGTAGGTGTTCGTCACCACCTTTCCATCGGTGTAGTCGGCATAGTCCGCGCACCACTCCCACACGTTGCCGTGCATGTCGTAGAGCCCGAACGCATTGGGCTTCTTGGTGCGCACCGGATCCGCTGAGTTGCCCTTCTCAACCTCCTTGCCAAACACCGCGAACTCCGCCAAGCGATTCTCCTCGTCGCCATAACAGAACGCCGATGTCGACCCGCCTCGGCACGCGTACTCCCACTCGGCCTCACTCGGCAGCCCATAGCGACACCCATCTGGCAGGCGGCCCGCGGCGCGTTCCATCTCCGTCAGCTTGTCGCAGAACGCCACCGCTTCGTTCCAGTCGACAGTCGTCGCCGGATAGCGATCGCCCACCTTCTCGTAGTCACTGCCCCAGTTCTTCGCCCCCATCACCGCCTTCCACTGCGCCTGCGTGACCTCGGTCTCGCCGATCCAGTAGCCCTTGGTGATCGTGACCTGATGCGGCGTCTCATCGCCGGTGTTCCCCGGCGTGCCCATCGTGAATGGCTTCGGATCGATCCGGATCATCGTCAAGCCAATGCTGGTCTCGATCTTGGCCCCGAACGTCGGCGCCGCCGTCAACACCCGCAGCAACGGCTTGCTCGCAATGCCCACCGCGTCGGTCGCCACCACCGTGACCCGCGTCGTCGCCAACAACGTGCTCCCACTCGCCGCCGTCGCGACCGCCACCTTCGCCGTCCACACCGACCCACGCAGCGTCGCCACCTGGCCATTCACCGTCACCCCCGCCACACCCCCCTCATCTTGCACCGTCCCCGCAACCTCGACCTCGCCAGCCTGCACCGGCTTGCTCGCATCCGGCGACGTCCACTCCACCACCGGCGCCACCGTATCGCGCCGCACCACCACCTTGGCCGTGCTGCGATTGCCGAGCGCATCCTTCGCCTCGACCTCAATCGCAAACGATTGGTCGCTACCCAGCGCGAACGGCACCGCGAACGCACCATCCGCAGCCGCCGTCACCACCTTGCCGTCGACCTTCAGCTCCCCGCCTTGCAGGTCCTTCACCGTGCCAGCGATCGACACCTGGTTGTCCTTCGTCACCTTCGGCAACACCGCCAACGTCAGCCCAGGCGCCACCGCATCGACCACGATCGAACGCTTCTCCATCACCGTGCGCCCCACCGCGTCCCGCACCACCACCACGATCTCCTGCCGACCATCCCCCATCGTCAGATCCAACGCAAACCGATCGCCGTCGACCTTCGCCGCCTGCCCGTTCACCATGACGGTGCACACCGACGCATCGGTCACCTTGCCGCCGACCGCCACCCGCGCACCGCACGGCACGTTGGCCAACGGCTGTTGCAACACCAGCACCGGATCGACCGTATCGACGACGACCTTGCACGCCGCCGACAGCATTGCCTTCACCCCATTGCCGTCCTCGCCTTCGATCCAGATCTGCCACGCACCATCCGCGGCGAACTGACAAGGGCCAGACCACGCACCACTGATGACCGACGCGTCCTGACTCTGCTCCGGGAACGTCGTCCGCACGGTGTTGCCTGGCAGCAACGCGAACCGCACCGCTCGCAGATTCTTGCTCTCGGCGCTGCCTTCCAGCAGCAACTGCCGTGAACTCAGCAGCGCCCCATCCATTGGCGTCGTGATCGCGAGTCCGGCCACGAGCCGCGCCGCTAACTTGCCGCGAAGTTCTTCGTGCCGCAGCAGCACCACCCGATCGCCGGGCTTCAGCGCCGCAGCACGCGTGCACAACATGAAGGCGCGGTCGAGGTCGCTGTCGCCGAGTTCCTTGACCCTCTGCGACAGCGCGGCCGCAAGTGGATCCTTGACGTCAAGCAGCGAACCGTCGAGCCGCAGCGCGTCCTCGAACGCCGCGATCGCCGCGTCGAGCTGCCCCTTCTGCGGCAGCAGTTGCTTGCCACGTTCGTAGGCCGCGCGTGCATCCGCCTTCGTGTCGCCAGTGGGTGCGGGTGAGGAAGGCTTCTCCTTCTCTGGGGTCGCCGTCGGCTGCGGCTTGCCTTCATTGCGGCGCGCCTCGTCATCGGTCTTGCGCGTCAGGTCCTCGCTCGTGAACCACCCCGCCGCATACCCGATCCCCAGCAACCCAAGCAGCAGCACCCCCAGCACCAACACCATCGGCGAACGCGCCGCCGCCCGCGCACTCGGAATCGTCTGCCCTTCCGACCTCGGCGCGAACCCACCCGCTGGCTCCGCCGTCGTCGCCTGCCCCGTCATCGTCTCGACCGCAGCCCGGATGCGCAGCAAGGTCTGCCGCGGCGGCGGCGTCACCACGCCCGCGCGCAGGATGCCAGAGCCCGTCTCCGGATCGAACAGCACTTCCTCTTCGTCGATCTGCAGCTTGCGCAGTTCCTTCAGCAACGCCCGCGCGTCGGTAAACCGCTCATTGGGGTCGCGACGCACGCAGCGCTCAAACAGCGCATGCACGGCGGGCTTGAGGTCCGGCCGCTCCGTGCGCAGATCCGGATGGTCTTCATTCTGAATGTGCTGCGAGATCTCGTTCAGGTAGTCGAGATCCGGCTGGCCCTTGCGTTGACCCGGCCAGCTCGCGCGGCCCGTCACCAAGTAGAAGAACGTCGCCCCAAGCGCCCAGATGTCCGCGGCTGCATCGACGTCCGTCGACTTCCACTGCTCGGGCGGCATGTACTGCGGCGTGCCCATGATGCGCGACGCCGGGGCCGACATCGACATCGACAGGCTGCGCCCGTCGACGTTGCCGCTCGACTTGGCGAGACCGAGGTCCGCCAGTTTCACGCGCCCCTCCAGCGACACCATGATGTTGTCGGGCTTGATGTCGCGATGCACGATGCCGCGCGCGTGCGCCTCGGCGAGTCCCGCGGTGGCGCCAAGCAGAATGGCGAGCGCTTCCGCCTCAGTGAGTTTGCCCTTTCGCTTCACCCGCTCGCGCGCGGTCTCGCCGCGCACGAACTCCATCACCAGATAGTGCAGGCCGTTCTTCTCCTGCACGTCCATCACGCGCACCACATTCTGGTGGCCGATGCTGGCGGCGAGCCGCGCCTCGCGTTCGAAGCGCTTGACGAAGTCCGGGTCCTCGGCGGCGAGCGACGGCTTGAGGCACTTCACCGCGACGTCGAGGTCGAGCTTGAAGTGCCGCCCGCGGTAGACCGCCCCCATGCCGCCTTGGCCGACCTTCGCGTAGAGCACCGCTGGGTCCAGCACCTTGAAGCCTTCGACCGTGGGCGCGTCGCGCAGCAACGGGTCGTTCACCAGTTCATTGGGCTGGTCACGGGGCAAGTCGTTGGGACGGTCGTTGGGACGTGGCGCGGCTGGGTCGGGCTTCGGCATGCTGGTGACAGGCTTCTTCGAGGCGGCGGAGCATATCGACGGGTCTTCCCGGGCGTCAGATTGGGATGCGCCCAAGAGTGACTCTGCCCACCGCCCGCAGAGCGGCCTCTTGGTGCTCGCCGACACCAGACCTGATCGTGACCCACCAGTGGCCCTGCTGGACACAGGGGTTGGCCGGGGATGCTCGGGCTGATCGCGGCGGGGCTCGTTTCGCGGCGGGGCTCGTTGCCTGGCCAAGAGAGGGGAAGCAGGATGGTGACAGCCAAGGTCGATGCGGCAATGGGTCGATGCCGCAATGAACCGATGCGGCGAACATCCTCCGAACGCCTCTTGACGTCAGCGAACCACTCGTTAATGTCCGCTCAATCATCATGGTCCGTCGTGCGCACCGCCCAGAGCAGAAGCAACCGCAGCAAGGCGTGCTGCCGTTTCGCCAGCACGGCGGGCGGCGGCCAGGCGCCGGCCGGAAGCCCAAGGGCGAGAAGGCAGGCATCGGCCACCGCCCGCGGCCAGCACTGGCGTCCCGCTTCCCCGCCCACGTGACCATGAAGATGCTGCAGCGACTGCCCCGACTGCGCAGCCGTGCTGAGTACCGGGTGTTGCTCGCTTGCTTCGCCAACGGCTGCGACCGCTACGGCTTTCGCCTCACGCACTACGCAGTGCTCAACGACCATCTGCATCTGCTGGTCGAGGCGGGCAACCGGGGCAGTCTGGCGCGAGGCGTCAAGGGCCTCGCGATCCGCATCGCCAAAGCCCTGAACAAGCTGTGGCAACGTCGCGGTACCGTGTTCGCCGATCGCTACCACGACCGCATCCTGAAGACGCCACGCGAGGTCCGGAACGCGCTGCGCTACGTGCTGGGGAACGGGAAGAAGCACGCGGCCGAAGGTCGCGAGGTCGCGGTGCCGCAGGCCATCGACACCTTCACTTCGGCGCCGTGGTTCGATGGATTTCGGGAGACCATCGTCGTGCGCGGCATCGCAGCGATGCCACGCCCGGTGACCGCTGCGCACACCTGGATGCTCACCATCGGCTGGCGACGGCACGGCCTGCTCTCCGTGCACGATCTGCCAGCGACCGCTTGATGGGCGAGCCGATCGGCGCCGGTGCCGTTCCAACCGTTCACGCAAGCAGTTCGCCGCGCACCACCGTGACGGCGGTGCCGCGCAGCAGCACCCGCTCGCCGCGCAGTTCGACTTCGACGATGCCGCCGCGCGCCGAGGCTTGAAAGCCGCGCAGCGTCGTGCGGCCGAGGCGCTCCGCCCAGAACGGTGCCAAGCCGCAGTGGGCCGACCCCGTCACCGGATCCTCCGGCACGCCTACGGCTGGTGCGAAGAACCGCGATACGAAGTCGAACTTGCCGCTGCTGCGGGCGGTGACGATCACGCCGCGCACTGGCAACTTGACGAGTGCGGTCAGGTTCGGCTGCAGAGACCGCACTTGTCGTTCACTCGCCAGCTCGACCAACAGGTCGTCTTGGTTGCGCGCCACGAACACTGGCGTCACGCCAAGCGCCTTCGACAAGCCCGCAGGCACTTTGCAGCGCACCGCCGGGCGCGCCGGGAAATCGAGTTCGATGCGATCGCTGCGTTGGGCCGCGGTCAGCACACCGCTGCGCGTCGTAAAGACCAGGACGTGATCGCGCGCCGCCAACCCTTCCGACCACAACACATGCGCGGTCGCCAGCGTCGCGTGCCCACACAAATCGACTTCCACCTGCGGGGTGAACCAACGCAGCCGAAAGCCGCGCGCCATCGGCGACACGAACGCCGTCTCCGACAGATTCATCTCCGCCGCGACCGCCTGCATCCAGCGCGCGGGCTTCGCGGCGGCCAGCAAACAGACAGCGGCCGGGTTGCCGCGGAACGGCTTCGAAGTGAATGCATCCACGTGAAAGCACGGCGTCGTCGGCATCGTCGTGTTGTAGCACGGTGATTGCCGCGCGCTCCGCTAGCATCCGCGCGTGCGCTGCTTCGTCGCCCTCGATCTACCGACTCCGGTTCGGAACCACCTCACCAACGTCATTGCCCCATTGCGCAGTCGCTACGACGTGAAATGGGTGCCTGCCGACCAACTGCACCTGACCCTGGTGTTCGCTGGGGAACTGCCGGACGACGCCGTCGACGACCTCGCCCATGTCGTCGCGGCGGTGACGCTGCCGCCGTTGTCGTTGCACTTGCAGGAGCTTGGCCACTTCCCGCCGCGCGGCGTTCCGCGCGTGCTGTGGGCGGGACTCGGTGGTGATGCGGAGGCGGTGACGCACCTGCATGAAGAACTGGTGATGCGCGCCGAATCGCTTGGCGTCGAACGCGAAAAGCGCGGCTTCACGCCGCACGTCACCCTCGGCCGCATCCGCACCGACTTCGGGGCGTTGGCGATGGTCGACGAGATGAGGAAACTCGGCAGCACGCTGAACGCCAAGCCGTTCGCGCCGACGGGACTGGTGCTCTACGCCAGCGAACTGCGCCCCGGCGGCCCCCTGCACCGCGTGATCGTCGAACGCAAGCTGCCGCCGCCGCTGGTGCCGCCGACGCCGGAGACACTGCCGGAGACACCGCCGTCGGCCTGAGCCCCGTTTCGCCCGGTTCGGCCAACCGGCGTCAGCGCGATCGGAGCCGCCGAGCCCAGCTTGCGGTTACTGCAGAGGCATGCGATCGTGCCCGCCCTCGCCCCGCCCCGCGAGCTACCAACCGATGCGATCCAACCTGCTCGCCACCTCGTTCTTGTTCGCGCTGACGGCTTCGCTCGCCGCCCAAGAAGTTCGCGCCGGGCCGTGGCAAACCGCCGGCAAGATCCCCGTGGGCTGGGTCGTGCACAACACGAAGTACTACCACGTGCAATCGCAGTGCGGCCTCGACAAGGCCAAGCGCCTTGGCGAGCACATGGAAGTCATGAACGTGGTCTATCGCAAGATGTTCAAGCCCGACAAGGACGGCGCCAAGCAATACACCATCAAGCTGTTCAAGGATGAGCCGACCTATCACTCTTATGGCGGTCCGCAAGGGGCCGCTGCGTACTACTCCTGGACCGCCCGTGAAATGGTGTGCTACGACTCCGGCAAATGGAGCGACGAAGAGAAGACCGAAGGAGCGGTGACCGGTCCCGAGACGGCGCGCGACCGACTGCGCCGACGTCGGTCGAAGTTCATGGAGATGATGACGATGGACCTGCTCGGCACCGCCGCGCACGAGGGTTGGCACCAGTACTTCGATTGGTATGTCGGCTCGAAGGTGGAGCTGCCGTCGTGGATCGACGAGGGCATGGGCGACTACTTCTACTGCGCTGCTCCCCAACGCCAGAAGGGCGCCAAGAAGGGAGCTGCTGAAGTGGGCCGTATGAACGATGGCCGCTTGTGGGTCATCCAAGCCGCCAAGCGACAGAATCTGATGGTGCCGCTGCAAACCTTCGTGTCGATGCTGCAGAGCGCCTACTACACCAACCCGGACGTGTGTTATGCGCAGGGCTGGGTATTCTGTCAGTTCTTGCTGCATGGAGAAGGCGGCAAGTACACCAAGATCATCCCCAACTATGTGCGGCTGATCCGCAGCGACTCCAACTGGCCGGTAGTCACCGAGAAGGCGTTCAAGGGAATCGACTTCGCAGTGATGGATACGGAGTTCAAGGCCTTCATCGACACCTTGAAGCCGAGTATCGCCGAACCTGAGGAAGAAGAAGAGGAAGCAGGCGAGGGTGAGGCAGTGCCACCGGCAGTGCCACCGGTAGTGCCACCGGTAGTGCCACCGGCAGTGCCACCGGCAGTGCCACCGCCACCGCCGCCCGCAGGTGGCGGTACGGGGCCAGGCGGCACCGGCCCGGGTGGCGGCTGAACGCCACCGCTGGGCTCAGTGAGTCTGGCTTACTCGGTCTCGATGTTGACCAGCACCTTCTGCACATCGAGGGTGCGCGGCGCTTCGAGAATGCGCGCGGCGATGCGACGACATTCCTCAATCGAGTACCGCGCCAACACCTTCATGACGCCACGCAGTCGCACCGGAGCAATCGAAAAGCTGCGGTAGCCGACGCCGAGATAGAAGGGAATGCGCACCGGATCGGCCGCGCTCTCACCAAAGAGCACTAGCGGTTTCTCACGGCGTTCGGCATCTCTCGCCAGGCGCGCCAGGGTCTCGAACACCGCGGGATGCACCATTTCGTGGTATTCACGAACCGCCGCGTTGTCGCGATCGGCAGCCAGCAAGTGCGCCTGCAAGTCGTCGACGGCCACGACCGCGTAGTCGCTCTCGACCAACAGCGCCCCGAGCGACATCGCCGCGGCCGGCACTTCAATCACTGGCGCAATCGCCAGATCGGCGGCGCAGGGCACACCGGCCTTCTTCAGCGCCACCCGTTCTTCGAGCAGGGCCGCTTTGACGCGCTGCAGATCCGACAACCCGGTGACGAACGGGACCAACACACTGGCGCCGATCGCCCCCACCGCCGCTCGCACTATGGCCCGCAATTGCATGCGCAGCAGATCGCGATCGAGCAACAAGCCACGCACCCCGCGCAGCCCCATCGTCGGATTGCGCTCCTGATGGCGCAGGTTGGCATCGCGCGTCGCCGCCATCACGTCGAGCAAGCGGAACGCCACCGGCCGTCCCGCATTCGCTTCCACCACCTGACGGTAGGTGCTGACGAGCGCGTCCTCACTCGGTCGCATCTTGTCGGCGAGGAACTGCAGCTCGGTGCGGTAGACCCCGATGCCCTCCATGCCAAACGTGCGCACCAAGTCCGCTTCGCCGGGGCTGCCACAAGAACCCAACAAGCGAACGGGCGTGCCGTCGCGGGTTTGATGGTTCTTGGCTTCGGTAGGTGCGGACGTCGCGACTTTGCTCGCCTTCCAACGCTGCGCGCTGAGCGTCGCATCGGCGAGCACACGGTCGTCGGGAGCGGTGACCAGTTCGCCCGCGGTCGCATCCAACACGACGATGTCGCCGTCGCGCACCAACTTCGGCAAATCGCGAATGCCCGTCACCGTCGGAATGCCCATGCCGCGCGCCAAAATTGCCGCGTGCGAGCTCATGCCACCTTCTTCCGCCACGATGCCCTCAACCTTCTCATTGGCGAGGTTGAACATGTCCGCCGTCGTCAACTTGCTGGCCACCAATACATACGGGCCAGTCGGCGCCAGAGGACCGCGCACCGCCTCGGCTTCGAGGTTGCGCTGCAACCGCGTCGCGACGTCGCGCAGATCGCTGGCGCGGCGACGCAGCAGTTCACTCTCGACCAATTGGAAGATGCGGTCGTACTTGGTGAACACCAACTGCACCGCTTCGTGCACCGGCAGCCGTTCCTTGATCACCTGCGATTCGATCTCGGTGACGAACATCGCGTCACCGAGGTAGGCGAGGTGTGAATCGAAGATGCGCAACTCGGCTTCCCCGAGACTGTCAGCCTGCTTCTGTTTGATCTCCTCGATCTGCGCGCGGCTCTTTTGCAGCGCTTCCCGCAACCGATTGAGCTCGGATTCGACTTCGTCGGCAGCCAGGCGCCGGCTGGTTTGCTGCGCTGCGAACCCACGCACAAACACCGGCCCGACCGCGATGCCAGGCGCCACACATTCACCTCGGACCCGCTTCATGACGGCTCCCCTTGGCGAACGGTTGGCATTGACGGCGGCATGACCACGAACGAGGGAGGCCGGGGGGACGGCAGAGGCATCATCGAAAAAATGGTGTCTCGGGGACGAAGGCGGAGCAATCGGAACCGCCGGCGGCAAGGACGCGTGCCACCATGCGCGGCAGCAAGTTGTCCGCCCGTGGGCGAGCGAAGGGTAGCGCGCTGCGCTGGCCTCGGGTAGACATACGATTTGCGCCGGGCGAGCGTCCGCGCCCTAAGAACCCGAGAAAATCCCGTCGATGGGAGTACACCCCACCGCGATCATTGCCACTGGCGCCGAACTTGGCCGCGATGTCGAGATTGGTCCTTATTGCACCCTTGGTCCGGGAGTCCGTCTCGGCGCAAGGTGCAGACTGATCAGCCACGTGGTGATCGACGGCGACACCTGGCTAGGCGACGACAACGAGCTGTTCCCGTTCGCGGTGATCGGGGTCACCCCGCAGGACAAGAAACTGAAGGCCGGCGACGCCCATGCCCGCCTGCGCATCGGCTCGCACAATCGCATCCGCGAACACGTCACCATCCACGGCGGCACCCCGTTCGGCGGCGGTGTCACCACCATCGGTGACCACAACTTGATCCTGGTCGGCGCCCACATCGGTCACGATGCGACCGTCGGCAACCACGTCGTGTTCACCAACGGCGCCATGGCGGCTGGCCATACTTGGATCGGCGACCGCGCGATCCTCGGCGCCATGGTCGGCATTCACCAGTTCGCGCGCATCGGCAAGATGGCGATGGTCGGGGCTGGGGCGATGGTGTCACACGACGCGCCGCCGTTCTCGATGGTGCAAGGCGACCGCGCCAAACTGGTCGCGGTCAACGTCGTCGGCCTGCACCGCAACGGCTACACCGCCGAACAGAAGGCTCTCGTCAAGCGCGTGTTCCGACTACTGTTCTGGCGTGCCGGAACGTTGCACCAACGCCTTGAATTCGTCCGTGGCAGCTCCCTGCACCGGGATCCTGTCTGCCGCGAGATCGTCGAGTTCGTCGCCGCCAGCCGGCGCGGTGTCTGCAGCCCACGATCCGGCCGCCAACAGCCCAGCGAAGCGATGGAAGCGCACGGCGATGGCGCCGCGGTCACCTGACGCCTGCGGCGCCTTGCTGGCCATCGCACTCGCGGTGAACGGAGCCGCTGCGCAGACGGCGACGACGCGCTTTCAGACCGCCGACGGCAGCCACTTCGTGCTGATCGTCGATGCGTCGATCCCGCAGGTGCATTGGGCCATCGCAACCTGGGCCGACACCGCGGAAGAACCAGCGGGTTGCGAAGGTTTGGCCACCGCGATCCAACGCGTGTCGCTGAACGGCACTTGGCGCACGGGGTCGCTCGACGCCACGCGGGAACGCGATGCCCTGCTGCAACTGGACCGCTCGTGGCAGCTGCTGCTGCGCGGCTCCCCCGAGGCGCCATCGGCGGCGGCACTGCTCGCGCAAAACGAAGCCGCCTTGGCGCTCGGCGACGTCACCGTGTTTGCGCGGGTGCTCGCGGCCGCCCCTTCGCACCGCCCAGAAATCGCCGCCCGCGGCCCGACCTCGGTGTTGACGTTGACCACGCTGCCCGCGGCGATCGCCAACGTCGGCCGCCTATTGGTAGAACGCCGCGACGAGCAGGCTTTTCGGTTGCTGTCGCAGGTCTGGCTCGAGACGTTCGCCGAGCGTGTGCAGCGACACGCGAGGGACGCGCGCAACATCGTGCGCGCCGAAGTGCTGGCCTTGACGATGCCGGATCATGGCATGGCGCGCGCGCTCGATCGGCCGACACCGGGCCGCCCGACGCATGACCACGTGCTCGCGGTTTGGAATGCGACGCAGCGACCAGAACGCACGGTGCATGTGCTGCTCGGCGACTTCGAGGCGACGCTCGTTCGACAAACGCTCGAGGCGACCTTCGCCAGAACGGCGTTGCCGCCGCACCGCCCCACACCAACCCCATTGCCGCGCCCGCTCACCGGCACACGCCGTTCGACCGTGGTCGCCGCCGGTCCGCCCAGTGTGACGATGGCGTGGAGCCTGCCGCCAGGCGTCGATCGCTTCGCGCTCGCGACTGCCAGCCGATGGTGGGCTGAAGGCCCAGACAGCCAACTCGGCCAACAACTGCAGCGCAGTGGCCGCAAGCTCGCCGCGGTTACTTGCGTGGCGCCGTGGCCACCCACCACCGATGGCAGCAGCTTGTTGCTGATCGAAGTCACGGATGACGGTGGTCTCGATGGCCTCGCTGATCTGCTGGTGAACGCGTGCCGCAAGGTGGCCTCGACCGCACCGACGGACGCGACTCTGCAGCCGGTCACGACGTCGCTGCAACGCGAGTGGCGCGCAGCGAATGGTGACCCACGCGCACTCGTTGCGGAGATCGCTAGCCAGGCCTTGGTGTGGCCGCGGCAAGCCATCACCCGCGACTGGCCCGAACGAACGGACCCCAAGGCGGTGTTGGAATTGCTCACGAAGACCTTCGCCGGCCACCCCGTGATCGTGGAGGCCAAACCGTGAACGCCCGACGCGCGAGTCTGGCGTTGGTAGCAAGCCTGGCGGCGGCGGCGTGCAGCAGCGCCCCGCCGAAGCAACCTGATGCACCGCCCGTTCCTGTTCGCAAGGAAGCGCCACCAACCACACTGACGCCCCCCAATCCGCCGCCCCAGCGGCAACTCGTCAAGCTCGACAACGGCATGTCGGCCGTGCTCACGACCATTGCCGCCGGTCGGCAGGCGACGCTGCAGTTCGCGTTCTTGGCTGGCTCCGCATTCATGGCGCCTGGCGCCGCCGAGCTCGCCGCCCAGGTGTTGGTCGACAGTTCGGACGCGAGCCAAGGTCGCGGCTCGTTGCGACAGACGATCGGCCGCCTCGGTGGCACGCTCGCCGTGCATGTCGGCCCCCTGACGACTTGGATCGATGTGCGCGTGCCCGGCAACCGCTGGCGCGACGCCGCCGTGGCCATGCGCAAGGCGCTCGATGCGCCGACCCAATCTCGCCACCAGATCGAACGCATCCGCAGTGACTTTGTCAGCGCCCGCACCGCCTGGATTCGCCAGGACCCGACCGTGGCGATGGCGCAGTTGCTGCTGCTCGCGGAAAGCAGCAGCGCCAGCTACCTGCTTTCCCTGCTCGACCGCGACCCGAGCGAAGTCAGCCTGTTTCAATCGCGGCTGTTTCAGCCAGACCGCGCCCTGATCACGATCGAAGCGAACGAACCGACGCCCGATCTCGCGGCGGCCCTCGGCAAGACGGGTGCGGCGCCCATCGGCGGTTGGCTGCCAGCGCCTCCCATTCCTGGCCCCGCGGCCTTGCTCGATCGCAAGTTCGAGTCGGGGCTGTATTGGTCGCCCGGCAAGACCGCCGCCGAAAAGGCCGCGCGCTGTCGCGTTGCCTTGGTCATGTTGCTGCCCTCGCTCGGCCAACCCGATGCGGCTGAGTTGTTGATGCTGCACGCGTGCTTCACTCTCGACGGCACCGGCGGGCGGCTTGAACAACTGCAACGCGAACGCGGGCTCGGGCACGTTCGTTGGCGCAGCGACCTCGCGCAGACGCCGGATGCCACGGCCATCTTGTTGACGGCCGAAGTGCTGCCGCAAGAAGTGGCCGCGCTGTGGCAGACGATCGAACTGGCGCGCAACTCGCTGCAGGTGGTGCCGCCGAGTGATTCCGAAATAACCTTAGCCCGCACGCGGGTGCCGCTGACGGCCCGCCTGCCCGCGTTGGACGATGGTGCCCGCGTGCGCAGCACGACGATGCTGCTGTTGCGGGGCTCGGACTTCTTCGCGATCGACCGCCGACTCGCGGAGATTGCGGCGCTGCCTGGCCTCGACCTGTCGGTGCCGACCGCGGCGTTTCTGGCGCAGCCGTTCGCCTTGGTCGCGATCGGCGGCGAGCCGCCCGCGGACTTGCCAGCGGTGCGCCGGTTTGACGTGTTGCCACCGGGCGATGACGAACAGCCCAAGGCGCCGACCGAAGTGATCGCCACCTCGACCGCGGCGGCCGCCACACCCTGGCTCGAACGTGCGCGCGCGGCGATCGGCGGCAGCGAGTTGTTGCGGCGCCTTGATGGTTGGACGAGCGAAGCCAAACTGCTGCACGACGAAGCGCCAGTGATGACGGAGGCGACCACTTGGCGGGCAACTGGCGCGCTGCAACGCACGCGCACCCTGCTCGGGCAGAGCATCGACACGACCCTCGCCGGTACCGCTTGGTCGGAGCGATCAGGCACTACGACGCGATCGCTGGATGCACGCGAAGCCGCTCTGCTGCGCCGCGAACACGAACGTCACCCGCTCGCTCTGTTGTCGCTGCATGCACGCGGCGAACTGTCGTTCCGTCGCATCGCGCAGCGTGATGCCGGCGATCGCACCGTGGTGGTGCTCGAAGCAGAAGGCAACCACTTCGACCGGCTGCGCCTGCACATCGATACACAATCGCACCTCGTGCGCGTGGTCGAGACGTGGGAGACGTTGGTCGATGGCACCGTCGTGCATCTGCGCGATACGTGGTCCGACTACCGGGCAAGCCTTGGCGTGCGCACGCCGTTCCGTCGCCTGCAAGAAATCGACGACGGCCAAAACCGCGTGGAGACGGTGTTCGCCAAGTGGGCGCCCCGCTTCACCGCGCCCTGATGCGACCAGTGGCCTGATGCGCTCAGCGCCGCGACGCGCCTAGCCGCAGCACCATGCCGAGGAAGAACATCTGCTGGCCGTGCACGTCGTCATCGATGCGCACCGACGGTCGATTCTCGTTGTCGAGCCAAGAATAGTACCCGTGCACGGACAGCGCGTCGCTGAGGTGCAGGTACGCCTCGACGCCCGCGCCTAAGAAGAAGTCCTTCGTCGACGAGAACCCATCTTCCTTCAGCAGCCGCGAATACTGGGCCTGCACATACGGCGTCACGGTCACCGAAGTCCCGAGGTGCATGCGCAAACGCAGTTGCGCATCGGCCCATTGGCTGCCAAGTGGTCGTTGGCCCTCGGCATTCTGCAGACGGTCCTTCTCGTCCTGCCAACCGCCCTGACCAAAGATCTCCCAGCACATCGTGTCCGACGCAGGGATGTACCAATCGAGCCGACCGCGCGCGCGCCAGACCGCGGAAGGCAGCTCGGTGGTAAAGCCAGTCGAACCGAACTCCCCTCGGCTGTCATTCCACTCGCGTTCGCCAACCAACGTAAACACGTAGCCGTCGCGCGGCACGCCACGACGTCGATCCATCTGCGCCGTCGTTTGCTCGAGATAGAGCCGTCCGCCGTAGGCCGAATAGTCCTCCGGCACTGCGAACGTCGACGGCGTCAGGCGCGATCGTGTGAAGTCGAGCTTCTTGTAGAACGGGCCGAGCTCAACGTAGAGCCCCTGTTGCGCCTCGCGGCCAAACCCGATGTAGCCCTCGTAGTCGCTGCCGTCGAAGAAGCCGTTCTGGACCAACTGGTCACCGCGATAGAAGCCGTCGCGATAGAACATCCACGGTCGCGCCCGCACTTCGAAGCGCGTCACCGTGTCGTCGCCGACGATCTTGCCGTCCGCGAAGCTGCCAAACAGCCCATCGCGACCGGCATAGGCTTCCAGCGTGCCGCGCCGCGAACTGAACGCTTCGTCGCGAAACCAAGCGCGCGCATCCCAAGTGAGGTCGTCGTCGAGTCCGACCACCGTGTCCTTCTCGTCGGCATTGACGCCTAGCGCGCCTGCTTCAATCTGGAAGACCGAGGCGAAGGGAATCAGAGGGTTGCGCACCTCGGTGAAGTCCGTGAACGACTGGCCGAGCAGTGGGGTGCCGGTGCAGGCGAGGAGGAGACGCGTGAGGCGGTGTTTCATTGGCGCGGGCGACGATCGGACAGGCGACGACAGACGTTCGGATCACTTCACTTCTTCACGCTTCTTCGAGCGGTCGTGCGCCGCCACCACCATCGCATGGGCTTCGTCGAGCACGATCACGGAGTACGGATGGTCGGCGTATTGGTTCTCGCGTTCCGCGATGCGAATGACGCCGCGGTGGCGCAACTCGTTGACCAGCGCGCGCCGCTCGGGGTGCACCAGCCCGCTGAAATGCTGGCTCATCGGCCCCTTCAGGAACGGCGACAACCACACCTCGGCACTGCCGTGACGAATCTGCGCCCGCAAGATGAGGTCGATGCACTGCTGCAGACGCTCACCGATTTCTGCATCGTGCGGCATCTCATCAATGGTGCGCCAAGTCACCGGAATGTGGCCGACGATGGCCGCCTTGCTGCGAGCTGCGCGTTCGACGACTTCGTCGGCGTGGGCGGCATGCCCGTTGCTACCGACGGAGCCACCGACGGAGCCACCGACGGCCGGATGTGTTGCCGTCGCACTGGGGTGCTCGGTCGTCGCGGCAACCAGCGCCACGCCAGGCCCCGGCGACTCGACCACTGGTGGCGCTGGTTTGTGCGCATTGCGCAGATCGGCGCCGATCAATTCGAGCGCGTTCCAGAACCGCTCGCCACCGACCCGCATGCGCAGGTCACCACTCGTGCTGTCAGGAATCGCGACCACGCGCAGCTCGCGGTTTTCTTCGAGCACCTGCCGCGCGATCGGAATGAAGTCACGATCCCCACTGACGATGACGACCGCATCGATGTCAGGGCGGCGATACAGCACACGGCACACATCACACGCCAGCTGCACGTCAGCCGAGTTCTTGCCAGCATGACCCGTCAATACGTACTGCGGGTCAAAGCCCATCAAGGCCAGATCGTGCGCGACCTCCATGCCCGGGTACGTGTCGAAGGCGGCGTAGGAACGACCGAGCACCATTGGCACCTTGTCCGCGTGCAGCCGCGCCTTCAAGTGCTCAAGGATGCTCAGGCACAAGTCGCGGATGCGCTGCCCAGTGAGCTCTTCGCGGTTCTTCA
This sequence comes from Planctomycetota bacterium, assembly GCA_947444055.1. Taxonomy (GTDB): domain Bacteria; phylum Planctomycetota; class UBA1135; order UBA1135; family UBA2386; genus UBA2386. The sequence continues at coordinate 19,886 of CANEYR010000028.1, forward strand.
GGGAGAGGAAGAGATTCTCGAAGTCGACAAAGACAGCGGCGTGCATTGGCAGAACAACAGTGAGAGTTCAGAACCGTTGGGCGGCCATCCAGCCACCACAATCAAACGACGCCGAGAGCCGCCGACTCAGGCCGGCGGCACCGACGAATCATGCAACGAAACATCCGGCGTCGTCGCCGGTGCCACTGCCGGTGGTAGCGGTGGTGGCAGCGGCAGCGTGAAGCCCGTCTGCGCTGGCGCCGTGAAGACGTCGCCATTGCCCAAGACCGCGTCGTCGTCCGTGAGATACGTGTACGACGCCAGCCCCTCCTCGTACCGCCGCATCAGCAGCGCCGACTCGCGAATGTTGACCTTGCCGGTGCGCACGGCCTGCTCAAGGCGATTGCGCATGCGGCGGACTAGGTCTTGCTTGTCGTACTGCACGTAGCTGAGCACTTCGGTTACCGAGTCGCCTTCAATCACGCGTTCGATGCGGTAGCCGTGCTGCTCATCCATCGAAATGTGGATCGCATTGGTGTCGCCAAACAGGTTGTGCAGATCGCCAAGGATCTCCTGGTAGGCGCCGACCAAGAACATCGCCATGTAGTACGGCTTGCCCGGCGTCACCGGGTGCACTTCGAGCACGTTCTTGACGTCGCGCAGATCGATGAACCTGTCGACCTTGCCGTCGCTGTCGCACGTCAGGTCGGCCAGGATCGCGCGGCGCGTCGGCCGCTCGTTCAGCCGATGGATCGGCATCGTCGGAAACAGCTGCTTCACCGCCCAGTGGTCAGGGGCCGACTGGAACACCGAGAAGTTGCAGTAGTAGGTGTCGGCGAGCGCGCGCTCGAGACCCTGCAATTCGTCGGGCACGTAATCGAGCGTGTTGACGATCAGACGAATGCGGTCGCAGATCGCCCAGAACAGGTTCTCCGCGATCGCGCGCCCCTTCAAATCGAGATAGCCGAGGTTGAACAGGCTGATCGCCTCTTCCTTCAGCTGCAGCGCGTCGTGGTAGCTCTCCTGAAAGTTCTTCAGTGAGATGTCTTTCAGGATCTGCACCATGTTGGCGATGGTGCTGTCTTCGTGTTTGTCGGCGCCGACCGGCACGTCAACGTTTTGCTTGCTGACGCCAAGCACGTCGTAGACGAGGATCGCGTGGTGCGCGGTCAAGGCGCGGCCCGACTCACTGATGACATCCGGGTGCGCGATACCCTTCTCGTCGCAGGCTTGCTGCACCGCGAACACCACGTCGTTGGCGTACTCTTGGTGCGAGTAGTTGGCAGAGCTGTGGAAGTTGGTCTGCGAGCCGTCGTAGTCGACGGCGAGGCCGCCACCCACGTCGAGGAACTTCAAGCCGGCGCCGAGATCATGCAGCTCGGTGTAGAACCGGGTCGCTTCCTTGAGCGCGTCTTTGATGGCGCGGATCGCGGTGATCTGGCTGCCGATGTGGAAGTGCAACAGCTCAAGGCAATCGAGCATGCCCAGCTCGCGCAGCTTCTCGACGACTTGCACGATCTCGCCAGAGGTGAGGCCAAACTTCGACTTCTCACCGCCCGACTCTTGCCACTTGCCGGCACCGCGGCTCGCGAGCTTGGCGCGAATGCCGATGTGCGGTCGTAGATCGAAGCGCTTGCTGACCGACAACACCGTCTCCAACTCTTCGAAGCGGTCGACGACGATGATCGTGTAGAGGCCCATCTTCTGGGCCAACATCGCGGTCTCGATGAAGCTGACGTCCTTGTAGCCGTTGCAAATGATCAGCCCATCCGGATTGGTCATGTGCGCCAGCACGACCAGCAGCTCTGGCTTGCTGCCAGCCTCAAGGCCGAGCGCGTACTCCTTGCCGAACTCGACCAGCTCCTCGACGACGTCGCGCTGCTGGTTCACCTTGATCGGGAACACCGGCCGGTAGCGACCCTTGTAACCACATTCGTCGATGGCCTTCTTGAAGGCGCCGCTCAGCGCTTGCACGCGCAGCTGCAGAATGTCCGAGACACGCAACAACACCGGCAATTGGATGCCGCGGTTGCGCAGGTCTTCAATGAGCTCCGGCAGCGAGAACTTGGGCCCGTTCTTGCCCATCGGCTGCACGACCAAATCGCCGCGCTCCGAGATCGCGTACGATTCACCACCCCAGGCTGCAAGTTGGTAGAGCTCGACACTATCGCGAATGGTCCAGGCGCGAAGGTCCTTCTGCGGTGCACTCAATTCGGGAACTCCTGAGCCGCGGGCAGCAAGTCGGCCACCACGCCGAGTGGTGCGCACGACGTCTGCGGTCGCGTGACCGGATTGAACACGACCGGAGGCCAACATGCAGGCGCTTGGCTTTCTTTTTTCGGCGCCCGTTCGGCGCCGCACCAACACCACGAACGAGAGCACCATGGACTCTGGCCGTCATGCGACCCCAGCCGTAAGGTCTCTGCCCCGTGAGCCACGCCGAATCGCACCCAAGTCCGTTGCGCATTGCAGACGCCGAAGTCGCCGCTTGGCTGCAGCGCGAAGACCGGCGGCAGAGCAACACGCTGACGCTCATCGCATCCGAGAACCACTGCTCGGCGGCCGTTCGCGAAGCGAGCAGCAGCCGCATCACCGACAAGTACGCCGAGGGTTATCCCAACCGTCGCTACTACGGCGGCTGCGAAATTGCCGACGGCATCGAAGAACTGGCCCGGCAACGAGCCATGCAGCTGTTTGCTGGCGCCGAAGACGCCAACGTGCAGCCACACTCGGGCACAACCGCCAACTTGTCGGCGCTGCTCGCGTTGGCTGGCCCCAACGGCCGCATCGTCGGCATGGCGCTGAAAGCCGGTGGCCACCTGAGCCACGGCCATGACAAGAGCCACACCGGCATGGTCTTCCAAGCGCGCCAGTACGGCGTCGACGGCACCGGCCGAATCGACCTCGACGACGTGCGCAAGCTGGTCAAGGAACACCAACCCAAGGTGCTGATCGCTGGCGGCAGCAGCTATTGCCGCAACATCGACTACGCCGCGTTCGCCGCCATTGCGCGGGAAGTTGGCGCGCTGCTGCTCGCGGACATCGCCCACCCAGCCGGCCTGATGGCGGCGGGTGTGGTGCCCGGGCCGATCGGCATCGCCGACGTCGTGACGATGACCACCCACAAGACGCTGCGCGGCCCACGCGGCGGCATGATTCTGGCGAAGAAGGACCTCGCCAAAGCCATCAACTCCTCGGTGTTCCCCGGTTCCCAAGGCGGCCCGCTCGTCCAGCAGATCGCTGCCAAAGCGGTCGCGTTCGGCGAAGCGCTGCAACCAGGTTTCCGCGGCTACCAGCAACGCGTCAAAGAGAACGCGGCGATGCTGGCAGAACGGCTGCTTAGCCAAGGGTTGGATCTGGTCACCGGCGGCACCGACAACCACATCGTGCTGGTCGACCTGCGCAAGACCGACGTCACGGGCGCCCAAGTGGAAGAGCGCGCGCTCGCAGCGGGCCTGTCCGTCAACAAGAACGCCGTGCCTGGCGACCCGCGGCCACCGATGGTGACCTCCGGCCTGCGCCTTGGCACTGCCGCCGTGACCACGCGCGGCTTTGGCCGCGACCAGATTCTGGCGGTTGCCGACGTCATCGTGGGCCTCGTACGCGGCGGCGACGTCGATCGCTACCGAACCACCGTCCAGGGTCTGTGCGAAGCGTTCCCGTTGCCTTGAACAGGTTGCCTTGAACAGGTTGCCTTGAACAGGTTGCCTTGAACAAGCCGCCGTGAACAAGCCGCCGTGAACTCTTCCTCAGAGCCCGCGAACGCCAAACCCAATCGCGATGCCGAGACGCTCGCGATGATGCGGGCTCGTGATGCGACGGGTTTACGCCACCTGCTGGAAGACCACGGCGGCGTCGTGCTCGCCCGGCTACGGCGCGTATTCAGCCGGTTTCTTTCGGCGCTCGAAATCGACGAGGCGATGAGCAATGCCGTCATCAAGATCTGGGCAGCGGCGCCGCGTCTACGGCGGCACGACAGTTCCTTGCGCGCGTGGCTGTTCGTCACCGCGCGCCACTGTGGCCTGACCATCTTCCGGCTGCGGCGCCACGGCGACCAGCAGATCGATGGCTTGGAGGAGATTCTCATCTACCTGGCGGCAAGCACGTCCGAGGAGATCCGCCTGCGGCGCATTGCCGACTTTCACGGCTGCCTGCGCGAACTGCCAGAACTACAACGCGCCGTCATCCAAGCCGATCTCGACGCCGATGGCATGGCGGCAACCGACTTGCTGGCGGAACGGCTGCTGACGACGTCGCACGCCATCCACCGAGCGCGCCATCGAGGCCGCGCCGAGCTGCGGCGCATGATGCAGCGACTCGGTCACTTCGTTGACGCGCCGGCGCCGTTGACCAGCCCAGAGCTTCGAACCGAACCGGAGCTGGGATGAGCACTGCGCACGATCCATTCTGGCAACAAATCGTCGAGGACATGCGGCCGCGGCCGCGCGAGCTGTCAGAGGCCGAGATTGCGCTCGCGGCGCAGACGCCAGACTACCTAGCCGCGCCGTCGGTCTCGGCGCTCGTGACCCGGGCGTTGGCAGAAGTCGCACCCAAGCGACGGCCGCAGCGTGTGCTGCAAAAAGCCACGGCAGCACTGCTGCTCGTTGGATTCTTGAGCTCGGCCGCGTGGATCGGTGCGCGCGTGATCTGGCCAACGCCGACTACCACGCCGAACTCGCTCGCGCACGCGATCGCGGCGATCGCCAACTCGGCGCTGCCAGAACTGACTCGCAAGAACGCAACGGCGCGCGTCGACGACTACGGCTATCCCGCCGTGTTCGCGCTAAAAACCTGGAGTGCAGATCGCGATCTCGGCGGCCACGTGCAAGCTCGCCGCCAACAGCTGAAGCAACTGCTGGCTGGCGCTGAGTACGACGGCGCCCTGCCCGCAACCGACGATGTGTCCGCACTCATCGCGCAACTGCAAGTGACGACACTGCCAAGCCTCGATCGGCGGCAAGCGATCGATCGCCTGCACTCGATTGCCGCCGCCGCCATCGTAGCGATGCGCGATGCTCGGCTCGCGCAGTCGGGTGAGGCACTGCGCCTCAAGATGCTGGCGCGCCTTCACGGCGCCCTCGACTAGTCGCCGAATGCTCGCTGAGCGCGTCAATCGCGCATTTGCAGGAAGCGCACGGCATCGACTAGCAGCAGTTCGCCCAGCGTGGCTGTGAACACAACCTCGACGCGCGACGCCCCGACGCGCTGGAACTCACCGAGCACAGCCCAGTTCCCGGCGCCAACGCCGGACGTGCAAGCAACGGTGCCCTCGCCGTCCGGCAGACGGACCCGCCACGTCGTCGTCGGCGCTACCGCATTGACCGCCGGCCGCCAGGCGAGAACTTGCCAACGACCCGCGAAGGGCAACTCGGCGGCGAACGTCGCCCGCGCACCGCTCGTCGCGCACACCGCAAAGTCACGGCCATGAGCATGGTCGCCGTCAGCGCGCTGCTGCCAGCCATCGCCCGCCAACTCGGCATCGTCGTCATCGACCACCACCACCGCCGGCGCCCGCAGCAGCAACGCGTTGGCGACCGCGCGTTCGCCTTCATGGTCATAGCGACGGTTGTCGCACGGATAGTTGCAGACGCCGTGGCCCTTGACCCACAACGTCGTGCTGCCGCCGCCGTCTAGGTTGAGGGCGTCGGTGCAACCGAGCGCTGCCAGCACGCGCGCAGTTTCCTCGAACGTCATGCCGGCGGCCTTCGTGGTTCGTCCGTCGACCGCGAGCCACAGCACACGACCGTCCTTGGCGACACCGATCGCCGACCGCGGGTGCCGCCGCTGGCGCTGGCCCTCGCCGTGATCGATCACCTTGCCGTCCCGCAACAACAACGGGCCCGCACCGAGCGCCTCGAAGGTCTCCGGCCAGTCGCCCGCAGGTCGTTCTGCCAGCTGCAAGCGACCGTCGGCGGTGAGCCCGAGGCTGCCTTGACCGGGGCTCGCCGGCACCACCAGCGCCCCATCGAGCCGCAACAAGCCGATCGACAAGCCGGTGGTCTCGATGGCGAAGAAGCCGCCGTTGATCGCTGCCAGAGCCTGCCCCTGTTCGGCCATCACACTCGTTCGCGTGCGCCTGCCAGGCGCCACCAAGTCGAACTTCGCAGCTGCCCCTTGGCGCACTTCGAGCACCGTCAGGCTCTGCGGGCTGGCGAACAACGCCGCAAACCAGCGTTGCCGCAGGAACACGCCATCGCCAACTTCGCGGGAATGCCATGCCGTCGCGTTCGCGACCAGCAGGGAGCCTTCGTCCTGAGCACGCAACGAAGCGAGCCCGAACAGAAGGAATGCAACGACGTTGAAGGCGCGCATGCAGTCGACGCCGCGGCAACGAGTGCCGCAGCGGACTTGGAGCCGGCTGCTAACCGATCGCGAGACCGGTCTCGAGACCGATCGGCAGCGGCTTACCGGGACTACCAGCGATCGCGCTGGCCGCCACCACCACCACCGCCACCACCGCCACGACCGCCGCCGCCATCGCGACGACCGCCACCACCACCACCACCACCGCCGCCGAAGCCGCCGCCGCCGCCGCCCGTGCGTGGCTTGCGCTCTTCAGCCTCGTTGACGCGCAGGGCGCGGCCATCGAGCTGCGTGCCGTCCAGAGCCGCAATTGCGGCGCCGGCGTCAGCATCGTTCGCCATATCGACGAACGCGAAGCCGCGCGAGCGGCCCGTGTCACGATCCGTGACGACGCTGATGCTGGAAGTGTTCCAGCCACCTTGTTGAAACACAGCGGCCAAGGAATCCTCGGTCGTGTTGAAAGACAGATTACCAACGAACAAACGCTTACCCATGAGAACACTCCAGACCCAACGACGGCGACCTTGCAGGCCAGATAACAGCACTGTGCTGCGATCGACTTGTAGCACTCGCCACTGTGCACCTCGACAAGAGGGCCGCGGGAGCGAATGCGCCTGCACGAGCCGCGCGATGCGCGGGTCCATCCAGTCGGAGGTGATCCGGAATGCGTCGACTGGCCGCATTTCCGAGCGGCGAAGGCTAGCGAGCGAATGGCCCGCAAGCAATTCGGCAATCCACGACTCTTGCCGATATGTGCAAAGAGTTTGGAATTCGCCCTACGGCGGCCCGTCTTGCGGCCGCCCAGACCGGAACCAGCTCGTGGAACGACTATGCGACGTGCCCTGCTGACGTTCGTGCTCCCCCTGACCGCTGCTCTGGCGCAGGCCAAACCGGCGGTGTTTGTCGCGATCGAGGGCCGGATCGTCGACGTCTTGGGCGATGTCATCCCAGCGGCGGCAGTGCGGGCGATCGCGGCGGCAAGGGAGGTTGGGCACACTACCGCTGATGGCGAAGGCATTTACCGGATCAGCCTGCCCGCCAGCGGTGCTGAGCTGCACGTCACCGCCCCCGGCAAGGTGACCGCACGCTTGGCTTGGCGCGGACTGGTCACCAGCCGCGTCCGCAATGTGGTGCTCGAAGACGGCGCCCGCTTCAGCGGCAAGGTGCAGGACGAACTGGGGCACCCCATCGAAGGCGCCATCGTCGTCATCGCCGTTCCCGGGGTCACTTCCCTGACGACCACCAGCGATGCCGCGGGCGCCTACGCCTTCACCGGCGTGCCACTTCGGGCCGTGATGGGCCGCGCCACCACCGTCACTTCGTGGGGCGAGTTCTCGCGCCGCGTCATGGCCGATTGCGTGCAGGACATCACGCTGCCAAGCCAAGGGCGCGCCGCCTGCTTGGTGCGCGTTCGCGAACTGGCAGGCGAGCAAGCTGCCGACACCCACGTTCGCGTGTTCGGTCCGGACCTCGCCGCCGTGCAGAACGACGGTCGGGTGACGCTGCGGCCTGACGGCACGGCGCCGCTCGCCCTGCGCAGCGTCTGCGTGATCGAGGCCACGCTCAAAGGCTTCGTGCTCTCGCCAGGCGACCGCATGGTCGGCCCGGGGGCCCCATTCGCCGACTTCAACGTGACCGGCGCCCACGATGCCGAGAAGGGCACGCTGCTGACTGGCCGCGTTCGCACGCTCACCAATCGCATCGTCAGCGGCCTCACTCTGGTCGCACGCGATCGCAGCCGCTGCGAACTCGGCTCGACCATCGTCGATCGCGATGGCACGTTTCGCCTGCGCGTCGTGCTGCCGCCCGATCGGTTTTGTCGCATGGGCTTGGCCCTGGGCGAATGGTTGCTGATCGACGATGACCGCACCATCGTCGACGGCTGCAGTTGGGCGGCGACGTCGAATCCGACCGAGTCGATCGATCTGTTGGTCGAACGCACGGGCGCGGTGAAAAGCATGCTGCGCGGCCCTGCGGGCGTGCAGTTCGCGCTGGCGGACGTGGTTGTCGCCGACTGCGAGTTCGCGCATCGCCCGCTGCTGCAAACCACGACCGACCGCGCTGGGCGCATCGACTTCGGCTTGCCGCCGGGCAACTACGAACTGATGGCTATCGCGCACGATGGCCAAGTGTGCGGCGCGGAAATGAGGGTCGCGGCCGGGCAAGTGCATGCGCCGCAGTGGCAGCCCGTGCCAACTGGTGAAGTGGTCGGCATCTTGCGTGATCACACTGGCCAGCCGATGCCTGGCGTCGAACTGGTGCTCAACACCGAAGCCAACGGCGACGTGCGCGCCACGGCTCGCCACATGAGTCGCATCCTGACCGACCGCGCTGGTCGCTTTCGCTGTCGCGGCCTGCCGATTGGCCCCTGGTGGATCAACGGCGTTGCCGATGCGCGCGTCGACAGCACGCCGGTGGATGTCGTCGTCAACAAGTCGGTCACGGCAATGGTCGCCTACCGGCAGTAAGGCTCGCGGGCCGACGTCACTTCGCCGACGGCTTGCTCTCGCGACCGCAACCAGCGCCGGGTCATTGTTCCCCCGGAGCCAAGAGGAAGACGCCATCGCCCGCGCGCAGCTCCTGCTGCGCCTTCGACGGCGCGCCATTGACGAGGCACGTCATCTCGACGCCGACGAACTGCGGATGGCGTTCGCGCAGCAGGGCAAGCATGCGCGCGAGCGTGCCGCCCGGTGGCACTTCGAGCCACATGGTGCCGCGGCCGGCGACCTGTTGCAGCGAACCGAGGAACGTCAATTCGACGCGGAGCTGCCGTGCCATAGGCAGGACATCATGCAGCGCCATCCTGGTTCCACCACCCGCCCACGCGAGGTTCTTAGGTTCTTGCTCGCGGCGCGTGCAGTCAGCTGATGGTGAAGATCTGCGGCGCCGACTTCGCCGCGTTGCCGGCCGCGTCAACGGCCTCGACGACCAGTGTCATCGCGGCAGCCCGCGCGGCCACGGCCTGCGCGCGCCACAGGTACTCGCCATACCAGGCCATGTTGACCGTGTTGGTGACGCCGTTCTGGGTGCAGTGCACGACGACGCGCTGCCAGTCGTGCGGCATGCAGGGACTCTTGCCATCGTGCACGCGCACGACGACCGTGACGTTGGCACCCGCCGCGGCACTGACCGCCACGTGCACCGCGCCGATGCGCGGCGCGGCGGTATCCGGCGCAATACTCTTGCCGAAGAACACCTTGTCCTCGAGGGCGGTCTTCACCTCGCCTTGTGCATGCACGACGTCGAGCCGCTTGTCGCCATCGAGGTCCGCCAGCGCGATACCGAGTGTGCCCCGCGTCGGATCGCCAGCAAACACCGGCGCTCCCGCTTGGAAGTGCCCGCGGCCGTCGTTCACCAGCAGCCGATCGTGACCATCCAGCGAGCCGATCAAGAAGTCCGCATCGCCGTCGGAGTCGTAGTCGAGGAAGGCGATCATGTTGTCGTCGCAGCGCGGGTTGTCCGCGAGCGGCCAGTGCGTCGCCGTCGCATCGACAAAGCCGCCCTTGCCGTCGCCCAAGAACAGATGCTCAGCAAAGCGCTGTTCGCCTTGGCCATCGTTGATGGTCACGACATCCAGCACGCCGTCGCCATCGACGTCCATCGCCTCGAACTCGTAGTTGTTGGTGAACTGCGGCAACTTGGCGGCGCTGGCATCGGTGAACTTGCCAGTGCCATCGTTGTGCGCGAGGAACGAGCCGGGCGACCGCTTGCTGCTCACCAACAGATCGAGATCGCGATCGCCATCGACATCGAGCAGTTCGAGTTCCCAACAGAACCGCACCTGCCAATCCGGGATGCCCGCGGTCGCGTCCTTGAAGTGCCCGCCGTCGTTGCGCCACAGCCGCGGCTTGGCGCCGTCGTTCTTCATCGGCGAGCCCTCGCCCCACGCCGCCAGCACGAGGTCGAGATCGCCGTCGCCATCGACATCACCAAACTCGGCATCGCCGATCGACAGCGGCATCGCGGGCAGATGGGTCGCCGTCACATCGACAAACTTGCCGCCGCCTTGGCCGCGATAGAGCCGACTCTGCGTCTGGAACGTGGTGCCGAGGAACACGTCCGGGATCTGGTCGCCATCGACGTCGCGCACCTTGATCACGCGCGCCACGGCGAGCTGCGCACCGAACACTTGCGTCGTGATCTCGGGCCAGGCCTTGCCGACGCCGCCATTGCGGAACACGCGACTTGGCACCAGCGTGCCCGCCTTGTCGTAGTCGCCGCCGTTGGCGAACAGCACATCGACCAAACCGTCCTGGTCGATGTCCGCGAGTTCGACCTTGTTGGTCCATTCGGCAACCACACCAATCGTCGCCGCCGTGACGTCCTGCCAGAGATCCTTCGGCAAGGTCAGCGTTGGCTGCCATTCCGGGCGTCGTCGCGGCGGCGCGGGTTGCGCGGGGGCCACTGGAGCCACCGGCGTGTCAGGCTTTGGCGGCACCGGTTCTTGCGCGGCAGCGAGTGGCAGCAAGCACCACACAGCGAACGCACTGCTGGCGCAGCGCACGAAGGACAACGGGCAGAGCATGCGGCCGCGAAGACTACTTCGCCAACACGTGCGCGATCGTGATCGCCGCCAAATCTGGCAGCACAGTCGCCGCGCCGACGTCGAGCAGTTCGGCCGGTTCGTGGTTGGTCGCCACCCCAAGCACGCGCATGCCGGCCGCAACCGCCGCCAACACACCGGATGGCGCATCCTCGACAACGAGGCACTGCGCGGGCGGCACCTGCAGCAACTGAGCCGCCGCCAGGAAGATGTCCGGCGCCGGCTTGCCACGCTGCACGAGGCCAGCGTGCACGACGCCACCAAAGAACGGCCGAATGGCACCCCGATCGAGCACGAGGTCGACGTTCTCCTTCGGCCCCGACGTGCCCACCGCCAGCAAGAGGGCGTTGCGGCGCAAGGTGCTCAGCAGTTCGCGGCAGCCGGGCGCCAGCGGCACGTTCGCGTGCACGGCCTCGCGATACGCCTTCTCCTTCTGGTCGGCCACGGCGGCGACGAGGGTGGACGTCGCGCGTTCCCTCCACAACTTGGCGCAGATGTCCTGGTTGGTCATGCCGTTGAAGCCGAGGAACTCGGGGTGCGACAGCTCGCGCCCAAAGGCCAAGGCAGTGTCGCGCCAGGCAATCCAATGGGCCGGCCCACTCAGGACCAGCACTCCATCCATGTCGAAGATGACGGCGCGAAGGGGCAGCATGCGGGGCGAAGACGGTAGTCGGTGGTCACAGCGGCGCCAGCGAGTCGTCCCGACGCCGTCATATTGCAGCGCGCAGTTGGCGCGCGGTGACGGACTCCGTAACACGCCCCCTCGATGTTCGCACCCCTTCGCTCGTGGTCGATCCCGCTGCTCTCGCTGGCAGCACTCGTGGCGCAAGACCCGCAGGGTCCTCCTGACGGAGGCTTTCCGGGACGGCCGGGTGGTCAGGGGCCTGGTGGCATGGGTCCTGGTGGACCGATGGGCCAAACCACCAAGGTGCTCACCCAGTTCGATGCGGACAAGAACGCGCGCCTCGACGCCAAGGAACGGCAAGAAGCGCGCGCCTGGCTGAAGGCGAATCGGCCGCAGCGTGGTCGCCGAGGGCCTGGTGGACCGGGCGGGATGGGCGGACCTGGCGGGCCGGGTGGACCTGGCGGCGAAGGCGCCGCCCGCGACAACGGCGAACCCAAGACGGGCGCGCACGTCGAACCGAAGGACGTGACGAGTTACTCCGATCGCCCCCTGTTCGACCTCGACATTGTGCGCACGTTCTTCGTCGAGTTTCCAAACGATGACTGGCACGCCGAGCTGACCGAGTTCTATCGCACCGATGTGCGCGTGCCGGCGACCGTGACCGTCGATGGCAAGACCTATCGCGACGTCGGCGTGCAGTTCCGCGGCAACACTTCGTTCGCGATGGCGCCGGGCAAGAAGAAGTCGATCGACTTCGCGTTCGACGACGCCGACAGCAAGCAGAACCTCTACGGGGTGCGCAACCTCGACCTGTTGAACTGCAACACCGACCCCACCTCGCTGCGCGAAGCGCTGCACGGTTTCGTCGCCAACCACTTCATGACCGCGCCGCGCGTGGCCTTGGCGCGCGTCGTCGTCAACGGCGAGGACTACGGCGTCTACGCGGCGGTGCAGCAGTTCGACAAGGAGTTCGTGCAGGACCACTTCGGCACCAAGCAAGGGGATCGCTTCAAAGTGCCCCCGGACTTCGGCGGCAACGGCGGCCTGCGCTTCCTCGGGGAAGAGCCCGAGGCCTACAAGCGCAACTACGACCTCAAGTCAGCGCCGTCGGACGCGGCGTGGCAAGGGCTGGTTGATGTGTGTGCCGCCCTCGAGAACGCGCCGGCCGATCGCATCGAGGCGATCCTGCCGCAGCATCTCGATGTCGACAGTGCGCTGTGGTTCTTGGCGCTCGACAACGCACTCGGCGATGACGACGGCTACTTCTCCCGCGCCAGCGACTACCTGCTGTATCGCGATCCCAAGGGCCGCTTCCACACGATCCCGCGCGACAACAACGAGATCCTGCTCGGGGCGCGTGGCGGTGGCCGCGGACCAGGCGGGCCCGGAGGACCGCGCGGGGGTGCTCCCACTGGACCTGGTGGTCAGGCTCCCGGCGGCCAAGGCCCCGGTGGTCAAGCTCCGGGTGGCCCGGGTGGCCCGGGTGGCGGCCGCCGCGCCGGCCCAGGCGGTACCGCGACGACGCCGCTGCAAGGGGCGGCGCGCGCCGATCGCCCGCTGCTGCATCGCCTGCTCGCGGTGCCGGCGTGGAAGGAACGCTACCTCGCCAACCTGCGCGAACTGGCGACGACGACGATGAGCGACGAAGTGCTCGGCGCGCGACTCGCCTCCTGGCGCGCGCTGCTCGAGCCGTTGGTGAAGGTCGATGCGCACTCGATGTACGGCCTCGAAGCGTTTCAGAACGCGTTCGCCCGCGATGAAGCCGGCCAACCCGCCGCGAGGTCGCTGCTGGCGACGATCGCGCAAAAGCGCCAGGCCATTCTCAACGACGCCGCCATGCAAGGTGCGTGGCCTCAGCTCGCCGCACCCAAGACGACGGCGCAGATGGTGAACGACCTGTTCGTATTGCAGGTCACGGTGAAAGCCGATGGCACCAAGATCGCGGCCGTTCGCTTGCACGCCGACAAGGGCCTGTTCGGGGCGTTCACCGCGATGGACATGCGGGACGACGGCAAGCACGGCGATGGCGCCGCGAACGACGGTGTCTACGGGCTCAGCTTGGCGCCAATCGAAGCGGGCGCGACGTGGCGGTTTTGGCTCGAAGCCGTCGCGGCCGACTCTGGCCACGTCGATTGCCAGCCCGCGAGCAACGGTGGCTTGCCGTTCGCGTGGACGGCGCCGACCAAGGCCAAGTAGTCGCTCGCCGAACGCTCAGGCCCGCAAGTCGAACGCCGCCTCTGCCACGACGCGGCCGTTCACCATCACGGTGACCGTGTGCTTGCCCGGTTCATCAACGCGCGTCGTCACCGGTTGCCACGAGTGCTTCTTCGTCAGCACGCGCGTCTCGCCAGCCGCTAGCTCGAGCACCCAGCCCTTGCGCACTCTCCCCGCCAAAGCACCGTTGCGGCGAACACGCTGCACGACGTAGTCGACGACAAGCCGCTGCGATCGCTTCTGCGTCGAACGCAGAGTCAGCTGCAACTGCATGCTGCCGCCGATCGCGACCCGCGACGGCACGATGCGTAATTCGGCCTCCCCGCCAAACGCCGCCGCGAAGCCCCACACGGCCAACACACGCCGGTCCCCGCGCTTCACCAACGTGCGGCTGGCGTGCTTCAACATGGCTCGGCGCGCCGACGACGCGCCCTCTAGATGCTGCTCCAGCCACGCGGCCACCACGTCCGGATGATCCTTGGCGATGTCGTTCAAGTGGTTGGCGACGCTGCGCCGCACGTACTCACTCGGATCGTCCTGCAGCGCCGCCAACAACGGCAACGTCGGCGTCGGGTCCGCCACGAATTGGCGCAGCTGCTGCCCCCACGGCAGGCGCGGCCGCGAGCCCTCGCTGACGAGACGACGAACATGCGGGCTCTGGTCGGTGGCCCAGCGGCCCAGCGTCGCCAGCGTGATCGCTTCGTGCTCGATCAAGAACGGGCGAATCGCGAACTCCGCCGTGTAGCGCTGCGTCATCGCATGCAACGCCGCGAGGGCGCGCACTGGGTGGGCAAGTCCACGCGTGGCCACAAACTCCGTCATCGTCCACACGAACCAGCCTGCCAGTCCGTGCTCGCTCGGCACCAACTGCGACAGATCGTCGTCGTTGCGCGCCGGCGCCAAGCTGCGTTCCAACACCGCGACGGCCATCGCGAACTCCATCGGCAGCGTCGCCGCCAGCGCCGCCGCCACGTGCACCACGCGCTGCTTCAGCTCCAGCTCCGCCAGTCCCGCCGTCGCCAAAGCCACGAAGCGCCGATGCGGGAAGTCCACCTGCACGCGCCGCAGATGGGTTGCGGCCAGAGCAATCAGCTCGGGATCGATTCGGTGCTTGAACGGCTCGGCCATCGCCGCGCGATTCTTCTGCATGCGCAGTTGTCGCGCCACAGTGTGGACGCCTTGTCGCCACGACCGCACGATCCGCCCCGTGACTGCTCGCCAACCCGCGCTGCGCTTCATTTTCTTCACGCTCCTGCTCGACGTGCTCGGGTTCGGCTTGATCGTGCCGGTCGCACCGCGCCTGGTGGAACACCTACAAGGTGGAGGGATCGCCGCCGCGGCACCGATCGTCGGTTGGCTGACGTCGACCTACGCCGCCATGGTGTTCTTGTTCGCGCCGTTCCTCGGCTCGCTCTCCGATCGCTTCGGGCGGCGACCGGTGTTGCTGCTGTCGGTGCTCGGCTCGGGACTCGACTACTTCGCGATGGCGCTGGTACCGTCGGTGACGTGGTTGTTCGTGATGCGCGCCCTCAACGGCTTGTCCGGTGCCAGCATCACCGTCGCCAGCGCCTACATCGCCGACGTCACCCCACCTGACAAGCGCGCGGCGGGCTTTGGCATCGTCGGTGCCGCGTTCGGCATCGGCTTCGTACTTGGCCCGTTGCTCGGCGGCCTGCTCGGCAAGATCGACATCCATTTGCCGTTCTACGCCGCTGGCGCCATGGCGCTCGCGAACGCGCTCTACGGCTACTTCGTGCTGCCCGAGTCGCTGCCGCCCGAGCTACGCACCCGCAAAGTGCGCAGCAACCCCTTCGCGGCCCTTACCACGCTCGGCGACTACCCGCTGGCGCGCCGCTTGGCGGTGGCGCTCTTCTTCGTCAACCTCGCGCAGTTCGCGCTGCACACGACCTGGGTGCTCTACACGACGTACCGCTACGGCTGGGATGAACGAGATGTCGGCTTGTCGCTGTGCGCGGTCGGTATCGGCGCTGCTCTTGTGCAAGGTGGCCTCGCTCGGCGCGTCATTCCACTGCTAGGCGAACGCGCCTCGCTGCGCATTGGGCTGTTGATCGGCTCGCTGTCGTACACCGGCTACGCGCTCGCCTCGTCAGGGTGGATGATCTATGCGGTCATCGCGATCCAGTCGCTCGGCGGCATTGCGATGCCGGCCAGCCAGGCGCTCATCACGAAGAGTGTGCGCCCCGACCAACAAGGTGCCGTGCAAGGCTCGCTGACCGGCGTGCAGAGCATGGCCAACATTTTCGGGCCGCTGCTCGGCGCCGCCGTGTTCGCTTGGTCGATCGATCCCGCGCGCGACATGACCTCGCCGGGAGCTGTCTACTTCATGTCTTCGCTGCTCGGCGCGATCGGTCTGCTCGCTGCCATGGTGGCCCTTTCCCGTACTCCCGCCGTGCCGGCCCGCTCATGAACGCACTTCGCTTCGCTGCCATTCTCTTTGCCATCGGCACCGTATCCGCCCAGACGGCGGTGCCAGATGCAGCGCCGCACGTGAGCATCGAAACCGTCGGACCCGATGGCTGGCGCGTGCGGTTTGGTCCCACCAACCTCGGTGGCCTGCTGGAGTCCGAGCAAGGCCGTGGCATGTGGCAACCGCAGATGTTGCCGCTGCTCGGCATGTGGCAGCAGATGGCCGGTGACGAGACGACGTTCGCGGCGGCGAAGGGCCGCCTGCTCAGCTACGGCGGGCGCGTGCGTTTGGCGGTGTGGATGCAAGCAGCGCCGCTCGAGCGCCCAATGGTGCAACGACTGATCGTGGTGCTCGAAGGCGACGGCCGCACCGACATGAAGACGCTCGCGGCGGACGTGCACCAACTGCAGAAGCAACTGCCGGGCGAATGGAACACGACGGAACTTGGCGGGGCCCCCGTGCAGACGCTGCACCAAGACGGCGATGCGCTGACGGCACCGGTGCTCGTTGGGCAGCACCTCGTCATCGCCCTCGATCGCAGTGACCAACTCAGCGCCGCCTTCGCCGCCGCCACCACGATGGCCAATGCCGCCACCGGCAAGCCACCGGCACCCACGACGCCCGCCTTTCATCTCGACATCGATGCGGCCGCGCTCGTCGCCCGCGCCAACAAGGTGGGCAACGAACATGAGAACAAGGCCGTTCAGATCTTTGGACTCGACAGCCTCGCCCGCGCGCACTTCACGATCGGCACCGCGGGTCCGCACCTGCAGTTCGAGGTTTCGCAGCACTTCCCCACTGGCCCACGCGGGCTCTTCGCCGCGTTCTGTCCGCCAGTGCAGGAAGTGCCGACGTTGCAACGCGCGGTGACGGACAAGCTCGGGGCGTGGCGCATCGGCCACTTCGACTTCCGCGCCTGCTACGACACGATCTGGGCGGCAGTGCAAGTGCTCGGCGACATGGACCCCGCGGAGATGAAGAAGGACATGCAGGCGGAGCTCGGCATCGATGTCGGCACCGACCTGATCGCGCACCTGACGAACGAGGTGCTGTTGCTCGGCTCGCCACTCGCAGGTCTCGATCGTCCGAGCGAGTTCTCGTGGACGCTGGCCGTGCGCCTGCGCGACGCCAAGGCGTTTGGCACGAGCCTCGACACGCTGTTGCAGAAGAGCAAGCCGATGCTGAGCCGCGAAGAACCGACGATGGTCGACGGGGTCGAACTCAAGCGCTACGGCAACATGTTCGGCTACGACCTGTGGTTCGCGGTGGCTCACGACCACTTCCTGTTCGCTGGTGGCCGCGACGCCGAAGAGTACCTGACCAAATCGCTTGCGGCGCTGAAGGCGAGCGCGGATACGAAGCTGGCGTCAACCGCCGCGACGACGGCCTTCGCCAACCTGACGAAGGCGCTGCCCGCCGGACTCAACGGCTTGGCCCGCGGCGACCTCGACACCTTGTTTGCGGTGCCGACCGACTGGTGGCTGATGATCCTCGGCGAACTGCTGCCGTTC
Organism: Planctomycetota bacterium; assembly: GCA_947444055.1. Classification (GTDB taxonomy): domain Bacteria; phylum Planctomycetota; class UBA1135; order UBA1135; family UBA2386; genus UBA2386. Next base: position 37,489 of record CANEYR010000028.1, read on the forward strand.
CCAGCGCCTCAGACGGATGACGACCCGGAGCAACGGGCAAGCACACGCGCCCTGCTCAAGCAGCACAACTTGTCCGTACTGCGCACAGCCACCGGCTTTGCCGACGGCACCTGGCGTTGGCGCGTCTACTGGTGAGCCGTCAGCGGCCGACGGGTTGCGGGGCAGTCGGCGGCACCGGCACCAACTCGCGGAAGAACGTCACGATGGCGGCCGCGGCATCGAACGGGAACGCAGCATCCGCAAGCAGCCGAGCCTTCACCGGGGACCCGGGCCAGGCGTGGCCGCCGCCATCGAGAGCAATGACCTGCACCGGCAACGTCGTCTTGCCGTCCTTGCCCTTGGCATAGGTCTCCTTCTTGACCTTGCCATCCGTGGCCACTTCGGGATAGCCCGAGAGGCCATTGCGCGCGACGTAGTAATCGACCGCCGCCTGCACAGACGCATCAACACGATCGCCCGCGCGTCCGAGCGACGAGCGCGGCGCGCCGCCTTCGAAACGAACGTGGTCATCGGCGGTGCCGTGCACCATCAACACCGCGATCGGCGACGGCGCATCGGCCGCAGTGAAGTTCATGGCGCCTGCAATCGCCGCAATGCCGGCGAACACCTCAGGGGCCTGGCGCGCCAAGCGATGGCACATCATGGCACCGTTGGAATGGCCAGCGGCAAACACGCGCGCTGGATCGATCGGCACCTTGCGCTGCACATCGACCACGACCGCGCGCAAGAAGGCAACGTCGTCGATGTCGTGTTCTTGCGCGTAGACCGGGATGCCGCCCGAGTTCCACGTCAGCAACTTGCCGCGCATCGGCCCGGTGCCATCAGGAAACACCACGACGAACCCCGCGCGCATGCCAGCTTCTGCCAAACCGGTCGCCTCGCGCGCTTGTTCACCATTGCCGCCGCCGCCGTGCAACACGAGCAACAGCGGCATGCCGACGATGTTGGTCTCGTGCGGCGGCACGTGCAGGTGGTAGCGGCGATCGCGACCACCATGCTCGATGTTCACCAAGGTCGCGGTGCCCGCAACGGCGGGTGAACACAACGCGGTGCGCACTTCGTCCTGAATGCGTCGCACCTGCGGCAGCACCCGCTGCACCCGGTCCTTCACTGCGAACACACCCGCCGCGCCGAGGTCGAGGTCAATCCAGGGCGTGAACCCAAAGGCCCCCGGATCACTGACCCGCACCACGGCGGCGTCCAGCGTTTCGATCCACGTGCCGAGGCCGTAGCGGACGCGCTTGCTTTCGAACCCGACCGGTTGCACTTCGACGTGGCTCGGCACCTGATCGCGCCACATCGCGGCGATGCTCGCTTCACTCAGGATGCGGTGGCCGTCAACCTCGCCCTTGCCAACCAGCATGCGCAAGAACAGCGCGTAGTCATCGAGTGTCGACACCGCACCACCGGCCACCCAAGGCAACGCCGTCGTGCCCGCTTCGCCGCCAATCGGTACCAACGTGCCGAACTTGGTCGCGCGCATGCCGAGCGGTGCCGCAATGCGTTCGGCAAAGAGGTCGTGCCAGCGTTTGCCGGTCGCGCGCTCGGCGGCAACGGCCGCAATCTGGAACCCAACGCCGCCATAGCGGAACGCGGATCCAGGCTGATCGCGTAGCGCTGCATCCGCCGCCGCGGCTGCGAACTTCGCACTGTCCCAACCGCGCATGCGATCGAGCAAGCGCGGCGTCACGCCACCCGTGCAGGACAAACACTGCCGCAGCGTCAGCGCCTGCTTGTCGGCGCGATCGAACTCGGTGAGGTAACGGGCGACGGGAACGTCGAGGTCGAGCACACCTTCATCGACCAAGGTCAGGATCGTCGCCACCGCCAACCACTTGCTCGCCGAAGCAATCGGCAGCACGGTGTCGGCCGCCAACTGGCCATGCACACTGCGGTGCAGCACGTCCGCGCCGCGCAGCACCACGAGCCCTGCGCCGTCGCCGCCGAGTTGCGCGGCCACCTGATCGACCACCGCGCGCACCAACGGCAGCTCCGGTGCCTGCGCCAGCAGCCCGCCCACCACTAGCAGGAACCCAACACTCGCACGAAGACTTCGCATGGCCCTTCTTATCGGCGTCAGACGCGCCGGGGACGAACTCGGCAAGCTCGCCGTGCGTCTTTTCCGCACGCGGGCGGCAAGTCCGCGCTTTGGCGCGCCTTCCAAGGAGCAGCCCACATGAACTCTCGCCGATTTCTCCGTCTCTTTGTGCTCGCCGTGATCGCCGTCTCGTCCGCCGCCTGCCACTTCCACGGTGGTGGGCACCACGGCTGGAGCTCCTGCTACTCCCCGCCCGTGCGGCACTGCCGCTGACCGCGGGAACGACTGCCCGCCCACTGCGCGCGGGCCTACGCTGCGCCGATGCAAGCTTCGCTGTGGATTCGTGTTGGCGCCCTGCTCGCTGGTTTGGCCGTGGGTCTCGGTGCGTTCGCTGCGCATGCCATGAAGGCCCATTACGACGCCAGCGCCCTGCAGACCTTCGAGACCGGCGTGCGCTACCAAATGGCGCACGCGTTGGCACTCATCTTGTGCGGCCTGCTCGCGAATGCCGGCCGCCGCACCGCGCGCGCGGCGGTTGCCTTCACCCTCGGCATCGCCCTGTTCAGTGGCTCGCTCTACGCGCTCGTGCTCTGCGAACAGAAGTGGCTCGGCGCCGTGACCCCGTTCGGCGGCCTCGCCTTCTTGCTGGGCTGGGCGCTGCTAGCCTGGCACGCGGCGCCGCCTGTGCGCGGCGACGAAGGCTTGGTGAGTGGCCGCCCCGCGTCCTAGACTCGCCCCATGCACATCACGATCGACTACTGCGTCGTTTGAAACTACCTGCCACAAGCAGCCAGTCTGGCTGCCGCGATCACAGCAGCCCACCCCACAGCGAAGGTCGAACCGAAGCCAGGCGGCAAGGGTGACTTCCTCGTCAAGGCCGATGGCCGCGTGCTGTGGGACAAGCGGAAGCGCCCGGACGATCGCTTCCCTGAGCCTGGTGAGATCCTGCAGCAGCTGAGCAAGAGCTGAGTGAAGGCGATGCCGCGCGTGGTCATCGTCACGCCTGCCGCCCGCGGCAGTCGCAGTGGCAACCGCACGACGGCTCTGCGTTGGGCAGCCCTGTTGCGCCGCCTCGGTGTGCGCCCGCGCGTCGTCGAGGCATGGCGAGGCGAAGCATGTGACCTGCTGATCGCCGTGCATGCGGTGAAAACGGCGACGAGTGCGCTGGCGGCGACGGCGGCCATGGCGAACGTTCGCCTGGTGGTGCTGCTCGCCGGCACCGACGTCTACCCGACCTTCGATCCGACCCCGACCACACTCGCCGTGCTCGAACGGGCGGACGCATTGATTGCCTTGCAACGGCACGCCGCCGCCAGTCTGCCCGCCAATCTGCGGCCGAAGGTGCGCACCATCGTGCAGTCGGCCACCGCAGCGCCGACCCATCGCGGCCCGAAGTTTCGCGCCTGCGTGCTCGCGCATCTGCGACCGGTGAAGGACCCGCTGCTGCCGTTGCAAGCCATGGCGCACGTGCCGCGCACCATGGCGATGGAGTTGGTGCTCGCCGGGCGGGCGCTCACCGAAGAGCTCGCCATCGCCACGCGCGCAGCACTCGCCGTCGAGGATCGCGCCACGTGGCTCGGTGAACTCACGCGACGGGCCGCGCGCGCCTTGTTGGCGTCAAGCCACGTCTGCATCGTGCCATCGGCCGCCGAAGGTGGCGCCAACGTCGTCTCGGAAGCCATCGCGGCCGGCACCCCGGTGCTTGCTACCGCGATCCCCGGCAACCTCGGCCTGCTTGGCGACGATTGGCCGGGCGCCTTCCCGGTCGGTGACGCCAAAGCCCTCGGCGCCCTGTTGGCGCGCGCCGCCAGCGATGCCGCGTTCTGGCGCACGCTGTCGGAACGAACCCATCGCTTGCAGCCGATGGTCAACCCCGCGCGAGAACTCGCTGACTGGGCGCAGCTGCTGCGCGACCTCGCCGTCATCTAAAGAATTCCTCGGCGCCCTTGCCCCCGGTGGCGCACTTAGTTCTTGCGGCTCTTCGCCGCGAAAAGGAGCCCCCACCATGAGACAACCATTGCCCACCGCGGCCGCCCGCAATTCCCTGCGGCGGCTGGCAACCCCGCACGCGATCGACTTCGGCGCACGCCTCTTGCACAAAGGCACCGCCGGCGTGATCAGCTTTCGTGAGTTCATCGCCGTCGCCCGCGAGTACGTCAGCGAACGACCCGACCAGAGCGCCGTCTATCTCGCTGCCCTCGTCGCTCTCGACATGGGCTCACCCGAAGAAGACCAGCCGCGCGTTCTCGGCGCCCCTTCCACCAACTGATCGCGCCGTCGCAAGACCTCAGGCAATCAACTCGCGGATCGGGAAGGCACCCTCGGTGCCAACAAGGCGCTGACCCAAGCCAGCGTGGAAGAACGACAACAGATTGGGATCCAGCCCCATCTGCGTCAGGATCGTCGCGTGCAGATGCTTGACGTGGAACGGCTTCTCGACCGCCTTGTAGCCAAGCTCGTCGGTGGCACCCACGGCGATGCCAGGGCGAATGCCGCCGCCCGCGAGCCACATCGTGAACCCCGCCGAATCGTGATCGCGCCCGGTGCCCTCCGCGTACTCCGCGGTGGGTTGCCGCCCGAACTCGCCGCCCCACACGACGATCGTCGAATCGAGCAGCCCGCGCTGCTTGAGATCGGCGAGCAACGCGGCAATCGGCCGATCGGTGGCGCCGGCGTGCTTCTCGTGGTTGATCACGAGATCGCCGTGCGCATCCCAGTTGTGGTCGTTGTGGTTGCCGCCCGAGTAGATCTGCACAAAGCGCACGCCGCGCTCAACGAGCCGACGCGCCATCAAGCACTTGCGCCCAAAGTCCTCGGTGCGCGCGTCGTCGAGACCGTACAGCCGCTTCGTCGCCGCCGACTCGTTCGCCAAGTCGATCGCTTCCGGCGCGTGCGCCTGCATGCGGAACGCCAACTCGTAGCTTGAGATGCGCGCCGCCAGATTGCTGTCGTCGGCACGCGTTGCCAAGTGCGCGTCGTTTTGTTCGCGCAGCGCGTCGAGCAGACGCCGTTGCTCGCGCACCGTCATGCCTTCGGGTACCGCGAGGTCCAGGATCGGTTCCCCCTGCGGCCGCAGGACCGTGCCTTGGTAGACCGCCGGCATGTAGCCGCTGTTCCAGTTCTTGGCGCCCGAGATCGGACCGCCCGATTGGTCGAGCATGACGACGAAGCCGGGCAAGTTCTGGTTCTCGGTGCCGAGCCCGTAGTTGACCCACGAGCCAAGGCATGGCGCGCCCGACAAGATGCGGCCGCTGTTCATCATCAGCATCGCGGAGCCGTGCAGAGGCGACTCCGCATACATGCTGTGCAGGAAGGCCATGTCGTCGACGCAGCGCGCGACGTTGGGGAACAGATCGCTGACGTAGCGACCACACTCGCCGTACTGGCGGAAGTTCCATTTCGGACCGACCACCCGCCCCTGGTTCTTGCTGCCGCCGCGCCCCTTGGTGTCAATGTCGATGGTCTTGCCGTCGAGCCCGTACAGCTTGGGCTTGTAGTCGAAGGTGTCGACTTGGCTCGGGCCGCCATACATGAACAGGAAGATGCAGGCCTTCGCCTTCGGCGGGAAGTGCGGTGGCTTGGGTGCCAGTGGACCGTCGGGGCGTTCACCGCCCGCGAAGAACCCGTCGCGCGACAAGGCATCGACGAGACCGAGACTCGTGAAGCCCGCCCCCGTTTGCCACAGGAACTCGCGCCGCGTGCGGCCGCAGAAGGTGTTGCCGTCGTCAGTCATCGTGGTGGTCGCATCAGTCGAGGAACAAGAACTCATTGCAGTTGAGCAGCACCAAGCAGCAGCGCTGCAAAGCCTCCGCCTCGCTGCGGCCATGGTCGCGCTGCAAGTCGGCAGCCAGAGCCAGCAGGCGATCGACGTCGGGCCCACGCGGGTCCCGTTGGGTCACCAGCGCGAGCCCGAGCTGCAAGCGGGCGCGCAGATCAGCAGCCTCGCGCTGCAGCCGCGCCGCCAGCAACGTCGCCTGGCCTTGCGCGAAGTCACCGTTCAGCATGGTCAGGGCCTGGGTCGGCTGCACCGTCGCAAATCGCACCGGGCAACTCGCGTCGGTATCGGCGCGATCGAACGACGCCAGCAGTGGCTCGGCCAGCGAACGCTTCACGTGCACATACAGACTGCGCCGCGCCGCTTGCTGAGGCGTCGACTCGCCCCACGCTTCGTCGGGTCGCGAAGCCGTCGCCAACACGTCCTTGGGCATGGGCGGGTAGACACTCGGCCCGCCGAGCTCCATCTGCAGCGTGCCGGTGACGGCCAGAATCGAATCGCGCACTTCTTCGGCCGTGAGGCGGCGGCGATCGAAGCGCCAGAACAAGTCGTTGAGCGGATCCGCAGCCAGCGGCAGCGGGGCGGCGTCGCACGACATGCGATACGTCGACGACGTGACCAACAACCGATGCATCGCCTGCAGACTCTGGCCACGCGCGAGCACTTCGGTAGCGAGCCAATCGAGCAGTTCCGGATGCGTCGGCAGGTCACCGAGTCGGCCGAAGTCGTTGCTCGACCGCACGAGGCCGCGGCCGAAGTGATGCTGCCAAAGTCGATTCGCCAGCACGCGCCACGTCAGCACGTTGGCGGGGTCGACAATCCATTGCGCCAGCGCCGTGCGGCGACCGCTGCTGTGCGACGTCGCCGCCGCATGCACGGGGGCGGCGGCGCCCAGCATCGACGGAAATCCCGGTTCGACGCGCGGCCCCTTCGCATGCACGCTGCCGCGCAAATGCACGAACGACGGGGGCGGCTGCGTGCCGAGTTCGCTGACGGCGAGCACGTCCACCATCGCCAGGTCCGGACGCCGCAGAGCACTGAGTTGCGGCAACGCCGCGTCATTCGCAAGGTCGGCACCGACCGCGACGCCACCAGGCAGGTCGAGCGCCAACGCGGCAACCTCTGCCGCAGTGAGGGCCCGGCCGTGAAATTCCAACTCATCGAGGTCGCCGCGAAAGCCGCGACCACCTGGCTGCATGCGGCCGACCACGAGGCGCGGCGGCGACGACAACGGCGCCTTGGAGCCCAGCGCCTCAGCACTCATGACGCCATCGACGTAGAGGGCGAGTCGACCAGTGGCGAGCTCGCGCGTGAACGCGACGTGATGCCACTGGCCATCGTGGTGCCCAGGGCCAGACGCGACGAACGTCTCGGGGTCGCCGGTGCCTGCCACCACACGCCCGTCGCTGTGCCACGCAATGCCCCAGTCGGCGACGATGCCGGACACTTCGCCATCGACGAGCCCACTGCCGGTGAACCAACGCGTGTCATTGCCGCGGCCCGCGCCGGGCTGATCGCTGCGCACGAAGAACGACACCGTGAACGAATCCCGCACCAGCGTCGGCAGCACGAAGTGGTCATCGCCGTCGAAACGCAGCGCTTGCCCGCGATGGCCCGCAACTTGGACCACCTGCCCTTCGATAGCACCGTGGCGCGTGCCAACGTCATCGAGCACTTGCGTGGCACTGCCGCGCTCACCGGGATAGCTGGCGAGCAGGTCAGCGCGCGCGCGCTCGAGTCGTTCCCGCTGCTGCACCGCGGGCAGCGCATTCCAGATGGTCGCCGCCCGTTCCCGCAGCCCGCTAACCGCACGTTCACGGGTCGCCGTGAACGCCGCCAGCTCGGCGTCGAAACGTTCCTTGGCGCCATCGACCGGCACCGCGCGGGCGCCCAGGTCGTACGGCCGCACGTTCTCGAAGAAGGCCAAGAACGAGTGGTACTCGCGGTGGCTGAGTGGGTCCTTCTTGTGGTCGTGGCAGCGCGCGCAACCCATCGAGATCGCCAGCGTGCTGCGCGCCGTGGTGTCGGCGATGCTGTCGAGGTCGTCGTAGCGGTGCTGCTGCGCATCGGTCGGCTCGTCGTCCCAGATGCCAAGGCGATAAAAGCCAGTGGCCACCAGGTCCGCGACCGTCGCCGCCGGCAGTTCGTCGCCCGCGAGCTGCTTCTGCAAGAACTCGCCGTACGGCATGTCGCGGTTGAGCGCGTCGACCACCCAATCGCGATAGCGCCACACGAACGGCTTCTTGCGGTCGCGTTCGTAGCCGTCAGTCTCGGCGTATCGCACGAGATCGAGCCAATGCTGCGCCCACTTCACTCCGTACTGCGGCGACGTGAGCAGGCGATCGACCACGCGTTCGTAGGCGTCGGGCTCCGTATCCGCGGTGAATGCCGCGAGCTCGGCCGCCGTCGGCGGCAACCCGATCAAGCCATAGGTGACCCGGCGCAGCAGCGTCTGCCGATCCGCCGCCGCGGCTGGCGAGAAGCCGCGCGCTTCCAGCCGCGCCAGCACGAACGCATCGATGGGGTTCTGCACCCACTTCGTATTCAAGACCGCGGGCGGGGCGTCGCGCCGGACCGGTCGATAGGCCCACCAAGTGTCCGCTTGGGCAGCGCCGAACGCAGCAAACACGGCCGCGACAACGCAGCAACGGACGATTGGAGCCATGAGCAAAGGGCGGGAGGGAGGGCAACCGGGACGGGCAGCAAGGAATAGCCACCACACCCACACCCCGCAAGGCGGCCCTCGGCCACCCTGGCTCACGCGAACGCGGGGCGCTCAGGGTTTGGCAGGCGTCTTCGACTCGGCGTCCGCAATCAGCCGTTCCAGCGCAACCAACCGTGGGTTGCGCGCGTCGCCCCCCGCCGCCAGCGCCCGCCGCAGGCTCTCGCGCGCCTTGTCGGTGTGGGCACTGCCCAACTCGACGAAGGCCAAGTTGGCGTGCA
>CANEYR010000029.1 GCA_947444055.1 Planctomycetota bacterium
CTCGCCGACCGACCAGTCGCCTTGGCCGAGATGGCCGCCGCCACCGCCGCGGTCTTGCCCGCGATCGCACTGCGCTTACTGCAACAGGCCCGCGCCGTTGGCCTGGCGTCGGCGACGGTGCTCGAAGAGCGCTTCGCGCCGCTGCGCACCCTGCCTGGCTTTGCCGAACTGGCGCCACCGCCCGGCAAGCAGTGACCGCGGCCCACCATCGCAATGAGGCTGCCGATCGCTAGGCTGTTCGCCCCACATGGCCGAACTTGCCGCCGAGATCAAACGCCGACGCACCTTCGCGATCATCTCGCACCCAGACGCCGGCAAGACGACCCTGACGGAGAAGCTCCTGCTGTACGGGGGCGCGATTCGGCAAGCAGGTTCTGTGAAAGCCCGCCGCGGCGGCGCCCACGCCACCTCCGACTGGATGGAACTCGAGAAGAAGCGCGGCATCTCGATCACCAGCTCCGCCTTGCAGTTTGAGTACCAAGGTCACTGCATCAACCTGCTCGACACGCCGGGCCACCAAGACTTCAGCGAGGACACCTTCCGCACGCTGGTCGCCGCCGACGCCGCGATGATGCTGATCGACGGCGCCAAGGGCGTCGAGCCGCAGACGATCAAGCTGTTCAAGGTTTGTCGCGACCGCGGCATCCCCATCGTCACCGTCGTCAACAAGATGGACCGCCCGGCGCGAGCGCCACTCGATTTGATGGACCAAGTCGAGAAGGTGCTCGGCATCACCATGGTGCCAGCAACGTGGCCGATCGGCTCCGGCGACAACTTCCGCGGCGTCTACTCGCTGCGTGACAAGCAGGTGTTCCTGTTCGAGCGCACCGCCCACAACGCCACCAAAGCGCTGGTGCAAGCAACCAGCGCCGACGACCCGATCCTGCGCGAAGCCCTCGGCGAACGCGCACACAACACGCTGCTCGACGACTTGGCGATGGTTGAGACCTGCGTGCAGCCGTTCACGATGGAGACGTTCCTGCAGCAGAAGATCTCACCCATGTTCTTTTGCAGCGCGCTCAGCAACTTCGGCGTCGAGAACATCCTGCAGCGCTTCCTCGAGATCGCCCCCCCACCTGGCCCGCTGCCGACGATCGACGGCAGCGTGCCGCCGGACGCCCCCTACTTCTCGGGCTTCGTCTACAAGGTCGCGGCGAACATGGACAAGATGCACCGCGACCGCATCGCGTTCTTGCGCGTGACCTCGGGCCACTTCGTACGCGGCATGTCGGCCAAGCACCTGCGGCTGTCGCGCGAGGTGCGCCTGTCGCACCCGCACCGGTTCTTTGGCCAAGAACGCATCTCGATCGAAGAAGCGTTCCCCGGCGATGTCATCGGCTTGATCAACCCGGGCATGTTTCGCGTCGGCGACGTGCTCAGCTCGGGCCCGACGTTCGAGGTGCGCAACTTCCCGCGCTTCGCTCCCGAGATCTTCGCGCAGGTGGCCCCGCGCGAGCCGTCGATGGCGAAGGGCTTCGGCAAGGGCCTTGAGCAGCTCGGTGAGGAAGGCGTTGTGCAGGTGTTCTGGCCGCGCTTTGGCGCGCGGGAACCGATCCTCGGCGCCATCGGCGAACTGCAACTCGAAGTCTTCCAGTGGCGGCTTGAGCACGAGTACGGCGTCGACCTGCGCCTCGATCGCAAGCAATGGACGCGCGCGCGCTGGATCGCCAACGTCACCGATGAGGTGCTCGAGATCCTGCCCATGGTGGTCAAAGACGAGGTCGGTCGCTTCGTCGCGTTGTTCCACTCGGACTTCGAGATCGATTACGCGAAGTCGCGCTACAAGGGCCTCGAACTGCTCGAGTCGCCGCCAGCGGAAGAGGACATCGGCTGAGTCGGTTTGAGTCGGGCCGCGTGAACCGTGGCGGCGGCGCCGCGATCAGCGCTTGCTCGGCCGCACAACCGAGGGCTCGCTCTTCGTCTCGGCGGCTTTCAACGCCTGCTCGATCTGCTCCCACATCGGCGGGTACTGCTGCACGGGCCGCAAGCGCTGGCTGCCGCCGTCGACGGTGAACACCTTGGCCGGCAACGGCACGTCGACTTCCAGCTTGTCGATCACGAGATGCAGCACGACCTTGTCGGCGACGAATTGGCGCACTTCGAGCAACGCCTTGTCCTGCGCCCGGACGAACAACTCGACGCGATCGGCAATCGGCAGGCTCGGGTCCTGCTCATCGAGCTTGGGGCGGCGCGCCCCGACGAGCCACGTTCCCGCTTCCTTGCCGCGCACCGTTCGCCCGTCTGCTGCCAACACGAACTGACGCTGGTGCGCCGCCAGCATCTCGCTGCCGAGCGGCGCCGCGGCCCGGCGATCGGACATGCCCGGTAGGTTGTCGCGCTGCAAGACGCCACCTGCCCACTCCAAGTCTTCGACCAGCTTGGCGTCAATCTGCACGAACACTTCGCCGGAGGCTGGACTGTCTTCGAACCACACAATGCCAGTCGCCGTCTGGCTCGACTCTGCCCGGCCGCGGATGCCGTCGCCGAACGAGTACTCGAACTTGGTATGGATCGCGGCCTGTGTCCCGCGCAGGACATGCAGCACGCCCTTGGTCGTGACGGTGGCATCGCCGAGCAGCACGCCGCTGGTTGACAACTCGATCGCCACACTCTTCAGCTTGCCCTCGGCCGCCCGCATGACGCCCACAAGCTCGTCGATCGGATCGACTTCTGCCTTGGCAGGGGGCTTTGCGGCCGGCTCCTGGGCCGATGCGACAGCCGTCGAAGCGAACAAGAACATCGACACGACGAGGGCGGTACGGTTCATGCTGTGCGGCGCGCGATCATACGGTTGGGCCGCGAGTGCCGCAAACCGTCGCTTGACGCGACAGTTTTCGGCTCTCCAGCCCGACGCGCGTCCACAAGCTCGGGCTCGGTGCTTCGCACCTCCCCTTCGGTTGCGGACTCTCCGCGTTGTGAACTAGCCCTCACCCAAGCCGCAACGAAAACTCCTTCGCCATGACTCCAGCGCCTACTCGGTCCACTTCGTTCCTGCGCCGCCTTCCCCTTTTGGCGGCCGCCACCGCCACGCTGCTGCTGGGCAACACCGCCTACGCCGACGAAGTGCGACTGCACGACGGGCGGGTCTTGGTTGGCAAGGTGGTCAAGAAGAACGGCGGCTTGGAAATCACGACGCGCGACGGCGTCGTCGTGGTCGCCGAGAACGAGGTCGACCAAGTGGTTGCCGATGAGACCCTGCGCCAACGCTTGCATGAGCACGCCAGCCGCGCCGACGACACCACGTTCGCCCACCTGCAGTTGGCGATGCAGGCCCGGGCGTCTGGTCTCGAACCCGAGATGTGGCGGTATCTCGATCGCGCCATCGAGAAGCGCGACGCGGCGAGCAAGGCTGGCGAAGCGGGCGGTGACGGCTTGCAGCGGCGGCTCGCCGACTTCCTTGGCCAGCTCGAAGCCGAAATGTTGCCCCGCCGGCTGCGCACGGCCGCCAGCAAGGTGCGTGTGCACCAACTGCTCGACGGCATGCATGCCACGACCAGCAAGGGCCGCGCCGCGGCGATCGAGGAGCTGCTGGTGCGCGAAGCGGGTGCGGACCAGGACCTGCGCAACGAAGCCCGGCGCAACACCAACCCACGCCAGCGCATCGCCGCCTTGTCAGCCTTGCAGCGGCGGCAGTTGGCCGGCAATGACCGCTTCGTGCTGCGCACGGCCGTCTTGGATGGCACCGAACAGGTGCGCGAAGCAGCCGTTGCCTTGAGCCGACCGACCGTCGACGCCGACGACATCGACTACATGGCCTCAGGCCTCAGCCACAGCAACCCGAAGGTGCGTGTGCGCACGGCCGACGCGCTCGGCGACCTGGGGCGCGCGGAAGCGGTGAAACTGCTGGTGCTGGCCGGTCCGCATGCTGGAGTTGGGCTGGCTGGCGGTGCCAACGAAGGCGTGCGCGCCCACATCGCGATCGTGCAGCAACAGGCCTACATCCGCGACTACGACGTCGAAGTGGCGCAAGCGGCGTTCATTGCCGACCCCAAGGTCGACGTGCTGCAGAGCGGCGCGGTGCTCGATGTGACGGTGGCCGGCGTCATCGAGATCCGCACCATCATCCGCGTCTATCGCCAAGCCCTGAAGCGACTGACCCAGAGTGATCCTGGCGAGGATCCACGCAACTGGGGCGCGTGGCTCGCCAGTGTGCAACCGCCAGCCACAGCCCCAGCCACGACGACACCGCGCTAAGACATTGGGAACTGCGAGGACCTGGCGCTGCCGCGACCAAGCCTTCCCCCGCGCGAAGCGACATTGCTATCGGGAGAACGCGAACCTGCCGATAGAGTGCGGTCTCGAAAATCCCGCATGCAAGCAACCTCCCAAATCTGCGTCGTCGGTCTTGCCACGATGGGCCAAAACCTGGCCCTCAACATCGCCCGCAACGGCTTCCCGGTCACCGTCTACAACCGTTCATACGACAAGACCGAGGCCACGCTCGCCCGCTGCGGCCCCGGCTTCAAGATGTTCGGCGCCAAGACGCCGCAAGAAGCCGCCGCCTCGCTCGTTCGCCCGCGCAAGCTGATCTTGCTGGTGAAGGCCGGCCAGCCGGTCGACGACACCATCGCCGCGTTCTTGCCCGTGCTGCAACCAGGCGACCTGATCGTCGACACCGGCAACTCGCACCCAGACGACACCGAACGCCGCGTGCGCGAGCTGCAAGCGAAGGGCTTCCGCTTCACGGGCATGGGTGTGTCCGGTGGTGAAGAGGGCGCGCTGAACGGGCCGAGCCTGATGCCAGGTGGCGATCGCTCCTCCTATGACGAGCTGGCGCCGATCCTGAAGAAGATTGCGGCGCAAGTCGACGATGGCCCGTGCGTGACGCACATCGGCACCGGCTCGGCCGGCCACTTCGTCAAGATGGTGCACAACGGCATCGAGTACGGCGACATGCAGTTGATCGCCGAATGCTACGACTTGATGCAGCACGTGCTCGGCATGACGCCGGTCCAGATGGCTGACGCGTTCACCGCCTGGAACAAGACGTTCCTCGAGTCGTTCCTGATCGAGATCACCGCCCGCATCCTGCGAGCGACCGATCCGGTGACGAAGAAGGCCATGGTCGACGTCATCCTCGACAAGGCCGGGCAGAAGGGCACCGGCAAGTGGACCACCGAGATCGCGCTGCGCTACGGGGTGCCGGTCCCAACCATGCACGCCGCGGTGGAGGCACGCTGCTTGAGTGCGATGAAGGACCAGCGCCTCGCCGCCAGCAAGCAACTGTCTGGCCCCGCCGCCAGCCCACCAGTGCCAGGCCTGCTCGACGCCGTTCGCGACGCCCTCTACTGCAGCAAGATCTGCTCGTATGCACAGGGCCTCGACCTGCTCGCCACCGCCGACGCGGACAAGAAGTGGGGCCTCGACCTCGGCGAGATCGCGCGCATCTGGAAGGGCGGCTGCATCATTCGCGCTCGCTTCCTCGGCAGCATCCAAGCCGCCTATGGCAAGCAGAAGAAGCTCGGCAACCTCCTGCTCGATCCGGAGCTCGGCGGGTTCTTGGTCAGGCACCAGACTTCGTGGCGCAAGGTGGTCGCGTTGGCGGCCGAACGCGGCGTGCCGACGCTGGCGATGGGTTCGAGCCTCTCGTACTTCGACTCGTTCCGCCGCGCGCAACTACCGCAGAACCTGACGCAAGCGCAGCGCGATCTGTTCGGCGCACACACGTTCGAGCGCGTCGATCGCCCGGCCGGCGAGATGTTCCACCACGAGTGGCCGTAGGGAACGCGCTGGCGCCGCCTACTTTTTGGCTGGCGCCGCCGGCGCGGGTGCCACCGGAGCTGGCGTCGGCGCCACGACCTTCAAGGCCTCCGCGATTGCCGCCTCGGCCCCCCCCATGGCGACGCCCAACGCCTGCAGCGCCGCCAGTTTCTTCTGCAGTTCGGCGAGGCGCGGGGCCAGCTCGGCCTCCGTCTTCGCCGTCTCCTTGGTGAGGTTCTCGACTTCGGTCGCGAGCGCCGCACTGCGCACCGCGGTCGTCGCCAGCAAGTTCTGCTGGTCGCGCAGCGTGACCTCGAGCAGGCGCAACGGCGCCAGTTCGCGCTCGATCGCCGCCGAACGCACTTGCGCGGCGGCCAAGTCCCGTTCGCCGACCTGCAACCGCTGCACTTCGTACTGCAGCGACACCAACATCGTGCGCAGCGACGCACTGGCTTGCACCGCCTGCAGCCGCGCCGTCGCCAACTCGGCCGTGGCTTCCTGGTTGGAACGGCGCAGCACATCCAGCTCACGCTGCATCTGCTCCCGCTCGGCGCGCAACGCCCCAGCTTCGCGCAGCCGCGCCGACCGCGACAACGTCGTTTCGCGTTCGGCAGCACACGCCGCCATCAGCACCACGAGCAGTGCGGCCTGAGAAAACGCTGCGGCCGTGCGCGGCACCGCTGCTACCATGTCTGCCCTTTTCATCGCAAAGAATCCATGGAACGCACTCTCATCCTATTGAAGCCCGACGCCGTGCAACGAGGCCTCGTCGGCCAGATCCTGGGCCGCTTCGAACAGAAGGGCCTCAAAGTCGCCGCCATGAAGCTGATGCAGATCAGTCAGGAGCTGGCCGCGAAGCACTACGAAGCCCATAAGGAACGCAAGTTCTACCCCGGCCTCGTCAAGTTCATGACGAGTTCCCCGGTCGTTGCCCTCGCCCTCGAAGGCATCGACGCCATCAAGATCTGCCGCACACTGATGGGTGCGACCTTCGGTGCCGACGCCGCCCCTGGCACCATCCGCGGCGATTTCGGTGTCAGCCGCAGCTACAACCTCGTGCACGGCAGTGACAGCCCAGAAGCCGCCGCCCGCGAACTCGGCCTGTTCTTCCCCGAAGGCTTGGTCAAGTACGACTACGCCGCCATCAACTGGATCTACGATCCGGTCGAGGAACTGAAGAAGTAGTCGCATGGCAGCCCGAGGCGAAGCGCCGCGTGGCCTCTCGGCCGCCGAACTCGCCGCGGTCAGTAGCGAGCTGCAGGCGTGGCTCGGCGCCATCGTGCTGGAGGCAGCACCGCTCGCGCAGCCCGTCGGCGCCGAGGACCTGCTGCTGGTGCTGCAGCAGCCCTCAGGCGAACGCCGCAAGGCGTTCCTGCATGTCGCTCTGGGCGGCACCCGAGCTCGCGTGACGCTGACCGCGCGACGCTTCACGGCGGACGCCTTCCAGCGTGGCCCCGCCCGCGACCTGCTGCAACGCGACCTCGCCAACGCGACGTTGCACCACATCGGCCACACCGCGGGGGAACGGCGCTGCACCTTCGGCTTCCACACCCAGCACGGCGATCGGCGGCTCGTCGTCGAATTGTTTGGCGCGCGTGGGCTGTGGGCGCTGCTCGATGCCGAAGGCCGCTGCACGGTGCTGTCGCGCCCGGTCGAGACCGCGGTGCGCACGTTGCGCTTGCACGATCCGTACGTGCCGCCACCGGTGCAAGGGGACGTGCGCAGCGACGACGACGTGCGCTTCGCGCCGCCGGTGCTGCCCGCGATCGATGCGTTCTTCGCACCACTCGACGATCACGCCAGCACCCAGCGAGACCACGACTCTCTGCTGCGCGCCGCCCAACGCGCGCTGCACA
Organism: Planctomycetota bacterium; assembly: GCA_947444055.1. GTDB lineage: Bacteria > Planctomycetota > UBA1135 > UBA1135 > UBA2386 > UBA2386. The sequence continues at coordinate 7,557 of CANEYR010000029.1, forward strand.
AGGCCAGCGCCAAGGCGAAGGGAGTCGGCCAGCAGCTCGCCGACACCGGCCGCGCCGGCGCCCTGCGCGCCGAGGCCGACCTCATGCTCGCCTACGCGCACACGGTGCGACGCGGGGCGGTGCAGATGACGGTTCCCGATTGGGAACGCGACGGCGAGGAACGAACGATCGCACTCGATCCCAGCAAGCCCGTCGTCATGCAGAGTCAGGCGCTCTACGAGAAGGCTCGTCGCCTCGATGACGGTCGCGATATGGCCGAGCAACGTCTCGCCGAAGCCGAAGCCACGATCGCGGTGCTGCAACCAATTCACGCTGCGCTCAGTGCGCTATCACCCGTCGCACCCGACTTGATCGAGCAGCTCGCCCACCACCGCCAGTCGCTGCAGCGACTCGGCGCGTTGCCGAAGGCCCCCGCCCCACCAAAGCCACCCGGCCGCGCGCACCACGAGGATCCGGCCGACAACGTACGCCGCTTCGTCTCGGCCGAGGGCTACCCGATCTGGGTTGGCCGCAACAACGAACAGAACGACCGCTTGACCATGCGCCTCGCCAAAGGCAACGACCTGTGGTTGCACGTCGGCGGTAACCGCCCTGGCTCGCACGTCGTGATTCGGCTGCCAAAGAACAAGACCGCGAGCCTGGAAACGCTGCTCGACGCCGCGACCCTCGCCGTGCACTTCAGCAAAGTTCGCGGCGAGAGTCGCATCGAGGTCGTCTACACGCAGAAGAAGCACGTGCGCAAACCCAAGGGCTTGCCCGCTGGCGCGGTGGTGCCGGCGCAGACCAAGACGATCACCGTGCTGCGTGACGAGGCCAGGTTGCAGCGCCTGCTGTCGTCCGCTAGCGAGCCAGACACGCCATGACATCGGCGGCGAGCCGGCGACCGCGCCTTGCTCGCGGCCGTTGCTTGCGCATTCCGCGACCGGGCCCGTGGCGTCGTTCCCAGGGTTGGCCCAGAATGCCCACCGCCTGCCCTCGTTGGTCCCCGCCAACGCCATCTCCCCAACTAGGCGTCCCATGCGTTTGCATCTCCCGTCGATGCTGCTGTCGCTGACAGTGGCCAGCGACCTCCTGGCTCAAGCCAACACCGTCCTTGGCCGCGACCTCCGGCTCGAGACCACCTCCACGATCTCCCGCTACCGCCGCACGGGCACGTTCCCCAATGGTCTGCAGGCGATCGGCGCTCGCACCACCTGCTGCAACTCCGGCCCAGCCGCGATTCCGTTCCAAGCGGCGATGAATGCCAACCACGGCTTCATCCACTACATCCTCGCGCGCGAAGCGAACGGCCGCCTGGAGCAGATCTCCAACTACACCTGGGTCAAGCACACCTTCGGCTCCAACAACGATCCGGGCGCCTGCGGCACCTGCTCGAATGTGCCGACGACGAGCTTTGTCGAGCCTGGCTGCAGCGACACCTATGTCGCCTCGCAAGCGGTCGACCACTTCAATCTGGGTCCCGCGGACGAGATCAACCCGTGGCTCGGCGCGTGGAATCCAGTTTGCTCCTACTTCGATCGCGGCAATCCGGAAGTGGTGCTCTCGCAGCAATGTGATGGCACGCGCAGTCTGACGCAGACGCAAGCCACCGCGCTCAACACGGCGATCGGCAAAGCGATGAAGGTCTACGACGACGACCTCAACGTGCCCGGCGCCACGTTCTATTACCAGTCCGGCTACATCGTGCCCGGCGAAGCGGACGCGCTGCGCGGCAACAACCTCGGCTCGCGCCAGTTCACGCCGACGTGGTCTGCCGGCACGTCGCAATGGACGCTGACCGACGGACCGAGCTTTCAGTCCGGCACCATCCTGCAGCGCTGGACCGGTGCGTCGGTCGACTCGAACAGCAACGGCGTCGACGACGGCCGCTACTTCGTTGCGGTGAAAGTCACCGGCCCGACCAACGGTCTCTACCACTACGAGTACGCCGTGCACAACCGCGACAACCATCGCGGCATGGGCGCCTTGCGCATTCCGATTTGCCCAGACGCGCAAGCGCTCAACTTCGGCTTCCACGACGTCGACCGCGACGCGCTCACCGACTGGACAGCAGCCAAGCTCGGCGGCGAGATCGTGTTCCAAACGCCGACGCTGTCGCCGAACCCGCTGAAGTGGAACAGCATCTACAACTTCTCGTTCGACAGTGACGCCGCCCCACAAACGGGGGCCGTGCTGCTCGACCAGTATGCGATCGGGGCTGGTGCGCTGACCGTGAACGTCGCGTCGACGACGCCGAGCGGCATCTACAACCAGAACCTCGGCGCGGGCTGCGGCACGCCGACGGCGCCGACGCTCTACGCGACCGGCACGCCGGAGCGGGCGACGATCGGCAACGCCACGTTCGCTCTGCGCAGCAACGGCAATCCGGCGATCGTGCCGTGCGCGTTCCTGCTGAGTTCCGCCCCCGGTTCCACGCTGCTCATCCCAGGCTGCACGGCCTACACCGCGGACGTGACGACGCTGCTCGGTCCGTTGGTCGCTCTGTCCGATGCGGGCGGCGCGGCCTTCATCCCACTGGCAGTGCCAAACGATCCCTCGCTGGAAGGGCAGGTGTTCGACTTCCAAATGCTGAACATCACGCCCGGCGGCCTCTTGTTCGGCACGTTCAACGCCAGCAACGGCCTGCGCATCCGCGTCGGCAATCTGATCACGAGCTGCCCGTAACTGGCCGCGGCAGCCCACTCACTGCATCAACTGCGTGAGAATTTGGTTGAGGAAGTCATCGTCGGCGACCCGCGCGTTCATGCGCGCGATGGCCGCTGGCACATCCGGCCGCATGCCTGCACGGAAGGCTGGCGTCGTCGCCGTCGTCACCACCAAGAGATCGGGGGCTAGGCTGTCAGGAACCGCCGTGCGGGCCTCGTCGATAGCCGCTCGCAACCGCGCGAGATCCACCTCCGGCCGCAGGCTCTGCAAGTAGCCGACGTGCAGAGTCGCCGAGTGGCGGTAGGCCTTTGGTACGGCGCGCCAGGCGGCATCCTGGCTGGCACCATCTTTGGCCGCCTGCACCGACGCCATCACCGGCGCGAAGTCGGCCATCGCCGCGAGGCGAGCTCGTTCTGCCAGCAGGGTGCTCAGCCAGCCCCCCATCGCCATCGACCACAGATCGCTGATCAACACCTTGTCGTCGAACCGTTCGAGCCGCAGTTCGTGGTAGTCAACCAGCGACCCCTCGGTCCGACAGCGGAACAGCAACCTCGGCCCCTCGGCCCCCGTCCTGGTGCCGATGAACGTGTACTGCTTGCCCTGTTTCCACTGCAGGATCGCCGCCGCCGGTCCCGCTGGGGCAATGCCGAGGTCTTGCAGCGCCACCGCTGGTGGCGCCTCGAAGCGAACGAGCGGTTGCAAGGCCGCCATATCGTTGGCGCCTTCGATGTTCAACGCCATCGCCATCGCCTCGGCGTGCGTCACGCGCGGCAGCGTTTGCTGGCTGAGCCACACTGCCAAGGACGCACTTCCTGCCAGCGTGCCGAGCAGGATGCCCCACGTGCGGGTCGACCACTGCGGCCCTGGTTGCTGATGGCGGCGCTGCCGTCGGGGCGGTGCGATCGAGGCGGCGGCGAGGGGTTGTGAATCGGGTGCGGTGGGCGTCATGCGTGTAGCGCCGCAAGATACCCGTCGTCGTCCCCTACGGCATTGTGGCCCGCATCCCATTGCTGGCGGCGAACCCCGCCGGGGCGCCAAGGTCGAGCACCCAATACTGCGCAAACAGCTGCGTGCCGGTCGTGGCACTACTCGCCAGCGTGAACGGCAACAGCGCTGCCCCCGTCGCGTCGGTGCCCAGACCGAACAGAATCTCAGGGGCTGGCACCAAGATGCCACCGAACACCGGTGCGAACACCGACGACAGCCCGGCCACCAACATGCCGGGCGCGTTCACCGCCGCGTTGGTGATGGCGAACTGGTTTGGCGCGGCGGCCGTCAAGGTGCCAGTGCCAACCAACAACGGCACCCCGCCAGTGCCGGCGAGACCAGCCCCCAAGTCGCTCCACAAAGCGATCGCTTCACTGCTGACGCGCACGTCGTCGAAATTCACCTCGATGCCCGGCGCCGCGTTGGGATTGCCAAGCCGCACCCGCAACGGCAGACCCAGCTGCGGATGGTTCTGGGCAATGTCCACCAACACCTCGACGGTGAGCCACCCGCCTTCGCTCGGACCCACGGACCCGAGCTGCGTCACGAGCGGCACGCCGCCCGCTTGCAGTTCGACGCGATACCCGGGGAAGCCCGCAAACAGAAACGGCGCCAGCACGTCGTTTTGGATGTTGCCCACTTCGACGCGCAGCGTGTAGCGCCGATTCGGCAGCAGCAGGGTCGGCAATTGCTGTTGCAGCCCCGCTTCGCTGTTGGCGAACTGCAACTGGTTGCCTGGGTTGTCGAGCAGGAAGACGACGCCGACCTGGTTGCCGTGCGGCGGCGGTCCGGCATACAGCGTGGTGGTCGCAGGATGCAGCACACCAACCGTGCGGCTGCCGAAGTTGAGCGCGCCGTAGCCCGACCAACCGTTCGGCGGCGACGTCGTCGCGAACGTTCCCGCCGCAATCGCGGGCTGCTCGAAGCTGGCGTTGGCCACGGGGATCGCCACGGCTTGCGCCGACAGCGCGGCAACACTCACGGACCAACAGAGCACCGCGACAGGCATCGAACGCATGCAAAACCTCCACGAAGACAGGATCGCCGACATTGGCTGCCTGCATCAGCGGAGCGCGGTCGCCGAAACCAACCGCGCAAAGCAGAAAGTTCGCCGACCTCAGGGGACTTGCAGCCCCTCGATGGCGGGATCGCCAAGCGGCATGCGCAGGTCGAGACCTTCGAGCGCTGCCACCAGGATCTCAGCGACCACGAGGTCACGGAACCAATTGCGATCGGCGGGCACAACGAACCACGGTGCCAGCTCGGTGCTGGTCGCGCCCAGCGCTTCCTCGTAGGCGGCTTGGTAGTCGTCCCAGCGCGCGCGTTCATCGAGATCGCGCGAACTCCACTTCCACCGCTTCTGCGGGTTGTCGATGCGTTCCTGCAGGCGCTGCTTTTGCTCGTCCTTGCTGATGTGCAGGAAGATCTTGCGGATCGTCGTGCCTTCGCTCGCCAACATCGCTTCGAACGCAGCAATCTGTTCGTAGCGCGCGCGCCAACGCGCCTCGTTGCAGAGGTCGTGCACCCGCGTGATCAACACGTCCTCATAGTGGCTACGGTTCCAGATCGCGATCTCGCCAGCGGCCGGCGCATGGGGATGAATGCGCCACAGAAAGTCATGGGCCAGTTCCGTCGACGTCGGCTGCTTGAAGCAAGCAACCTTCACACCCTGAGGATTGACGCCGTCGAAGACGCTGCGAATGGTGCCGTCCTTGCCGCCCGCATCCATCGCCTGCAGCACGACCAGCAGACGGTGCTTGCCCTGCGCATACAGAGTCTCTTGCAGCTCTTCGAGGCGAGCGTTCTGCACATCGAGGCGAGCGCGGCCGGCGCCCTTGTCGCCGTCGAAGCCCTTCGTGCTACTCGGGTCATGGTTGGCGAGGCACAACTTCTTGCCGGGTGGAACGAGGAATCGGTCGCTGAAGGAAGTCATGTGTAGGCCTTGGGCAGCGAGGCTACCGACGGCGGGGCGCCCCGCAACCGCAGTTCTGCGGCGTGGCGAATCGCCACGGTCGCGCGCGACCGAGTTCTGACGCGGCGGGTGCTGCCCGACTAGCATCCGCATCATGTCGAGCTCGCGAGCGGCGGCCTTCTTCTTGGCATGTGCACTGGGACCCGCTCCAACCACCCACGCCCAACAGGCAGAACGATGGGCGGAAGAACTTGGCGACACCAAGCTGAGCGACGTGGCGGAGGCCGAACTGTTTGCCCTCGGGCCAAAGGCGATGCCAGCGCTGCTGAAAGTGCTCGACGATTGGCAGGACCGCACGGCCCGCGACCGCGCCCGCTTGCGCCGGGCTCTGATCCTCGTCGATCTGTTTGGTGAGGTCGCGGTGCCGTTGGTTGACGCCATCACCGCCGCCGGCCAACGCGAGCAAAAGGAACTGAACGAGCCGATCATTCATGCCTTGGCGGCACTGACGCCGGGCAACTCGGTGGAGCCGTGGCACACCCACTTTCATCGCATGCACGGCGGCGATGACGACAGCAAGGCGGTGGTCATGCGCGCGTTCCTGCGCCATGCGCTGCGCTCGAGCACGCCGATTGGCATGGACGTCGCAGCGGCCCGCCAAGCCCTGGCCAGCGACCAGATGTTTGCGCGCGAAGTCGCCGCGGAAGTGCTGGCGCGTGCTGGCGACACCGAGAGTCTGCAAGCACTGCATGATCGATTGCTCGCGCGCGAGCGCCCTGGCCTTGGGCACGACGCGTTGCGCCACAACGGGTTTGTGGTGCCACTCGACGACCGCTTCGCGCAGCGCGCCAGTGACTCGATGATCCGCCTCGCTCCCGACGATGCACGCACCGCGGTCGCCTACGGCGTTCGCGCGGCGGTTCATCCATTGCGCCTCGTCCGCCTCAGTGCGTTGCGGGCGTTGGGCCGTTTTGGTCCCGATGCCAAGATCGCCACGCCCGAGTTGGTCCTCGTCGCCGAACGGCCCGACGACGAGTTGGCCGTGGAAGCGTTGAAGATCCTCGGCATGGTCGGCACCGACATCGCGCCGTTTCTGCCGACCATCGCAGCGCTGACGGCCCGCAGCGGCAGCATCGCTCGTCTAGCCAACGGCGTCGTCACGCGCGCCAAGGCCATGGGCATCGCCGTGCCCGCGAGCCCATCGCCGGGGGACGCCATGAACCTTGCTGCGATCAAGGACGCGGTCGACGGCATCACCGACGTGCCCGAGGCGGCCAACGACGGGCGCGAAGCGACGGTGCTCGCCCACCCCGAGCTCGCGTGGCCAGTCCTGCTGCGCCGCTTCCAACGCGACTACCGCCAGACGCCCGATCGTGTGCTGCGGTTGCTCGGCCGCTTGACCGCGCCGCGCGCGCCGGCGGAACGCGACACGCTGCGCTACGCGATCGCGTCGCTGAGCAGCGACAACTGGCACGGGCCGATGTTCTCGCAGTCCTCGAGTGGCGACAACCTGCGCCTCATGCACTTCGAGATCTACGGCGAGCTGCTCGTCGGCGGCACCACCAACTTCGATGAGTTGGTCCAGTGGCTGGCCCACAAGAACACCCCCGCTCGACTGCTCGCGGCGCGCGCGTTGGCGACGCTGGCCCATCGCGAACCCGATGCCACCTCGGCTTGGCCCAACTCCGCGATCACGGCCCTGCTGGCCGCGGCAACGGCCGAAGTGCCCGAGAAGTGCGAGTTCGAGACCGCTGCTAACAGCGGCGACGAGATGGAGTGCAACGTCGGGCCGCTCTTGCAGACCGCCGCCGCCGCCGCCCTCGTGGCCTGCAAAGCCCCCGCCGACCAACAGGGCGCACTGCTCGGCAAGGTGCTCGCCTACACCGAGGAAGCGGTGGTGGTGCGGGCCATCGAGCAGTGGGCAACGGCCGCCAACAGCGAGGCTCTGGAACGCGCCTGCAACGACCCGCGACCCGCCGTCGCCACCGCTGCCAAGGCAGCCCGGACCGCTCGCGCCAGCAAGTGACTCGCAGAACGTCGTGGCGACAGCTACCGTTCGCGCCCCATGGAATGGACCGCTGACCCGCAAGCCTGGATCGCGCTGCTCACCCTGACGTTTCTCGAGATCGTGCTGGGCATCGACAACCTCGTGTTCGTGTCGATCCAGACGAGCAAGCTGCCCAAGCACCAACAGAGCAAGGCCCGCCGCATCGGCCTCGGCCTGGCGATGGGCATGCGGATCGGGCTCCTGTTCGCGATCAGTTGGATCATGCAACTGACGGATCCGCTGTTCCCGATCTTCGGCCACGAGATGTCGGGCCAGGGCCTGATCCTTCTCGCCGGCGGCCTGTTCCTGATGTGGAAGAGCGTCACCGAGATCCACCACAAGCTGGAAGGTGACGAGGCGGATGGCAACGGCGGCGGTAAGACCGTCACGTTCGCCAGCGCGATCCTGCAGATCACCCTGCTCGACTTGGTGTTCTCGCTCGACTCGGTGATCTCCGCGGTCGGCATGGCGGGCCAGTACTTCACCGTGATGGTGCTCGCGGTACTGATCTCGGTCGCGGTGATGATGGTGTTCGTCAACCCGATCTGCGCCTTCGTCGAAAAGCACCCAACGGTGAAGATGCTGGCGCTCAGCTTTCTGTTGCTGATCGGTTTCACACTGGTCGGCGAAGCGTGGGGCATGCACATCCCGAAGGGCTACGTCTACTTCGCGATGGGCTTCTCGGTGCTGGTCGAGTTCTTGAACCTGAAGCTGCGCAAGTCGGGCAAGCCGATCAATCTGCACGGCCCCGAACGGCCAGCCCCGTGAACGGCCTGCGCATCGCTTTGCTGGTGTTGCTCGCGGGCCCGCTGTTCGCGCAGACGCCAACACCGACGCCCGCACCGACGCCAACACCGACGCCAGCAACCCCGCCGCCGCCAACCACCGGGCCAAAGGCGCCCGCCCTGCCCGACCTCGGCCCGCCCGCGGCGCTGCCCGAGGGGGCGCCGCCTCACCTCGTTCGCATCGATCGCGAAGGCTTGCGCCAGCACGCCTACTGGCTGGCCGACGATGCGCGCGGTGGCCGCCACACCACGAGTGCGGGCCAGCTCGCGACCACCAAGTACGTCGCCGACCACTTCAAGAAGCTCGGCCTCAAGCCGCTCGGCGACAAGGGCTACTTCCAGACCTACCCACTGCAGCGCACGTGGCTCGATGGGGCATCGGCCCTGACGATCGGCACCCTCAAGATCGACCGCGACCTCGCGGTCATCGCCGCGGGGGAATGCAAACTGCAACTGGCTGGCAAGTTCGTGTTCTGCCGCAACGGTGCGCCCAACGCCGTGCCGAGCGGCCTCGCCGGCAAGATTCCGTTGGTCGTGCTGCAAGGGGCGACGGGCAGTGGTGCTGGCAGCGATCTGCAGGCCGTGCAGCGTTATCGCGACATCGCCGAGCAACTGCACAACCAAGGCGCGACCGCGGGCGTCGTCTGCCTGCTGTCGGACAACAGCTCGCTCGGCAACACCCTCAACTACCGCGGCTTGTTGCCAGACCACGCGCAGCTGCGCTACGGCAACGGCGAGCGCGGCATCGCGGTGAAGATCCCGCTGCTGGTGCTGTCCGCCAAGCAGAGCAAGCACTTGCTCACCCACGTCGGGTTGGCGCTCGACGAAGCTGGCCAACCGAACGGCGAACCGAGCAACGACAAGGCGATCGGCAAACTGGCAATCGTCGTCAAGGTCGACGACAAAGCCGTGGGCACCAACGTCATCGCCGTGCTCGAAGGCACCAGCAAGAAGGCCGAAGCGGTGGTGTTCTCAGCCCACCACGACCACGTCGGTCGCCGCCTCGATGGCGATGTCTTCAATGGCGCCGATGACAACGCCAGCGGCACCTCGGGCCTGCTCGAACTCGCCGAAGCATTTGCCCAGGGCGGCGCCAAGCCCGCTCGTTCGATCGTGTTCTTGTCAGTCAGCGGCGAAGAACTCGGCCTGTGGGGTTCGGACTGGTACGCGGCGCACCCGACGTGGCCGCTCGACAAGATCGTCGCCGACATCAACATCGACATGATCGGTCGCGCCGGCGGCAGCGAAGGCGGTCCGATCGAGATGCAGATCACGCCAAGCCATGCCCACGAGAAGTACTCGACGATGGTGCGCGAGGCGATCGGCCTCGGCGAGCGATTGGGCATCGCCTTCACCAGCGGCGACACCTACTACGCGCGCAGCGACCACTACAACTTCGCGAAGAATGGCGTGCCGGTGGTGTTCTTCTGCGACGGCGAGCATCCCGACTACCACCAGGTGACCGACACCGCCGACCGCCTCGACTACCGCAAGATGGAAGCCGTGGCGCGGCTCGCGTTCTGGAGCGGCTGGCAGGTGGCGAACGCGAAGGGCCGACCGGACGAGTTGGGCGCGCAGGCGAAGTGGTGAACATGGGAATGGCGCGCGCGCAGGCCCGCCCCTACTCGCCGAACCGGTCGACCCCAACCTTGCGGGCGGCGGCAACGAGTTGTGCATCCGTCGTGGCGAGTGGCAGGCCGTGCTCCATGGCAACCGCCAAGTACACGGCGTCATAGCTGGTCAGGTCGCACTCGCGAACGAGCCGATCCATCTCGTCGCCGAGCCCAGGCGGACACGAAACGGTGATCCGCGGCAAGTCCAGCATGGCGAGTCGCATGGCTTCTGCTGCCGCTGCTGTCAGCCGCTTGCGGCCAACAGCCGTGCGCAGGGCATTGCGCACCTCGAGAGCCCACAGCACGGCTGGCACGACGATCGAATCTGCCTGTTCGATGCGGGCCAGCAACTCGTCCGCGACAGCGTTCTTCTCGTCGGCGCACATCCATGCCATGGCGAAGGAACAGTCGACGACGCACAGCCTCATCGTCGGCCTTCGTCCCGCAGATCCTTGACGGTCAGGCCAGCCCCGAGCGTGAAGCCCTTGCGAAGGCTCTTGAGCCGTTTGATCGCCGCCTTGGCCCGAGAACGATCGATCTGCTGCTCCTGCACATCGAGCAGAGTCGGCGCGACAGCGAACGCGGCAGCACCGTGCGTCGCGAACCAACGCAGGGCCTCGCGGATGACCTCGCTGGATGAGGCGTAGACACCGCTGTCGACTTTGGATCGAACGAACTTCGCCAACTGGGGCGACAGGGACACGTTCATCGTCAGGTTGCTCACGGCAGCATCGTATCGGCCAATCTTTGGCCGGATAGGCAGGCAGATCGACTACCCAGAGATCGAGGCCATTGGGCAGCCTATCGGCCACATCGAACGCATCGCGGCCTGCAGCGAATCCGGAGCTCGGAAAAAAGGATCGCATCCTGGGTGCAGGAGCGATGGCCGACGAGTTCGCGGCTTGGCGGGCGCGAACCGGTGCCTTCCTGGCGAAGCTTTGGCGGTAGACGACGATCGGCGACGTCGGCGCCCGTCCCTACGACTTCTTCGGACCGCGGGCGCGACGCCGGCCGTCGCGTGACCGCACCCGAGTGTTGTCGCGCAGCCACGCCGCGAACGCGGCCTCGTCGAGCGAACCATCGGCGACGCCGACCATGAAGACTGCAGCGGCTCCGGGCTCGGCGACAACCGCGACACTGTTTCGCTCCAGGAAGACCGTCGTCGCGACGAACGCCGTGCGCTTGTTGCCGTCGACGAATGGGTGGTTCTTCGCGATACCGACCGCGTAGGCGGCGGCCAACCGACACAGATCCGCTTTCTCGTACTGGAACGCGTGAAGCGGACGAGCCAAAGCCGACTCGAGCAAGCCCTCGTCGCGGACCCCGTCCGAGCCGCCGTGCACGCGGATGCACTCGGCGTGGAATGCCAGGACGGCCTGCTTCAGCAGCCAGACCGGCACCTTCACTTCGCTAGCTCGCGCAGGGTCTGGCGGTAGCGCGACATCAGGGAGCGGGCGCGCCGCATCTGCTCGTCGAACTCGGAATCCTCGGCGGTGAGCTGGAAGCCCTTCTCGTTGGGCAACAGCGTCAGCCTGCCACCTTCCTTGATCTGCAGGGCAAGAAGCACGTCGGTGGGAAGGATCACGCCGTACGAATTGCCGATCTTGCGCAGCTTGAGTTCCATGTTGTCACATACGTTATAACACGATCCACAGATCGTCAAGTCGGCCGAAGTGGTGAACGGGGCAACGGCGCTGGCGATCAGCGGCCGAGCAGGCCACCGCGGCGCGGTTCGTTCGCTTGCAGGTCATCGGCGGTGCCCAATTGCCCGTCTTGGCCAGCACTGAGCGCCTGCCAGCGCGAGCCAGTCGGACGCTTCTGCACGACGTAGTCGTGACCCCACGGGTCTTGCACGGGTCCCGCGTACCACGGCTTGCCGTCGTTCTGCGCCGAGCTCAGTTGCGGCACGGTTGGCACCGAGTCGTTGCCGATCTTGACGCGATAGTCCCTGGCGGCGGTCGCCAGCACGGTCAGCTCGGCGCGGCAACGTTGGCGCAGCTTGTTGAGAGCGCGATCGAACTTCACGTCGGGTCGCTTCGTGCAGTCCCACGCCACGAGCCATTCGTGATCGACCTTGGCAAAGCCCAGGTCCTCGACCAGCCGTCGTTCCATGTGCGGGAAGTGCGCGGCCCCGTAGTAGATGCCGATCTTCTTGCGGCCAGCGGCCATTTCTCGCTGCAGCACTTCGAGGCACTTCTCGTTGCGGCCTTCGAGCAGCGTGCTGCTCTTGCCACCCGCCGACAGCGCTTCGAGCTCTTCCATCTGCGAGGCGAACGTGATGCGCAGCGTGTGCCGCCCCTCGCCACTGCGGAAGGCTTTGACCAAGTCGACATTGGGCGCCACCTCCCCCGCTTGCACCTTCTCCATCTGCGCCTGCATGCCGCCTTGCATCATCTGCCACATGATCGAGAGCAGACTTTCCCCGCGCTCAGCCATGCTGGCTTCGAACTCTTGCGGCGTCATGTCGGCATGCACGAAGTTGCTCGCTTGGTAGTCGATCTCGTCGAGCTGGAATGCCAACTCCATCGAAGACTTGAGCCCTTGTTGCAACAGCGAGATCGGACTGAAGCCGCGCTCTTCTTGGTTCTTGCTCGGACGGTGGTCTGGTGACGAGACCAATTCGTAGAGCAACACATCGCACTTCGTGAAGCGGTCGTTGAGCGTCGCGTAGATGCTGGCATCGGCGATGTGCACGGCGCCAAACAACACCAGCTCGATATCGCCCTTCCTGTAGGTCGTGATGGCGGTGTCGAGATGGCCGCCATCATCGACCTTGACGAAGCGAACGAAGTCGCTCGGCGTCTTGTCTTTGGCATCCGTGACGTCCTGGGCCACGAGCGGGAAGGTCAACAGCAGCAGCGCGAGCCGGAGAAGCATGCGGCGATGATCGGCCGTCACCCCCTAACGATGCAAGCGGGCTGCTCGACGATCATTTCTTCGGCACGGGCCACGCCAGCGCTTGGCCGGCCGCGAGCAAGCGTTCGCGCAGCACCGTGTAGGGCACATCCTGCACGGGCACGCCCAGTTCGAGCGCCAAAGCGCCCGCGCGCATCGCCGATTCGGCGAGCACCATGAACACCGGCTCCATGCGAATCGAGCCGTAGGCGATGTGGCTGCTGCTGACGCAGACCGGCACCAACAGGTTGCTCGCGTGCGCACGCTGCGGCACCAGGGCCCGGTAGGAAATGCCGTAGGGCACTGGCACCCTCACCTGCACGTCGCCTTCGTTGCGCACGCTGCCGTCGGCGGCGACATGCCGTTGCACGTTGTGGCTGTCCATCGCGTAGGCGCCCATACCCACCGGATCGGCCACGACCTGCACGCCCATGCAATGCGGCTCCGTGACGACCATCTCGCCGACCAACCGCCGCCCTTCGCGCACATACAGCAGCGGCGGCCAGTGGCCGGTGGTGACGAACTCATCCTTGGCGAGTCCGTACCGCGCGAACTCAGCCCGCACCTTCGCTGGCACCCGCGCATCGTTGGCCAACGTCCACAGCAGCCCTTCTTGGTAGTCGCGATGGGCTCGCGCGAGGTCCGCGCGCGTGGCGTAGTCGGCCGTCGGGTAGTCGTAGTTGCCGCCGATCAAGTCGGTCGAGAAGGCGCCGTTGTTGTTGGTGTCGGTCTTGCGATTGGGCATGCCGACGGGGTGCCACGGCGCCAGCGTGCTGCCGGCTTCGAAGTGACGCAGCAACAGTTCGTACTGCCGCGGGTCGTAGGTGGCAGGCTTGCTCCACGGCACCAGGTTGTCGGCCACATCGGTCGTGCACAGCCGGTAGCAATACGCCTGCATGCGTGCGTCCTGACTGCCCTCGACCCCGGGGCCCGCCGGATCGATGCCGGGCAACAGCCCGCTGGCCGCCTCACCACGCACCACGAACGGATCGACCGCGGCCGTGAACTGATGCTTCGTGGCGTTCGCAGTCTGCACGCCGTTCAAGGTCTCGCCGTACTGCGCGTTCGCCTCGCGCCCAACGGCGAACGCGCAGCCCGCCGCCGCCAGCAGATCGCCTTCGTAGGTGCAATCGACAAACAGGCGCGCCGTGACCACGCGCTGGTCTTCGGTGCGCAGGCACAGCAGGCGCGCGCCGTCCTTGCTGACGCCACCAGCGCCGCGATCCAACCTGGCCACCACCGGCGTGATGCCCGCGGTGTGCAGCATCGCTGCGAACGTCGCCTGCGCGACGCTGGGTTCAAAGGTCCACGCCGCATCGTTACCAGGCTCATGGCCACGGCTCTTGAAGTCGGCGCGACGTTCACGCGTCCACGCCGACGGCTCGTCGTAGTGCGCACGCAGTCGCTGGTAGAACGATCGCGCCAGCCCACCGATGGCGTCCTTGTTGCCGACGTCGGTCGCGCCGAGCCCCGACGTCGTCAGCCCGCCGACCCAGCCGTCACAGTCGATCAGCACCACCGACAGGCCCTGTTGTTTGGCAGTGATCGCCGCGATGACCCCCGCAGACGTGGCGCCGTAGACGCAGACATCGGCCAGCAAGGCCCGTTCTGGTGACGGCAGCGAACGACAGCTCGCCAGCCAAAGCCCCAGCCCGAAGAAACACCACCCGAGCGTTCCTGACTTCATGGTTCCTTCAACACGTAGACGTAGATGCTGTCGTCCTTCGGCCCCACCCAACACGGCAAGTGCAGCGCCAACCGGCATTCGCCGGCAATCGCCGCGCGCAAGTGACCCTCGGGATCCTGTTCAGCCAGTTCGGGCTTGGTCACGACGAACGCAAACAGCGACGAAGTGGCGCGCGCCTCGCGACGATGCCACGCCACGTGGTTGCGGCCACCTGGTTCGTGCACGACGACTTTGTTCTCGTCCATGCCCTGGGCGACCATCCAGTCGATCAATGGCACGACTCGATTGGCCGCGAACGTCGGCGGCACTTCATTGGTCCACGCGCCGGGGCGCAAGTAGTACAGCATCGTCGGATGGTTGACCGACGACACCCGCACCGGTCGACCCGCGGCCTCGGCGAGCAAAAACGCAGATGCCTCGTTCCAACGCGCTCGCTGCCCATGCTGCGCCGAGTAGTAGCCGACGAGGCCAAGCCCATGATCGCCGCCGACCAGCAGCGGCAACACTGCGGCCATGGCCACGCGCGCCCACCGCGTCGCCGTCGGCGCCGCCAGCACCGCCCGGCCGACCCGCATCGCTGCGAACGCACACAGCCACGTGACGATCGGCAAAATGCAGATGGCGTAACGCGCCGTTACCTGCACTTCCGTAGCCCCGATCACACTCAGCACCAAGAGCGGCACCGCCACCAGCCAACCGAGCAGGAAGGCACGATCGCGGCCGCCGACATGACGCAGCAGGCCGAGCCCCACCACCGCCATCACCAACACGATCGGACGGAAGTAGTACCCCGTGGTCTGTAGGAAGTGCAGCAGGGACGGCGTGCTCTTCGAGCGCACGAAGCCCTCGAACGGCGTGAAGTTCCGCACCAGCCACGGAGTCAGCGTCAGGATCACGATGGCAACCACGGCGACCGTCGACGCAGTTCGCCAATTCAGCTCACGGTGTCGAACCGCCAGGAACGCCAGAAAGCCGAACGCGAACAGCACCCCGGTCGGATGACTCAGCGTGCCGACACCGATCGCACCCCACAGCAGCACCAGGTCGCGCAGGCGATTCTGCTGCAGATACGCCAGCGCCAGGTCGGTGGCGACCACGGCGGCGAGCACGACAACCACGTAGCCGCGCGCGTTCTGACTCCAATAGACGTGCCACGGATCGATCGCGAGCAACAGCGCCGCCACCACCGCCGCCGTCGTCCCGACCAGACGCCGACCACACAGCCCCATCAGCGGCACCGTCACGATGCCGAGCCATACGAACGGCAACCGCAAAGAGCTTGCCTCCTGGCTGATCCAACCCAACGCCAGCAGGGCCCGCGCCAACAGGAACGTCAAAGGGTAGTACTTGCGATCGCTGTCGAGGAAGTCGGCAAACGGCATCGTCGCATCGCGCCACGTGTGCGCTTCATCGATCCACAGCGACCAGTCACCGACGCAGGCCAGCCGCAGCCACGCGGCCAAGACGGTCACCCCGGCCAATGCCAGCCAGTGCCAGCGCTGCAAGGCGACCGGATCCTTGCTAGCGACAACAGGCGGCGGCTTGGGGCTCGACTTCGGCAAGAGAGAGGCCACGAGGTGGCGTTGATACCGGATGGCCTGCGCGAAGGCACTAGCCTCGTTGCGTGAGCGTCGACGCGTCCCCGTCGAAGGCATTGACGGCAGCCTCAGGATTTGGCGCAATCAACACCGCGGTGTCGATTCTGACCGTGCCCACTCGTCTGCTTGCCACCATGCCTGCCATGCCTCATCGCGCTCTCCTCGTTCTTATCGGCGCCGTGCTCTTCCCCATGGTCGTGCTCGCGCAAGAGCCTGCCCTGCGCGGCCTCGACCCCGTCGCCCTGTGCAAGGGCAAGGAACTGGCAGGCCTGCCAGAGTTCAAAGCCCAGAGCGGTGCCTACCACTACCAGTTCGCCAGTGAAGAGAACCGCGCGGCCTTCCAAGGCGACACCGCCCGCTACGAGATCCAACTCGGTGGCGCCTGCGCGCGCATGGGGCCGCTGAGTGGCACCGGCGATGCGCAGCGTTGGCACGTGCACAAGGAACGCATCTACATCTTCGCCAGCGACCAATGCCGCGAAGGCTTCAAGAAGCGGCACGACGAGTATCTGGCGATCGACGAGCCGGAGCCGAAGGCAGAACCAGGAGCCGCCGCCGCAAGCCAGGCTTTGCTGGCCCGCGCCGTCGCCGCGCACGGAGGCGAGGCGCGGCTGCGCGCTTGGCGCAGCTATCGCCATGAACGCACGGAGACCAAGGGCGACATAACCGAAGTGCACCGCTTGCAAATAGCCCTGCCAGACGGCGCCCGCGTCGACGCGGACTACATGCAAGGCGCCAAGGCTTGGCGGTATGGCCGTGCGATGACGCCGACCGCCAACTTCTTCGTCGACAATGGCCCGGCCCGCGAGATGTCGCGGGCCGCGCAGCAAGAAATGGCGCGCGACCTGCAACACGAACCGCTGCTCGCGCTGCGCCTCTTGCTCGAGGGCAAGGGCAGCGCCGTCGTCGGCGAGCAGCGCCTTGTGCATGGCGTGACGGTGCAAGAGCTGGCGTTCTGGCACCAAGGTCACACCGTGCACTTCGGCGTCGACGCCGACGGTCGGGTGCGCACGGCGCGCTGCCGCGGCCGCGGCCCGGGGCTGCATTTTGGCGCTGTCGAACTGCTGTTCGATGACTACCAAACCGTCGGCGGCTTGGTCGTGCCCGGCTCCGTGCGCGGCACCTTCGACGGCAAGGACGCGCCGGCGCTGCGCGAGCGCCGCGAGAAGGTCGAGGTCGACAGCGACCTGCCGGCCACGCTGTTCCAAGCACCCAAGTGACGTTGTCGCCAGCGTCGGTATCGTCGGCAGCAGCGATGACAACATGCAGCGCAAGACCCTGATCGTCGGAGCGACTTCGGCCATCGCCGCGGCAGTGGCGCAGATCTGCGCTGCGCGCGGCGACCGGCTGTACCTCGTCGGCCGCGATGCGGCCAAGCTGCAGGCGTTGGTCACTTCGCTCGGCAGCGCGGTGGTCGGTCACGAGAGCGGGGACTTCGTCGCCTTCGAGCAAGCCGGAGCGCGCATGCAGCGGGCGATCGCGGTGCTCGGCGGCCTCGACCGGGCGCTGATCGCCCACGGCTACCTCGGCGATCAGGCGCGCAGTGAACGCGACTTCGACTACGCCCGCGCCATCGTCGACACCAACTTCACCAGCGTCGTGGCGCTGCTGCTGCCGCTCGCCGCGCACTTCGAGACGCAGGGCCACGGCCACCTCGCGGCGATCACGTCGGTGGCGGGCGAACGCGGCCGTCCGCGCAACTACACCTACGGTGCGGCCAAGCGCGCGCTCGGCTGCTACCTCGAGGGCCTGCGCAGCCGCCTGTATCCGCGCGGCGTGCACGTGCACGACATCAAGCTCGGCCCGGTGCCGACGCCGATGTCCGTCGGCCACCCGCAGAACTTCCTGTGGGGCGAGAAGCACGCCGTGGCGCACGGCATCGTGCAGGCGATGGAGCGGCGCTGGCATACGGTCTACCTGCCGCGCTCGTGGCGGCTCGTGATGGCGGTGGTCCGGCTGCTGCCGGAGTGCGTGTTCCAGCGTTTCGGCTTCCTCGCCGGGCGATGACGCGGCGCGCGGCGGGCCCGCGCCGGCGATTGGCGATCGGTTACCGCCGAACTGCGCGACGAACTAGACCATCGCTTAGAGATGCTGATGTCCCTGGAGCACGCGTTACGGCAAGGGCGCACCGGCTCGGTCCGCGTCGACGCAGATGGAGCAAAAAGGCGACGCTCCAGAGCGCTGACGCAACCAGGTGCACCGTGAGCCAGAGACGGCGGCACGTCTCGTCGACGGACGTCTGCAGCAGATAGCCACTGGCAGCCATCGGCACCGCCAAGCCAACCAAGGCGAGGCCCGTGCGACGCCGCGTGGTCGTCCTTGCTCGCAGCTTCGGTGACGCATGCGACGACCACAGCACACCGAAGACGAACAGCCACAGCGGCGCCGCCAACACATGCAGGTGCAGCATCGTCGGCTGCCACGGGTGATTCACGACGTCGAACTGGTCCGCTGGCTGCACGGCGTACGCTAGCCAAGCGTAGGCCACGCCGGTACCAACGATGGCGGCCGTCGCGAACCACGCGGCGAACCGCTGCGGTGCAGTCACCTCGCCACCAACA
Organism: Planctomycetota bacterium; assembly: GCA_947444055.1. Lineage (GTDB taxonomy): Bacteria > Planctomycetota > UBA1135 > UBA1135 > UBA2386 > UBA2386. Next base: position 26,288 of record CANEYR010000029.1, read on the forward strand.
CAGCATGCACGGCAAGTACGGTGCGCACCGCATCCACGGCGGCCCTCGCACTCATCGTCGCGCCCGCAACGGGCCGGATGCCTCGCCGCAGCTGCAACTGGTCGTCGAGCTTCTGGCCGACGAACTGCGCAAAGAACTCGGGCCGCGGGCGGTACTGCCGCGGTTCGGCAAACTGCAGCACCTCGATGCGCAACACCTTGCCCGCGGCATCGACGCACACCAACAGCGACTGCCCTTGGCTGCGCACGGTGCGGGCATCGACGTAGGCCGCACCAACGCACTTGCCTTCCTTCTGCACCAAGAAACGTCGGCAGGTCGCGGTTCCACGAGCCACGCCAGATTGCTCGACAACACGCTGTTGCTGAGCTGCCGTGAGCGCGACCACTTCCCACCGGATCTCGCAGCCCGGGAACGCGAGACCGACGAGTTCCAGCGCCGTCGGCGGTGACGCCATGGGCGGCGCCTGAGCCACCAGCATTGAGACCGTCACGACCATTGCGAGCAGACCACGCCTCACCGCCCGGCGCGCGTCAGAAGACATAGCCCATCGACACATTCATGCGGTCGAAGCTGTCGCTCCAATCCTCGAAGTCGAGCTTGAACACGATCTGCTCCCGGGGCCGCCAGTGCACGCCGAAGGTCAGGATCGCACTGTCCTGTGCCTCGTTCGCAACGATGCCCTCGGGCATCTTGGCTTGCGTGTCGATGTGCTCGTAGCGAAGGAACGGCAGGACCTGGCCGGTCGAACCAGGAAACAGCCACGGCGCTAGGTCGTAGCCAAGTTCGCCGTACGCGCCGTAGGAACGCTCGGCGAGGTTGCGGCCGGTGGCCACGGCGAACTGCGCCGCGTCGTCGCTGAACACCGTCGCGTAGAGTCCGCGCACAATCCACGGCCCCGGGCGGTAGTCGACGTGCGCCTCGGCAATCACCGTGTCGAGCTCGGGGATCGGCGTCGTGCCGCGCAGACCATCCTGCCCAGCCTTCTGGTAGACGGTCGAAGCGCCGACCATCAACTCCGGCCACGGCCGATAGTCGAGGCGCAGCGCCGTGGCCACGTCGTCGGCAGCTTCGCGATTGCCTTTTTGTCGGCCACCTCGCAGCCCCGCTGCCGAGAACTCCTCGCCATCGAGACCGGTGCCGACGAAGAACTTCGCCTCGAAGGCCTCGAAGGTGCCGATCACCTCGATGCCAATCTCGCGCCAAGTCGACGGCAGGATGCGACTCTCGGTCTGCGCGCGCACCGCTGGCAGGAACATGGTCGGCTCGTGCTGCTCGTTCACCAGCCCCACCGGCATCAACACCATGCCCGTTCGCAACGAGACGGTTTCGGTGGCGAGGTACTCAAGGTAGCCAAACTCGAGCGACACTTCGCCGCCGCTCGCCGTCGTGCCCGAGGCGTCGCTAGTCGTGCCGTGTTCGATTTCGATCTCAGAGTGGAACAGCCACTGCTCGTCGAAGTGGTAGCCGACATAGAACACCGTGCGCAGGGCGTCGCTGACGTCCGTCGTGCCCGAGTTCTGGGTGAAGAGGAACTCGCCATAGCCGGCCAACGAGACGCCGTGGTCCGTCGCATAGACCTTCTTGGCGCCGACTACCGGTGGCGTATCGGCGGCAAGAGGCGGGGCCACCGCATCGAGGCGCTGACGGAAATCACGGTTCTCGCGCTCAAGTCGATCGAGACGCTGCTCGATCGTTTCCTGGGCGAGGGCGCGGGGAACTGCAGCGACAGCGGCCGCCGCAGCCAGCAATAGGGGCAGAGTTTTCATCGGGGTTGTTCGGTGGTAACCAGGAAGTCGTGCAGCCCGGGAGTCATGCGCAGCCGCACCGCGCGTGGTGACTTGGCCGCGCCCGCCTCGCCGAGGCACTCGACGAAGACCGCTTCGATGCCGAGCTCGCGCGCCATCTGCAGACCGCGTTCTGGCCCGAGCACGAACAGCGCCGTCGAGGCCGCGTCGGCGAGCGCGGCGCTCTGGGCAATGGCCGTCACACTGCCGAAATCGGCCGCGGGTTGGCCATTGCGTGGATCAAACAGATGCCCAAGCGAACGGCCGTCGACGGTGGCTCGGCGGTCCCCATTGCCAGAGGTTGCAGCCGACTGGCCAGCGCGCACGCGCAGACGCGCGACCTCGGCGCCGCGATGCTCCGGGTGCGCCAGCGCCACGCTGATCTCGCGCCCGGGATCGCCGAACACCGCCCATTGACCACCGAAGTCGAACGTCGATCCGGTCGCGCCTGCCGCCATCGCGGCCACGCCCGCGCGATCGAGCGCAACGCCCTTGGCGAAGGCGTCCGTCGCCAGTCGAGCGCCGCTGGCACGCCGCACGACTGCGCCCGCATCGAAACCGAACGCCGTCGGCCCCATCGCCGCCAGCGCCAGGGCAAGCTCTGACGTCGACGGCCAGCGTCCGCCCGTGGGCAACCGGTAGGTCTCAACCAACGAACCGACGGTGGGGTCGAACGCGTGGCCGGTTCGCTCGGCGATTCCGAAGGCCCATTGCAGGTCGTGCCAGGTGTCCCCAGCTAGCCGCACCGGTTCGCCAAGCGCCGCCGCGTTCACTCGGCTGACCTCACTGTTGGCGCACCAGGTCGACAGGCGCTGTTCGACCGCCTCGACCGCGCGCACCACCGCCTCGCTGGACTGCAGCGCCACCGCACGCGTCGGCGCCACGACGTCCAGTTGCAGCTGCGTGCCCATCACGATCACCTGCCGACGAATGGATTGCTGGGCCGCCAGCGGCGGCACGGCGCCCAGCAGTGTCAGGAAGGTCAAAACCACAGATCGATCTTTCATGCGCTTGAGACTCGATCTCATTAATCGGTCGCACCGTAGTTTTCCACTACTTCACCAACTACTCAGCACCGCGATCCGATCGGCGTGAACGCCAAGCGCAGGCGCTGCGACCAAGGGCCACTCCGGCTGAGGACTGGGACTCAGCACGTGTTCGTCGGCGCGGCGTTCACCGATGAGATGGTCGGTCGCGCCCGGTCATGCCGCTGAACCGAGTGTCACCTATGTGCCCCGTCATCCCTGCTACTTTGTTCCCGGTTGCACCGCCATGAGCCAAGGCGTGGTCGCGCAGAAAGTTCCTCGCCCGCCAAATCTCTGCAACTTCCAGCCAGGCTCGAGTGGTAGAGCGAGACCCGATGCCACTGTCCGTGCAGGCCCCCATCGACGATGCGACGTTCACCACGTTCTTGCAGACCTCGATGCCCGGCGTGCGCCTGTTCTTGCGGCGCCTGTGCGGCCGCGAAGCCGACGCCGACGACGTGCTACAGGAGACGCTGGCGAAGGTATGGCGGTTGCGCGCGAGCTTCGATGCAGGCCAGAACGGCGATGCATGGCTGTTGCAGGCGGCGTTCCGTTGCTTCTGCGACTTCCGGCGCCGGCGCAGCAAAGTCCCGGCCACCGCCGACGACGGCTTGGCCAGCTTGGCACAACGCCCACCGTGCACCGCCGAACTGCGCGACGAACTCGACCATCGCTTAGTGACGCTGCTGCCACTGGAGCGCGCGTTGCTGCTCGGCTTCCATCAAGAAGGGCACTCGCTGAAGGAACTCGCCGCCTTGCACGGCATGCCACTCAACACCGTCAAGTCCCACCTGCACCGCGCCCGCCTGCGACTCAACCAGGACACGCCATGAACAACGACGCCTTTCAGGAACGACTGCAAGAGCACTTCGACCAGCGCGTCGATCCACTCGATGACGAGCAAGTCGTGGCGTTCCTCAATGAGCACCCGGAGTGGTTGCCGCGCCTCGCCGCACTGCGCGCCGATGTGCGCACGCTCGCTGCACGACCAATCGGTGCACGGCCGACTGGTGCACTGCCGACTGGTGCACTGCCGACTGGTGCACTGCCGACGCGGACACGTCGCCGGTGGTTCGCACGCGCGGCCGGTGGCGCCGCTGCGGTCGCGGCGGTGCTGCTGGTGTGGATCGCAACCGCCACCCCGCGAGCGCCACGGTCCGCTGGCCGCATTGTCGCCGCCAGCTTGACCGAACTGCGGCCGCGCTCCCACCTCGCCGCCAACTTCGTTGTCAGCGAACGCCTGCTGACGACCGCCACCACCCGACTCGAAACCTACACGCACCGGAGTGAAGCCCGATGAAAGCCATGGCCCCCATGATGTTGGCGCTGATCGGCGGCTCGACGACGTTGGCGGCGCAGAAGGTGCCGTTGCCCGATGGCAGCGGTCGCCTCGTGCAGCTGTTCGACATGCACAAGCTGCAAGACCCTGCCGATGTCGCCGACAAGCCACAGCTAGGTCTACTGCCAGCCTCGGCGCCCGCGCCCGATCAGCTGCAAGCGGTCGCCGACATGCTCGCTCGCTTCGTCGAGCCGCCGCTTGCACCCGGCGATGACCTGCGCGCGCTCGGCGGCCGTTGGTTGGTCCTGCTCGGCTCCCCCGCGCAGATCGCCAGCGCCGACCGCATCTTCCAAACCGCGATCGAACGCAAGCTGCGTCTGATCGATGTGCAGGCCAAGTTCTTTGAACTGACCGAGAAGGACTTCACGGCCACGCTGAAGCCACGCCTCGTGCAGGTCGAACGCGACAAGCAGATCGCTTACGAGATGGTGTTCGAGTCGAAGGACGCGCCGGCGATCGTCGCTGCGGTGAGCAAAGCGGCGGCGATGCAACTCGATGCGCCGCGGCTAACGGTGCGGCCGCTGCAGCGCGCCACGATGTCCATGCACAACCAGACCGCCTACGTGAAGGACTTCGAGATGACGCGCGTCGGTGACACGGTGATTGCCGATCCGATCGTCGACATCGTCTGGGACGGCCACCAAACCGAGGTGCTCGCGACGTTCCTGCCGGATGGCATGCTCGGCGTGTCGTGCGAGGTCACCTTCCAAGAGGTGCAAAAGCCGATCGCGACGTTCAACACCACGATGCCCGGCATGAAGCTCCCGGCGACGATCCAACTGCCGCGCGTCAGTGGCACCCGCCTCAAGCAAGTCGCGGTGATCGGCGATGGCGCCATGGTGGCGCTGGCGTCACAGAAGGTCGACGGCAGCTTCTTGGTGGCGCTGGTCACCGCCAACGTGCAAGGGCGGTGATCGCCGCCGCCACGTCACTCAGGTCACTCAGGTCACTCAGGTCACTCAGTGCGATGGCAGGCGCAGGTCGAAATCGGCAAGCTCTTCGCCAGCCCGCAGCGCCGCCAACGGAGCGACCACGAAGCCCTTGCGGTCATGGCGAGCGACCAAACGCAACGGCAGGCCCGGTGGAATCTGGTCGATGACGAACGAGCCGTCGGATGCCGTGTAGCCAGCGATCGGCGTGAACGACGGATCCCTGGCGCTGGGATCCTGTTCGGAGGCCTTGAATGTGCTCCACGCCGCGAGGTGGGCATCGGCCAGTTCGCCGATGCCGACAGCAAACAGGGAGGCACCGACCACCGGCTGCCCCGTCGCGTCGAGCACCTTGCCGCGCACCACGGCTTGCTTATGCAACGCGATGCGCAGGCCGCTGCGCAGTTCGCCCTCGCGCAGCTCGATGCGTTCGCCAGCCAGCGCGTAACCCGGCACCGCCGCGATCACCACGTAGCAGCCAGCCGACAGACCGTCCTCATGGAAGGCCGACCAAGTGCCCGACTGCTCCATTTGCTGGGCCGGAGCCGGCGGCTCGATCGCATCGAACACCAACGTCGAACGTGCCGCGAAGGCCGGTTGCACGCTGACCATGAAGCAGCCGTAATCAACGGTCTTGCCGGTCGCCGCATCGATCAGTTCGCCGTGCAACTCGGCCATGTGGTCGCCGAGATCGCGCAGGTCCTCGAGGTCCTTCAACACGATCCGGATCGGCTGGGTCGACGGCATGACGCCGCGCCTTGCCGCGCTCGACGAATGCCGGTCGCCGTTGGCTCGCACGGTATAGGGTCCGGCGTGCAGCCCGCGGAACTGGTAGCCACCCGCGGCCGATGCGGTGCCTTGGTGCACGAGCCCGTTCGTTTCGTCCTCGAGCCACGGCTCGCGAGAGAACCAGCGGGAGCCGTGATTCCGGCGCCGACTTGCACATTCTGGCCCTGCTTCAGCTGATCGTGAAGAACCCCTCGTCGGCAAAGCTGTAGTAGCGGTCGAGCCCGACGACAATGTGGTCGAGCAAACTGATGCCAACCAGATCGCCCACCGCGCGCAGGCGATCGGTGACTTTGCGGTCTTCCTGACTCGGCGTCGGGTCGCCGGTCGGGTGATTGTGCGCCACCACCACGGCCGCGGCGCCATCGCGGATCGCGGTCGAGAACACTTCACGCGGGTGCACGTTCACCGCATCGAGGCTGCCCATCGAAGCGATCTGCAGCGACAGCACCCGATGGCGCGGATCCAGCAACACCACGAAGAAACTCTCGCGCCGCGTGCCGCGGGCGGAGTCGCGAATGATGCGCGCCACGTCGCCGCCATTGCGCACGATCGTGCCAGGTCGAAAGTGGGCCTCCGCCAACCGCCGCGCCAGCCCGAACGATGCCGCCAACGCCGCCGCCCGCACGGTGCCGACGCCGACTTGGCTCGCCGTCTCGCGCACCGACGCCGCGGCCAAACCCGGCAGCCCACAGAAGTGCCGCAGCAGTCGCTGCGCCATGTGTTCGGAGGATTCCCCGCGCATGCCAGTACGCAGAATCAGCGCCACGCACTCGGCATCACTGAGCCGCGCCTCGCCCAACTGCAGAATGCGTTCGCGCGGACCGTGCTGGTTGATCGGAACTTGGATGGAGAACTCGGCCATGCCCTATCTGTGCCGGAAACGCGCCAACGGTGGCACGAATCCGCGCGCGATCAGTGGCAACGAGTTGCGGCAACCGCTCGTTCGGCTTCCACCAGCAAGCGATCCCGGGAAGACCCCGTGCTCAGCATGCGCGCGGCAACCACCGCGTCTTGGCAACGTCCCACGCGCAAGGCGACCGCGACCGCCGCCTCGAGCACACGTTCGCGCACGACCGGCCGCTGCAGCGGATCGAAGTCGACCACTTCCGTGATGAAGTCGTGCAGCTCGCGATCGACCGCGAACAACTCAAACCGAGTGTGCCCGTGCGTCGTTTCACCACCCGGCCGCTTGCCCAGACTCGCAAACGCCTCGACACCTTGCCCGAAGTACTCTGCCTCATTGCTCGCGGCGTAGTAGTCCAGGCAACGCCCTTCAATGAGGGCTCGCGAATACAGCGCGCGAATGCGGGCTCGCTGCAGCGGCGTGAACGTGAAGTAGTGCACTTGGTGCGCCACTTCGTGCGCCAAGGTGTCAAAGCCGAAGGTCGCCGCGTCGTCGAGCGCTTCGATGCCCGTCGCCGCCTGCACGCCACCGACGCCGCGCACGTCATCCCACACCCGGCCATCGAAGGTTCGTTTGCCGCGCAGATTGGCGCGCGCCTCGCCGTCGGTGGTGCGTTCGAGTTCTCGCAGCAAGTCGTGCTTGCCGCCGACGACCACCAGCTTCGACAAGTGGCGGCCGAACATCGCCATCGTGCGATCGACCACGCGTCGACGCGCGAGGCTCAGCTGTTCGTAACCAGGCACGAAAGCAGCGACCGGCAGGCTGGCGACGTTCGGCGTCGGCATCGCTGCGCTGAGCGCCAGGAACGCGGCATCACTCGTCGCCATGCAGGCCGCCGTGCGTTCGGCGAACATCGCTTCGCCAAGCAACCGGTGTGCAATCGCATGACCAGGGGAACGAACGAGCACGGCCCGCAACGTCGCCACGGCTTCGCTGCGCTTGCCCGCGGCCAGGAAGTGCACGGCGGTTTCGAGCTCGGCCGGAATCGTCAACGTCATCGGCGGCAGCAAGCCCGAACCGAGGCGCAGATTGCCTTCGGCATGCAAGGGTTCGATGGCAACCACGCGGCGATAGCCGAGCGCCGCTTCTTCAATTCGCTGCACGCGGAACAGCGCCGAGGCGCGGGCGGCCTGCAACTCCGCACCCGCCTCCGAGGTCCGCAGCAAGAACGCGCTGCCGCGCCGCACCGCGTCGTCAAACTGCCGCGCCCGAATCAACGCGCGGATGCACAGAGCCATGCCATCTTGCCTCCCGGGTTCCGCATGCAACGCGGCTTCGGCATAGGCGATTGCGAAGGCACTGCGGCCAAGCATTAGGTGGCTGCGGCCGAGCCCGATCTGGCAGTCGACGCCGTCACCACCGCTCGCCGCCGCGCGTCGAAACGCGTCCCATGCCCGCAGCGGATCCTCGGTGTCGAGCAAGATCTGCCCATGGCGCAATAGCCCGCTGGCAGTGGCGGCAACTTCCCCGCCTGGAGCTGGCGTTTGCGCCGGCGCCATCGACGCCAACAGCGCGAGCGAGAGAAGCGCGGTCAGCGCAGGTGCGAGCAGGCTCTGCAAGGGGCGGGTAAGCACGGGGTGCCGAGGCGAACGCGAAGGCATCCTTGTGAGCAAGGATGCGCTCCCTCTTCGGCATTCTGCGCACCACGGCTAGTGGCGAGACCGGCGATGGTCGGTGCCGCCGACAGCAAGGCACCTTCCCGCTCGCGGCGAGCGCTCTACTTCGTCGAGGTGCCGAGCACCTCAAGCCGCTCGACATCGAGCACGCTCAGGCTCTCGGTATCTGGACGGCGGCGCGGACCAATGACGCCGACTTCGCAGTCGACGAACAACGCCATGTCGTAGCGCCCCGTGTTGCACGACAGCAGATACTGCCGTTGGCCGCCCTTCTCGAGGAAGTAGATGCCAGGGCTCGCGAGCCGTCCTTCGTAGCGCAACCAACCGATCGACTGGAAGCGCTCAAGCTGGTCCTTCTTCTCGGCTGGTGGGCCATCCACAACGGGTGCCTTGGTGCGCTTCAAGATCGTTGCCTCGGCAATCCAGCTTTGGGTTTCGATGCGCTTCTTGAGCGAGTCGATCGCCGCGCGTCCGGCCGAATCCGCCGCCAGCGTCGCCGCCAACTTGTCGAGCGTCTCGTTCAGCGGTTCGAACTTCTGTTCCACGACCGGCTTCTTCAGTTCGGCGGCAAACGCGTCGTGCACCATTTGCACCGCGGCCACGTCGATTTGGTCTTGCGCCGCCCGCGCCAACTGCGCCTTGATGCCATCGAGGCGCGTCGACACTTCGGCTTCGTGCTTTTGTTTCAGTTCGGCGTATGCCGTTGCCAACGCTGGATCCGCCTGATTGCCGACTTGCACCTCGGCTTCGGCGACCCACGCTTCGACGCCAGCCACGCGAACGCGATACCAATCATCCTGCTCGCTGAGCACGTGCAGCGCCGTCGCGTCGGGCAACTGCGACACCGGCGCTTCGCTCGAACGCGGCCGATAGCGGAACGCAACCTTGCTGCCCTTGGTCTTCACCAGGCCTTCGGGCGAAGCCTCGGTGAACTTGCGGCTGACGAAGCCAACCGGGCCCAGTGGCAGCTCGATGGCGCGGAAGCCGTTCTCGCTGCGCCCCACGGCGATGACTTGGTCCTTGCCGAGGGTGTCCTCGAACACCGGTGGCTGCGCGACCGCACCCGACCAACAGCGCACCGTCACTTGGTCAACGAGGATGCGCCCGAACGTTGGCACCACCGCGGTCGGCATCGCCACCGGGGCCGTCGCCGCCGGTGGCGTCGCCGCCGGGTTTTGCGGGGCGACCGCTGCCGTCACCGCGGCTGGCGGCGGGGTGGCTGCGGCCGGCGGCACAGCACCAGCGGGCTGCTGGCTTGGCGACACGGCCACCATCCACAGGCAAGCTGCCATTGGCAGCACGGAAGACACCAAGGAACGGCGACCCGGCACGGCGCGGGCCGCGGACTCAACACGACGAATGACCATGATTTCCTCGAAGGGACTGACCGGAATCGGCGCCGCAAACGGGTGACCGCCCGCTGCCAACGCCGAGCACGATGCTACCGGATCGTCCGTGAAAGACGAGTCTTCGCTTGTCGTCCCGCCCGCCCCCTCTTGACCCTCTTGACCGGCTCTTCGACGGCTGGCCCGCTGACCGATAGCATCCTGCCCCATGCTCCGCGCCCTCTTCCTGCTGCTGCTGCTGTGCCCTGCTTGCACCTGGTGGACGAGCACCGAACACGTCCTGATCTCAAGCGATCCGCTCGGCGCCCGCATTCTGGTGGACGGCGAAGACAGCGGGCGCACCACGCCGGCCCGCCTGCGCCTGGGTGGGTTTTTTGGCAAGAACCACACCATCACGCTGCAGAAGAAGGGCTATCGCCAGGCGGACCGCCGAGTCTGTCAATACACCGAGGGCTATACCTCGAAGTGGATCGACGGCGCCTACGACACCGTGATGCTGCCGTTGCCACTGTTCTGGACACCGGGAGACTTCGTCACGCCCTTCGGCATCCGCAGCGCCATCATTCCGGGCGAACTGTGGATCGTGCTGGAGAAGGACGATGCCCCGAAACTCGGCTTCGATCTGCTGGCCGAACAACGCAACAAAGCCGCGGTGGGCACTAGCGAGCCGTGAGACCGACGGTCTTCCTCGATCGCGACGGCACGCTCAATCGCGAAGTCGGGTTCGTCCGCTCACCACACATGCTGGAGGTGCTGCCGTTCGCGCGCCCTTCGCTGCAGCGGTTGCATGACGCCGGCTACCGGCTGGTGGTGGTCACCAACCAAAGTGGCATCGCGCGCGGCCTCTACAGCGAGAACGATCTGGCCGCCGTGCACGCGCGGCTGCACCACGAACTCGGCGAACTGCCGGATGCGTACCTGCATTGCCCGCACCATCCAGACGGTGCCCACGGCTACGGCGGTGCTTGCGCGTGCCGCAAACCAGGTCCCGGTCTGTTGCACCAAGCACGAACCCTGCTCGGTGTCGACTTTGTCGGCGGCGCGCTGGTTGGCGACAGTGCTCGCGACTTGCTGATGGCGCGCGGGTTGCCACTGCGAACGGTGTTGGTGCGCAGCGGCAAGCCGGTCGCCGCCGAGCGGGCGGCGCTGCAAGCGGCCGCGATGACGGCCGACCACGAAGCCGATGACTTGGTGGGCGCCGTCGATTGGCTGTTACGAACGCACTGACGGCGGTGGCACTGACGGCGGTGGCACTGACGCCGGCGGCTTGCGCGCCGCGTGCAACGACCAGAAGCAGGTCACACACGACACGCCGGACAGCACGCAACCAGAGACCAGGCCCGGCATGCTCTTGAAGAAGAAGTGCCCGCCAAACGCGATCGCCGCGCCGAGCGAGACGCCGGCACAACTGCAGTAGAACCCGATCAAGCCAAGCGACCAGCGCGTGTGCTCAACCTCACCGGAACGTGGTTTTGTCGACGTCGTCATGCTGGTCAGGTTGCCTTGCTGGTCAGGGGATGTAGCGCGACAGTCGCGCCCCAAGCCGGTTGCAAAGGAACATCGGCAGACGCGACCAGATGCGGCGCGGCAGGTCGAGCTTCGGGTTGCTGGGATGGAAGTCGGGCAACTTGGCGCCGGCGCCAACCAGCAAGTAGTCGTAGTGCAGTGGTTCGGCCACGAAGCCCATGTTCTTCTTGAACTGCGCTGGCCCCGAATCGGCGCGGCTGCGCCCAAAGTCGAAGTGCCGGTAACCCTGCGCGACCGCCCATTCCATGATGGCGCAGTAGATCCAGTTGTTGACGCCGGTGAGGTTGACGTCGCTGCGCGAACCTGAGTAGTAGGCGTAGACGGTGTCTTTGAAACAGAACGACATCACCGCCGCCAGCGTGCGGCCACTCGGGTCCACGGCGCGATGGATCACCGCCGCCTTGCCGAACTCCTCGACGAGCCCGGCAAACCAGCGCTTGGGCAACGAGGGCGACCCCAGCCGACGCTTGTTCTCGGCGAACAACGCGAACAACTCATCGACCGAGCCGTCCGGCGTCACCTTGATGCCAAACGACTCACGGCGCTTGCCTTCGATCGCGGGGGCCGCGGGGTCGCGCGCACAACGCACCTCAGCCCGCGCCTTCTTCGGAATGCGCGCCATCACGTCAGCGGGGTGCTCCGGCAATTCACAACGGAACGTCACATACAGCGGCGACCGCGGGCGATCGCCCGGGCGCACTTCGAGATGGCGCATCTCGACGTAGCGCACGCCAAGTTCCCGACCGAGGCTCTCGGCCCGCTCGAGCAACGCCGCTTGCGCGCGTTCGTCATCGACCAGCATGCCGCCGTAGACCGCGTACGGAACGCTGATCAGATTCTTGCCGAGGAACGGACTCTTGACGAGGAACAGCGGCAGCACGCCGAGCCAACGACGGCCTTCTTCCACCACCAGGTGATGCGGCTGATGGTGGAACTGCTCGCCCACCACGCGCGACCAACCGGTGCGGTGGAAGAACGTGCCGAGCGGGTGCCGACTCACGTAGCTGTCCCAACGCGAGTCTTCACCGGGCAGCAGTTCGCGCACGCGCAGCGGCAGCGGTAGAGCCTGCGGTTCGGCGGGCATCGGCGGCAAGGTCGGCGCCGAGACGCTGGTCGACGGTTCGGTGGTCGGCGGTTCGCTGGTCGGCGGTTCGCTGGTCGGCGGTTCGCTGGTTCGCAACGACGGCAGTGGCGCCACCGGCGGCGAGACGAATTCGACCTCGCTCCTCTCCGGTGTATCGGCGCCGCCTTCGACCAGGTCCTCGACCTTGTAGTCGCGCAGGTTCGGCGCCTGCGTAAAGATGATGATCTCGCCGATCAGGCCGAAGCCGATCAGCTGCACCCCGAACGCGGCCAGAATGGCGCCGATCACGAACGATGGCTTGTCCGCCAACGACGCCCCTTCCACCGTGAGCCGTTCGTAGAGGTGCCACATGGCGATCGGCGCGCCGATCGCGATCGAAGCAAACCCGAGGTAGCCGAAGAACCGCAGCGGGCGCTGCGTGAAGCGGGTCAGGAACGTGATCGCGAGAATGTCCAGCAGGCGGCGCGCGTAGACGCCGATGCCGTAGAACCCCGCACGCCCCTTCTCCTCCCGGTGCCGCACGCGCACTTCGACGACGCGGAAACCCTGGCGGCGCGCTAGCACGGGCAAGAAGCGATACAGCTCGCCGTAGACCGCGACCTCTTCCAGCACATGACGGCGGAAGCCGCGCGTGCCGGAGTTCAAGTCGTGAAACGGCATGTTCATGATGAACCGCAGCGCCAAGTTGAAGAACCGCGACTGCAGTTGGTTCAGCCACGGATCGATGCGTGAGTGCCGCCACGTGGCGACGCAGTCGGCACCCGCTTCGAGCGCCTTCACGACCTTCAAGATGTCGTCGGGCTCGATCTGCAGGTACGGCGGCACGTTGACGACGAGGTCGCCAGTCGCCCTGGCGACACCGGCCGACAGCGCGATCGACTCCCCGAGTCCCCCGCCTTCGAGCTGCACGATGCGCAGCGGCCAACGCGAGCCGACTTCGCGCAGTTCTTCTTCGAAGCGAATGCCGGGACCATCGAGCACCACGACGAACTCGCAGCCATAGCCGCCGGCGACCAGGGCTTTGCCGAAGGCATCGACGACCGCGCGCGGTTGCCCTTCGGGGCCAGCGATAGCGACGACGACGGATACCAGGGGCGCACTCATCGGCTGGCCTCGCGCGCCGTGACCGAGATTCGCTGACGGAAAAACTTGGAGACCTTCACCTGCAGTTCGGCGAGGAAGCCCAACAAGAAGACGTTCATCGCGACCAGAAAGGACACGGCGCCGGCGGCGACCACAGCCATGTCTTGGTCGCCGAACAGGTCCCAGGAGCCATCGCGATAGACCTTCACGAAACCGAGCAGGAACATCAGCGGCGACAGGAAGAACAGCGGCAACGCCAACAGTGAGAACCAACGGATCGGATGCGCTGCGAACTGGATCAGCATCTTGATGCCGACCAGATCCGCCAGCACGCGAAAGACCCGACCGAGCCCGTACTTCGATTTGCCGGCGCGCCGCGCGTGGTGGCGAACGGGCAGCTCGGTGATGCGCGCGCCAATGCCGGCCCCGAGGGCAGCGAGGAAGCGGTGCATGTCCGAATAGAGGTGCAGGCTGCGCACGACCCAACTGCGGTAGGCCTTCAGCGAACACCCGGTGTCGTGAATGCGCGCACCGGTGACGCGCGAGATCAGGAAGTTGGCGATGCGACTCGGCAACAACCGCGTAGCGACCCGATCCTGGCGATAACGCCGCCAGCCGCAGACGACGTCGAAGCCTTGGTCGAGCTTCTCGACCAAACGACCGATGTCGGCCGGATCGTTCTGCAAGTCGCCGTCCATCGACACGATGGTGCGCCCACGCGCGGTGCGAAAACCCGCCGCCATCGCGGCCGTCTGACCGTAGTTGCGCCGGAACATCACCAGCCGCAGATGCGGATCGATCGCTGCGAGTTCGCGCATGACGTCGCGCGTGCCGTCGGTGCTGCCGTCGTCGACGAAGATGATCTCGTACGAGCGACGCAGCAGCTGCAGCGAGTGGGTCAACGATTCATGCAGCGCGCCGACGTTCTCACGTTCGTTGTAGATCGGCACGACGACGCTGAGGCCGGGGGGATCGTTAGCGACCACCGCGCCACTGTGGCCGGTGCGTGCATGGGCGAGAGGCTCGTTCACAGGGTCTTTGCGAATAGTGCGCGGCGATTGCTCGCGGCGCGAGAGTTCTCGCGGAACGTCATGCGCACATCCAGGCCGCCAAGGCGGCGGCAGCGAACACGGCCGACACCGTGACGAACGCCGCTAGCAGGCGACGTTGCGACCGGCCATGCCCTGGCCCTGGCAACACCGACGAGAACTCACCTGGCAGCGCCCGTTCGGCGCCGGCGAAGTCACCGCGCTCGATGTGCTCTAAGGCCGATTGCACGCGGCCGGGCAAGCGCTCGACGATCTCGTCGCGCAACAGATCGGCGACGGTCAGCCCCTTCCATTCGCGGACCAAGCGCACCGAGGGCCGAGCCTCACTGCCGTGCACGGGGCCATGCACCACGCGCAATCGCGCCCGAGCCTCACCTTCGGCACGGTTTGCAAAGCCATCGTCGTCGTCAGCGGTCACTCCCGTGCTATCGGCGCCGCCGCACCTGCTTCCTGAGTTCCTCACGACGAGTCCGTGTAGCGGATTGCAGCCAAGCGAAGGCCGTCCGATGACACCGGATGCGCGCCGGGCTAGCCTGCCGTCTCATCCGGCCAAACCCACGCAATCAAGCTTGGTTAGGCCTTCGCATTGCAATGGAACGGTCGGTTCGCATCGCGGTTGTCGGCCCAGTCGACGACCGGCTCGTCGGCGATTTGCGCCAACTGCCCCTTCATCCGGAGGTGCGGACCTCGTCGTCGTTGGTGCGCGACAGCGATGGCCTGCTGCGGCAGCAACCCGATGTGCTGGTGATCGGCCTCGGGGAGGCGCCGGAGGAAGAGATCGGGGCCCTTCGTCTGCTCCGCCAACTGTGGCCGACGCTGGGCGTGGTCCTGGTGACGAGCGCGGCCCTCGAAGTCAGCCAGACGCCACTCGCCAAACGCCTGCACGCGCTGCTGCTGGTCTATCCCGATTCCCCAGGTCAGTTGGCGGCGATCATCGAACAGGCTCGGCTGCTCAGTGATCGACCGCGCGCCGAAGTGTTCGTCGATCTGGCGCGCGGCATCGCCGACGAGATCAACAACCCGCTGATGTTCGCATCGGGCCATCTGCAGTTGTTGCGCGCCAGTTTTGAAGGCTTGCCCGAACGGTCTCGGCGCGACCAAGTCGCCGCGGTGTTGGCCGGCATCGCTCGCATCACCGCTTCGGTCGATCGGTTGCGTTCGCTGTCGCAAGCGGCGAACGGGCCGCGGCGCCGCGAACCGGTCGACTTGGCGCTGCTGCTACAGAACGCGCGCGACCAAACCGACCTTGGCGAAGGGGAACAAGCAGCGATGCAGATCGAACCCGGCCCGCACGTCATGCGCGGCGACGTCGACCAGTTGACCTTGGCCATGGCCGAGGTCGTGCGCTTCGCCGATGACCTCGCCAAGTCTGGCGCCACCAGCGTGCTGCATCTCTATGGCGGCGACCAAGCGCAAACCGTGAGCGTGGTCGCGACCGGCAGTGCACTCGCGTCGTGGCAGTTGCCGACTACCTTCGAGCCCTACTACCCAAGCCGCGCCCTGCGCGGGCAGAGCCAAGGCCTGGGCTTGTTCCTCTTGCAAACCGTGGTGCTCGGCCATCGCGGCCAAGCCACCGTGCGACGGCGCCCGGACGGCGCCTTGCACTTCGATTTCGTGCTACCGGCCTAGGCCGCGTTCACATCGCTTGCGGCGCCATCGCCGCGACGTTCGGATCGATCGGGCCGAGCACTCGCTTGACGAAGGCGTTCTCGACCATCGACCACAGCATCGACGTCACCATGTACACCAGCAGGGCCGCGGCGTAGTAGTAGAGCATCACGCCGAACAGGATCGGCATGAAGCGCATCATCTGCTGCATCTGCCGCTGCTGCGGATCGGTCGGCAAGGGCATGCGCGTCTGCAGCCACACGAACATGCCGATCCAGACCAACGGCAGCAGATTGAACTGGTCGGGCCAGAAGCCGAGGCCAAACAGCGCATCCGGCTGGCTGAGGTCTTCGATCCACAGGATGAACGGCTGCTGCCGCAGGTCGTAGCACGTGCGCAGTGCGGTGAACAAGCCGAGGTAAATCGGCATCGTCAAGAAGATCGGCAAGCAACCACCGATCGGCGGGATCATCTTGTTCTCGCGTTGGAACGCGACCATCGCCTGTTGGTAGGCGCGCTGGTCGTCGCCGTGCTGACGCTTCAATGCATCGAGCTTCGGTTTGAGGATCGCCATGCGCGCGCCGTAGACCCGCATCGA
>CANEYR010000030.1 GCA_947444055.1 Planctomycetota bacterium
ATACCGCCATGAACTTCTTTCGCTCGATCACGGGGTCCGTTTGAGTCCAGGGCATCCGAACAGATGACACTCCGTGCTCCAATCGGTCACGCTCAAGTGTCACCCATGTGCCCGGACACGAGTGTCACCCATGTAACCGGGTCGGACCCTCTTGGGGCATGGCCAACGTTCCCGTCGCGCCCCCCGGCGTGCACTATGTGGCAGTTGCTGCATCACCACTAAACACACTCCTGCTCCGTTCCGATGGCCAGATCACAGCTATCGGCGCCTCAGGGATCCTCAACGTTCCGCCGCTCCCGGCCAACCTCCGTTACACAGACATCGACTGCGGACGGTTCGTGGCTGGCGCCGTGCGATCGGACGGCCAACTCATCAGATGGGGCAGCATGAGCTCTGGCGGACTGATCTTTCCGCCTTTGCCTTCACACCTGAATTACGTTGAGGTTGCCTGTTCCGCCAACACGATCCTCGCACGCCGGTCCGACGGTTCCGTGGTGGTGGAAGGGCTGTATGCCACCGGCACCACGCACTTGGCGATCCCGCCGCCCTTGTTGCCAGGCACGTCGTATCTGCGATTGACCTGCGGCGAAACCATGCTCGGAGCCGTCGTCGGACGCGAAAGCAGCTACGTGACGTTTGCTAGCGGCTGCTCCGGCAGCCAGCCCACCGCACGATTGGTTCCACGCGACACCCCACAAATCGGGCGCACCCTCGAAGTAGGCCTGCTCAACCTGCCAGCGAGCATGGCCGCAATCGTGATGGGCTGGTCCAAGATCACCCCAGGGATCGCGCTCGACTTCCTTGGCATGCCCGGCTGCGTTGCCAACGTGTCATTGGACGGCATCGCCTTCCTCTCGGGCACCGGCGGAACGGCCACCTGGTCGTTGCCGATCCCCTACCAGCCGATGCTGCTCGGCACTCGCTTCTACAACCAAGCCTTCGTCTTCGACCCAGCCGCGGGCAACAGCATGGGCGCTGTCGTCTCCGACGCAACGGAAGCGATCGTTGGCGGGTGATGCGCCGGTCGGCATGACTTGATCCGCGACCCATTCGCGCGCCGATGACCGAGCCGCTGGACACGGGGGCAGTGAAACGCACCACCCTATGTCGGCGATCCACGCCACGAACGATCAGCGAGTCGCAGTCAAAGCCCCGGCGACTCCACCTTGGTCAAGTTCCACAGCGTGCGCCAAACCAAGAGTGACGAGCAGGCGATGAAGCTCCCGAACACGCGCAGAAGGAAGCCGTAGGCGTGATCGCCGGGCAGCAGGGACGCTGCAAACCACAACACGACCCCGAGGCCCAACGCGGGCCACCGCCCACGGCCGAACAGCCAACCGGTTGGCGGCAGCAGTGGCAGGCCAACGCACCACCAGACGACTGCCGTCGCGATCGGCGCATTGAAGCATCGCCAGCAGCCGTAGCCGACGGCCACCGCACCCGCGATCCACAAGGCGCGCCGCAACAACCAGAGGAACCGACGCGCGAGCCGCGCCATCGCTTCGATCTCAGGTTCACGTGGCGGCGGCGAGAGGTTGGCAGGCGAAGTCACCGCGCCATGCTAGGCGCCACCCGCGGACCGCCGCTATCGTGCGCGCCCTCGTCATGCCGAAGAACCCACCCTTCCGCCGCGTGCTGATCGCCAATCGCGGCGAAATCGCCGTGCGCATCACCCGCGGCCTGCGCGAACTCGGCATCGAGTCCGTGGCCGTGCACAGCGACATCGATGCTCGCTGTGCGCACGTGCTGGCCGCCGACCACGCCGTTGCCCTCGGCGGCAACACCAGTGCCGAGAGCTACCTCGACATCGGCAAGATCCTGGCGGCGGCGAAGCGAACGGGGGCCGAAGCGATCCATCCTGGTTACGGCTTCCTCAGCGAGAACAGCGGCTTCGCCCGCGCCGTGCGCGATGCGGGGCTGGTGTTCATCGGCCCCAAGCCCGAAGCGATGGATCGCCTCGGCGGCAAGAAGGCGGCGCGCGAAGAGGCGATCGCGGCTGGCGTGCCGGTGATTCCGGGCATCGAACAGGACCACGGCGACGCCGGCCTGATCGCGTTCGGCAAGCAGATCGGCATGCCGGTGATGGTGAAGGCGAGTGCGGGCGGCGGCGGTCGCGGCATGCGCCTGGTCGAACGTGAACAAGACCTCGCCGAAGCGCTCGCCGCCGGTCGCCGCGAGGCGAAGGCGTCGTTCGGTGACGATCGCATGATCCTCGAGCGCGCGGTGTTCCCGGCTCGCCACATCGAGATCCAGCTGATCGGCGATCGCCACGGCCACGTCGTCTCGCTGCACGAACGCGAATGCTCCGTGCAGCGCCGCCACCAGAAGGTGCTGGAAGAAGCGCCGTCCGCCGTTGTCGACGAAGCACTGCGCCAGCGCATGGGCGACGCCGCGATCTCGCTCGCCAAACGCGTCGGCTACGACAATGCCGGCACGGCCGAGTTCTTGCTCGACCCCAAGGGCAACTTCTACTTCCTGGAAGTGAACACGCGGCTGCAGGTCGAGCATCCGGTCACCGAGTTGGTCACTGGCGTCGATCTCGTTCACCTGCAAGTGCACGTCGCCGCTGGCGGTCGACTGCAAGAGCTGTTGGCTGGACGCGATCTGCGGCCGCGCGGGCATGCGATCGAAGCCCGCATTTGCGCCGAGTCACCGGAGACTGGCTACATCCCGGCGGCAGGTCTGCTGCGGCTCGTGCGCGAGGCGGCAGGGCCGGGCGTGCGCGTCGACAGCGGCGTCTATTCAGGCTGGACCGTGCCGCCGTTCTACGACTCGATGCTCGCCAAGCTCGTCGTCTGGGCGCCCGACCGGGAAGCGGCCTGTGCGCGACTCAGCCAAGCGCTGCGCGAGATGGTCTATCTCGGCATCCCAACCAACGTCGATTTCCTGCGGCGCGTCGTCGATGACCAAGCGTTTCGCACGGCGCAGATCAGCACCGACATGCTGAAGCATCGGCCCGAACTCGCGGCAGGTGACAAGGTGCCGCCCGACGATCACGTGCTCGCGGCAGCGGTGTTGTGCCAGGCGCTTGCCAAGGGCCAGGGCAGCAACAGCGCGAACGGCACGCCGGCAACCACTGCTGGCTCGACCGCCGTGTGGCAAGCCTTGGGCGGCTTCCGCCTGTTTGAAGGTGTGCGATGAAGATCACTCGAGAGTTCGTGCGCGACGGCAAGAACGTCGCCGTCACCGCCGAATTGGTGGAAGGAGATCGCTGGCGCGTGCGCGTTGGCGATGCCGTTCATGAATACCTTTGCAAGGCGTTGCCCGATGGCGGGCTCCGCATGCAGGCTCTCGGCGACAACACGGCCCGTGCGTTCGTCGCCTACGGCGCGCCAGCGAACCACTCGTTCATGGTGCGCGTCGATGGCCACACCCACACGTTGGCAGCGCCGGCGGCGCGCCGCGGTGGCACTGGCGGCAGCGGTGCGGACGGCACCGTGCGCGCACCGATGACGGGCACCGTGCTCGACGTGTTGTGCAAGGCTGGCGACCGCGTCGCCGCCGACCAGACGCTGGTGATCGTGTCGGCGATGAAGATGGAACACAAACTGACGGCCGGTATCGCCGGCGTCGTGCGCAAGGTCACCGCCAACAAGGGCGGCACCGTCGATCAGGGCGCCGAACTGGTGGTCGTCGATCCCCTGCAGGAGAGCAAGCCATGAACGATCCGCGGTATCCCATCGGCAACATCAAGTTGACCGGCTCGCTGACGCCGGCGGCGCGAGCCCAAGCGATCGCCACGGTCGCCGCCATTCCCAATCACCTGTACGACGCCGTGCGCGGGCTCGATCAGGCGCAGCTCGACACGCCGTACCGCGATGGCGGCTGGTCCTTGCGCAGCGTCGTGCACCACATCGCCGACAGCCACATCAATGCTTACGTGCGGCACAAGCTGACGATGACGGAGAAGACGCCGCCGCCCATCAAGGCCTACGACGAGAACGCGTGGGCCGAGCTGGTCGACGCCCAGGGTCCGATCGGCAATTCGCTGCTATTGATCCAGGCGCTGCACGATCGCTGGTCGACGTGTCTGCGATCGCTGCCAGCCGCGACGTTCGCGCGCACCTGTGTGCACAGTGATCGCGGCGCGATGACACTCGACGATTTGCTGGCCCTCTACGCGTGGCACGGCGCGCACCACGTTGCGCACATCACGCAGTTGCGGCGGGCGAAGTCCTGGTGAACGCGGCGCGGCTCACTGCACGAGCCAGCGCGTCCACTCGATGCCGGTGACGTTCGCCAAGAACGCATCGGTCGCACACGGGAACAGCAGCGCGCTGAGCTGTTGTTGCAAGCGCTCTTCGCAAACGGCAATGCCCGCGAAGGTGTCGAGGTTGGCGTTCACACACGTTTGCCGGGTGGCCTCGCAGGCGTCCAGCCAATTGGCTTGCACGCACATCGCGGCGAGCGCTTCGTGCGCGTCGTCCGTCGCGTAGGTGCAGCGGAAGGCGATGCACCAAGACCGACCGGCGCCATCGGTCCACGCGTGCTCGATCTCCATGCCGTGGGGAACGGTGAGCGCCACCGGCATCGCCGCCGGCGCCATCGCGATCTCGCCCATCGGCATCGGTGCCAACCGAGGCGTGACCTCAGCGACCTCGACACTCGCGCAGGCGGTGGCCAGGAGAAGCAGCAACGAAGGAACAACACCAAGTCTCGGCGTGCGCATGCGGCCGTGCTATCGGCTGTCGGAGGCGATCAACCCAAGCGCTCGCGGCCTCGACGAAGCATCCGGGAACGCGACCAAGCGGATCGAGGCGCACCGGCGGTTCGGCAGCGGTGCGATCGAGGCCGAGTTCGGCAACGTCGGTGAGCAGACGGGTCCAGAGATGGGTGTACTGGTCAGTCACGTCGTAGGAACGTCGAGAGGAGCGATAGGGATAGCGCGCGACGCCGCGCGCGACGCCGCTTGGCACCGGAATGGCGCGCTCTACCATGATGGGCCCACTCCGCTCGCTTTCGCCGCACTGCCCAACCCTCATGCTCTCCACTCGCAGCCGCAGCTCTTGGCCCGGTCCACTTCGACTTGCGGCACTCGCGATCGCCTTGCTGTCATCGGTGGCCCGCGCCCAGTGCAGCACCGAGTGGCTCGCCAACAACATCGCCGGCACGTCGGGCGGGTTGAACGCAGCGGTGTGGTGGGATCGCGACGGCGCGGGGCCGCTGACGCCGGTGTTGGTCGTCGGCGGCGACTTCGTGGCCGCTGGCAGCGTCGCCGCCGCGAAGATCGCATTGTTCGACCCCGCCACGAACCAGTGGCAGCCGCTCGGCAGCGGCATGGATGCGCACGTGCTCGCACTGGCCGTGCTGCCGAACGGCAACCTCGTCGCTGGCGGAGCCTTCACCATCGCTGGCGGCGGCGCGGCGAATCACGTCGCGACATGGGACGGCACCACCTGGTCGGCACTGGGCGCCGGCGTCGATTCGTACGTGCACGCGCTCGCCTGCACGCCGAATGGCGATATCTTCGCCGGCGGCCTATTCACCAGCGCCGGCGGTTCGCCCGCCAACTACGTCGCGCGCTGGGACGGCAGCGCATGGTCGGCGCTGGGCAGTGGCGTGACGCCGTTCGGCGTCGGTGCGGCACCGGTGTCCTGCCTGTTGGCCTTGCCCAACGGCGACGTAATCGCGGGCGGTCGCTTCACCCAGGCCGGCGGCGGCCCGGCGAGTTGCATCGCGCGTTGGGACGGCAGTTCGTGGTGGCCGCTCGGTACCGGCATCACGCCGTTCTCGCCGTTCGCCCTCTTCCCGCCGGTTGGTGCTTTAGCGCTGCTGCCGAACGGCGACCTCGTCGCTGGCGGCCAGTTCAACAGTGCGGGTGGCTTGCCGGCCGCCAACGTCGCGCGATGGAACGGTGCCGCGTGGAGCGCTCTCGGCGCCGGCGTCCCCGCGACCATCGTGCGGGCGGTGACTGCGGATGCGGCTGGCGACGTTTACGCCGGCACCGTCTCCAGCGCTGGACCCCAGCGTTGGAACGGCGCGTCGTGGTCGTCACTCGGGTTGCTGAGCACGAACGTGAACGCGCTGGCGATCGCTCCGACGGGTGCGCTCGTCGCCGCGGGCAGCTTTGCGCAGCCGGGCAGCAACGTCGCGTCCTGGAACGGCGCGATCTGGTCCGCCTTGGGCACCAACTCCCCCAGTGGCGCGCCGAGCGGCCTGCTGGCGGTCGCCGAACGCGCCAACGGCGACGTCATCGCCGGCGGCTCTGCCGGCACCGTCGCGCTTTGGAACGGCATCGCCTGGAGCTCGATCGGCGGCGTGTTCTGGCCGCCGTCCATGGCATACCCGCAGATCAACGCGGTCGCCGGTCTGTCGAACGGCGACGTCGTCGCGGGCGGCATCTTCATCAGCGCCAACGGGGCGGCCGGCACCAACGCGATCGCGCGCTGGAACGGCTCGTGGCAGTCGCTCGGCGGCGGCGCTGGCGGCAACGCGTCGTTGCGCGCCCTGGTGCCGAGCGCCGACGGCGTGATCGCGGTCGGCATCTTCCCGTCGATGGGTGGCGTGGCGTCGGCCAACATCGCGCGCTGGAACGGCGTGACCTGGTCGGGCTTTGGTGCCGGGATCCCCGGCGGCGTCTACGCGGCGGCGGTGCTGCAGAACGGCGACGTCATCGCGGGAGGCAACTTCACGACTGCTGGCGGCATCGCCGCCAACAACATCGCGCGGTGGAACGGGACCGCGTGGTCGGCCCTAGGCGCCGGCGTCGGTGGCGACGTGCACGCGCTGTGCGCGCTGCCCAACGGCGACGTGATCGCCGGCGGCCACTTCGACACTGCCGGCGGTGCTTTGGCGAGCCGCATCGCACGCTGGAACGGCAGCACCTGGTCGCCGCTCGGCCTCGGCATGGGCACCACCGCCCCGGGTTTCCTCTACTACGACGTGACTGCGCTGGTCACGCTGCCCGACGGCGATGTGCTCGCCGCGGGCGACTTCGACCTGGCCGACGGCGCGCTGGTCGGCTACGTCGCGCGGTGGAACGGCAGCACGTGGTCGGCGGTCGACGGCGGGCTCGCGGCCGGCACCGTCGATGGGTTGGTCCTGCGGCGGAACGGTGAAGTGATCGCGGTCGGCAGCTTCGATCTCGCGGGTGGTGCGCCGTCGCCCGACATCGCGATCCTGCAGAGCACGTGCCCGGCGACGGTGAACGTCTCGGGCAGCGGGTGCACCGGCAGCGGCGGTCCGAATGTGCTAACCGCGAACACGCTGCCGTGGACCGGTTCGACCTTCCGTGCGACCGCGACCGGCATGCCCGCGTCTGGCTTCGGCGTCGCGGTGTTCGGCTTCGGCGCGCTCAGCGTGCCGCTCATCTCACTGCTCGCACCAGCGCTCCCAGGCTGCAACCTGCTGGCGACGCCAACCGTGCTGCAAGCCCACGTGCTCGGCGGCAGTGGTGCGCTGGCGACGGCGCTGGCGGTCCCGGATTCGATGGCCCTGGCCGGCATCACCCTGTTCGAGCAGGTCGTCGCGCTCGCGACCGATGCGGCGGGAACCTTGACCCAGGCAACGAGCACGAACGCGCTGCAGTTCGTCGTCGGCACGCTGTGATCGGAGTGGCCGCCGATCGGCTCAGTCCTTAGCCGCCGCTGCTCTGGCTTGCCCCGCCGTTCCCGGCGGCCGCTTTGTGCCAAGGCGGTGAGAATGTTGGCAGTCGCCGAGGCGGAATCGGCGCATGGGTGGCATCACGCTGCCGACCCTTCATGACCAGCCAATGCCACGTCTTGCTGCGAATCGGCCAATGAGCGCGGCGATCGCCGTGTCCGCAATCCGGACGACGCCCGCCAACCGCCGTGGCGTGGGCCCTGTGCAGCCATCGAGGCAAAGTTCGCCAACCCATTGGACCCCGAGGGCGTTGCCCTGCCGTCCATACTGCGAACACAATCCCCGCGGCCCTGAAGTTGCGATCGGGGACCGCGTGATGTCGGACCCCAACCACCTTCTCCAGCAATCGGCGATCGACGGCCAGCCTGCCGTCGGCGACGAGCCCGCGGTGGCGGCGATGTACGAGGAAATCCGGCGGCTGGCGCGTGGGTTCATGCGCAGCGAACGCGACGACCACACCCTGCAGCCGACGGCGCTGGCGAACGAGGCGTGGCTGCGGTTGTTCGGCACCAAGACACCGACATTCGACGTCGACGGTGCGTTCTTGGCGGCGGCGGTGACGACGTTGCGGCGCATCCTGGTGGAGCACGGCCGTCGGCGGCTGCGCAAGAAGCGCGGCGGCGAGGTCGCCCGCGCCGACGTCGATGCGGACCAACTACCGGCGCCGGTCGCGGATGAGCACATCCTCGCCCTCGACGAAGCCCTCGATCGCCTCGCCAAGTTCGATCCCGCCAAGAGCAAGCTCGTCGAGCTGCGCTTCTTCGGTGGCCTGTCGGTCGACGAAGCGGCACAGGTGCTTGGCAGTTCCCCTCGCACCGCCGCCCGCGATTGGCGGCTGGCGCGCGCGTTCCTGCGGGCCGAGCTCGGTGGGGAGGTCGTCGACGATGGCGTGGACGAGTGAACGCTGGCAGCGCATCGAAGCGCTGTTCCACGAGGTCGCGACCTGCGAGCCCTCGATGCAGGCACAGAAGCTGCTCCGCGAATGCGGCAACGACCACGAACTTCGGCTCGCCGTCGAACGCCTGCTGGCGGCAGACGCCGCGCCGGAGGACGCGTTGCTCGACCACGGCCTCGCCGGGGCGTTGCACGGCAAGGACCCGCTGCTGCAGCAGCACTTCGGCCCGTTCCGGCTCGTCGAGCGCATCGCCGACGGCGGCATGTGTACCGTCTACCGAGCCCAGCGACAGGATGGCGAGTTCGAACAGGAGGTCGCGATCAAGGTGCTGCGCGTGGGGTTGCAGACGCCGGCGATGCGGGAACGCTTCGCCCGCGAACGACGCACGCTGGCCCGGCTCGTGCATCCGAACGTCGCGCGCCTGCTTGACGGCGGCACCACCGAGCAGGGGGTGCCGTTCCTGGTGATGGAGTTCGTCGACGGGGTGCGTTTCGATCGTTACTGCGACCAGCAGGCGGCAACGCTGCGGCAACGGCTCACGTTGTTTGCCACGGTGTGCCGAACGGTGCACTTCGCGCACCAGAACCTGATCGTTCACCTCGACCTGAAGCCGTCGAACATCCTGGTCGACACCCACGGGGTCTGCAAGCTCGTCGACTTCGGTGTCGCCGGCCTGCTCGAAGGAGGGCTCGAGGGGGCCGCCGCGGTCGCCGCCACGCGCAGTCGGCCACTCACCCCGGAGTACGCGAGCCCCGAGCTGCTGCGCGGCGAAGCGATCAGCACCGCCGCCGATGTCTATGCATTGGGAGTCGTGCTCTACGAACTGCTGACCGGCGTGCGCGCATTCCGCCCGACGCGCAGCGACCTCGACCTGATGAAGGCCGTGTGCGAGACCGAGGCGCCGCGGCCGAGCAGTGTGTTCGGCGACCGCGACGACCACGCGAGCCCGAGCGCGCAAGAGCGAGCCAGTCGGCGGTCGACGACGCCGCGCGAATTGCACAAGGCATTGCTCGGCGACCTCGACCGCATCGTCAGCATGGCGATGCGCAAGGAGCCGGGGCAGCGCTACGGCAGCTGCGAGGACCTCGCCGAGGACATCGAGCGATGGCTCGGAGGATTCCCCGTCCGCGCCCGCGAGACATCGTTCGGCTACCGCGCCCGCAAGTTCGTCCGGCGCAATGCTCTCGCCGTCGGCGCCGCAGCGGCCGTCGTGCTGGCCCTGGTGCTCGGCCTCGTGTCGACGCTGCACATGGCCGCCGTGGCGCGTGGCGAACGTGACGTCGCGGCGGCGGCGACCAGGGACGCCGAGCGCGAACGCGATGCGGTAGCGGCGGCTCACGATCGCATCGCCCACGAAGTCGAGCATGCGCGCATCGAGACCGCCTCGCACCGGCACGTGGCGAGCTTCCTCTCGGAGACGTTCCTCTCCGGCCAGCACCTCGGGCAGCACGAGCATCGCGAACCGTTGCTGGCGACCATCGAACGCAAAGCGGCACAGGTGCGGCGGCAGCAGGTCGACAACCCGCACCTGCAGGCCAACCTGCTGGATGCGCTCGGCCAGGCCTGCGTGGCCCTCGATGCGTTCGAGCCGGCCGTGGTTTTAGTGCGCGAGGCGATGGCGCTGCGCCAGGTGCACTTCGGCGCCGACAGCCTTGAGCACGCGTTGAGCCTCGGCAGCCTCGGCCAGCTCTGTTACCGCCGTGGCGAACTGGCGGCGGCGCGGGTGGCGCTGCGCGAGAGCTACCGATTGCACAAGGAATGCAGGCGCGACGTGCACACCGACGTCGCCCAGGCCGCGAACGATCTGGCGGCAGTCGAGCGGGCGTTGGGCGACCGCGAACGCGCGCGTGAACTGCACCACGAAGCGCTCGCCTTGCGTCGGCAAGCGGGTGATGCGCTGCTCGTCGCCGAGAGCCTCAACAACCTCGCCAATGCGGAGTCCGATCGGGGCCGAGCGAAGACCCTGCTGGAGGAGTCGTGCCAACTGCGCGAGCAGGTGCTCGGTGCCGACGATCCGTTGACGATCCAGAGCCTGTCGAACCGGGGCACCCTGGCCTTGGCGGCGGGCGACGTCGCGGGGGCGAAGGAGCTGCTCGTGGAGGCCATCCGGCGGTCGCGCGGCCTTGGGGCTCTCGGTGCCGAAGGCCTGGCGATTTCGCTGCGGGCGTTGGCCTATGCCGAACGCCAGCTCGGTGCGGTAGTGGCGGCGCGCGCCGCGATCGAGGAGGCCCTCGGCCTCGACCGCGATCGGCTCGGACCGCGTCATCCGCGGGTTGCTTCCGCACTGGAAGTGCGGGCGACGATTGAGGAGGCGGGACAGGATTGGTCGGCCGCGGTCGCCACCTGGCAGGAAGTGCGCGCGATCCGTCAGGACATGTTGCCAGCGGGCCACCGCCAGATCGGCCTCGCCGTGCTGAGTCTCGGCGGCGCCGAAGTCAGCGGCCACACGTTGGTGCAGGGCCTCGCGCACCTTGACGAAGCGTTGGCGATCCTCTCGCAACCTGGCGAGAGCCGTTCGACCGACGTCGCCGATTGCCAGCGCTTGCGCGGGCAAGCGCTAGAGCAACTCCATCGGCTCGCCGACGCCGAGCAGGCGCTGCTAGCGGCGGAACAGTCGTTGGCAGAGTCTGTCCAGGATGCGCGACGGGTGGCAGCGCTGCGAGCACAGCTGCGCCAGTTCTATCTGCGCCGTGGTCGTCCGGACGACGCCGCGCGCTACGCCGAACGTTGAGTCGTCTGGCTGGGTTGGCCTCGCTAGGATGCCGCGCCCTTTCTCCAGGCCGCCGCCCCGATGGTCAGTCCGCAAACACCCTTCCACCCCATCATCTACGTTCGCGGCTTCGCCATGAGTCGCGGCGAAATCGACGAGACCACCGCCGACCCGTTCTGCGGCTTCAACCTCGGCTCCACCGTTTACCGCGCCGTTCCCGAACGCTCGCGACCGCCGCGCAAGTTCGTGTTCGAGTCGCCGGTGATCCGACTCGGTTCCGACTTCGGCTACCAGGATGTCTACGAAGATGGCTACGACCTGCTCGACCCGGAATGGGCGCAGGACGAAGAGAACCAGCTGACTTCGCGTTCGATTGTCGTCTACCGCTACTACGACGAGGCCTCGACCCTGCTCGGCCGCGGTGAGACGCCGCGCATCGAGACGTTCGCCGAGAAATTGGGCACCCTGATCCTCAAAGTGCGCGAGCTCGTCTGCAACAACCTCGACAACAAAATCACCCTCGAGGACTTCCGCTGCCACCTCGTGGCGCACTCGATGGGCGGCCTCGTCTGCCGTGCCTTCCTGCAGAACGAGCAGCTCGACCCCTCCAACGCCGCGCGCTTCGTCGACAAGCTGTTCACGTATGCGACGCCGCACAACGGCATCGACCTCGCGGGCTTCAACGTGCCGTCGTGGCTCGGTGACGCAGTCAACGTCAAGAACTTCAATCGCGAGCGCATGGCGGAGTTCTTGGCGCTGCAGCCGGCGTTCGCCAAGACCGGCCGCGTCGATTGGTTGCCAGCCCAGCGCTTCCCGGTGGAGCGTGCGTTCACGATGGTCGGCACCAACCGCCTCGACTACGAAGCGGCGATGGGTCTGGCGCGCTCGTTCGTCGGCCACGGCAGCGATGGGCTCGTGCGCATCGAGAATGCGACGCTGCGCGCATGGAACGCCGATGGCACCGCCGGCGAAACCTGCGGGAAGGCCTTCTGCTACCGCGCGCACTCCGGCACCTTCGGCATCGTCAACAGCGAGGAGGCCTACCAGAACCTCACGCGCTTCCTGTTTGGTGACGTACGCGTCGACATGCATCTCGACATCACGTCGATCCGCGTGCCGAAGGAACTCGAAGCGGCCGACGCCGACAACCGGGTCAACGCGCTCTACCAGATCGAACTGATGGCTTCCCCGCGCGGCAAGCTGTGGTATCTGACCCGCCGCACCGCCGAAGAGGACTCGGTCGCTTGCTGGGCGCACGCCGATTGGAAGAACCCGAAGACGCCGCGCTCGCACTATCTGTCGACGGTGTTCTTGGCCAACTACGCCCGCGTCAACAAGAAGCGCAAGTCGCTGAGCTACGCCGTCACGCTCGGCGTGCGCGTTCCTGACTACGAGGTCGAGCGCACGCTGTGGTTCGACAAGCACTACGAGGGTGGGTACCTGTTCCGCGATTCGCTCGTCGTAGAGATGGTTCCACCGGCGGCCGCCAACGGTGCGTGGAACGTCAAGTACGCGTGGCAAGGGCAAGCCGTGCAGGCGGCGAACAAGAAGATCGCGGCGACAGAACTGACTGATGGACGCATCGAGCTCGTGATCCCGTTCGACAGCGAGAAGGCACCCGGCATCACCGGCGCCCTGCGTTTCGTCGTGTCATCATGGAATCCTGACCGCCAAGCCACGCCATGAGCGACGCGCCCACGAGTGTCGTTGGATCCGGCCTTTCGGGGCTCGCGCAGGCCTTGCCCTTGGCCAAGGGTTTGTTGGCGCGGCGCCTGATCGCGTCCGGGCGAACGCCGACTCCTTATGAGTTCGACCGGCGCGGTCTGCGTCTGGCGCCAGGCGAGCAGACGATCCTGCAGCAGTGGCTCGACGCGGGACTCGTCACCCGAGTCGAACTGGAAACCCGCTCGCGCGACGGCACCGTCAAACTGCTGCTCGCACTGCAGGATGGCAAGAAGGTCGAGACGGTGGCGATGACCGTCGGCGCGTGCTGTGTGTCAACGCAGGTTGGTTGCGCAGTGGGGTGTCGCTTCTGCGCGTCTGGCCTGTACGGCGTCGAACGCCACTTGTCGAGCGATGAGATCGTCGAGCAGGTCGTGCACGCGCGACGCCTGATGCCGATCGATCGCGTCGTCTACATGGGCATGGGCGAACCGTCGCACAACCTCGACAACGTGATGGCCGCCGTCGCGCGCATTCGCGACGAGGTGATGATCTCGCCCAAGCGGCAGACGTTCTCTACCGTCGGCGGCGTCAAGCCACTCGAACGCATGCGGCAGTTCGCGGCGCGCCCGTGTCTAGCCCTGTCGCTGCACAGCGCCAACGAACAGACCCGTCGCGAACTGCTGCCGCGCGCGCACAAGGACCCGCTGCCCGACATCGTCGCGGCGGCCGATGCCTACGCCCGCGACGTCGGCACGCCGGTGCAGATCGAATGGACCCTGCTCGCCGGCATCAACGACCGCGATCAAGACATCGACGAACTGTGCACGCTGCTCAAGGGCGTGCGCGGCTTCGTGAACTTCATCGTCTACAACCCGGTCGACGGGCTGCCCTTCAACGCACCGCCCATTGACCGCATCGTGGCGATGGTGCGGGCGGTGAAGTCGCGGGGCATCTTGGCGACGATCCGCAATTCGTCGGGGCCTGACGCCGAAGCCGCGTGCGGACAACTGCGGCTGCGCGATCGCGGCAACCCGACGGTGTCCTGAACGCCGCCAAGTCGTCGGCCGATTCTTGAGATTGCTGCGTACTGTCGCCGTCCGCGTGGGAATACCCGCGTGTGACCAGCGTGACCCGACTGCAACCCAGAGAACCCGCCGACCGCAGTGAGCCCCAGCCCGATCCGATCGCCGCGTTCGTGCGGCGGCATCAGGTTGCAGTGTGGCGATTCTTGCGCGTTCTCGGCTGCCGCGGGCAACAGGCCGAAGCCATCGCGCAGGATGCGATGGTGATCGCCCTGCAGAAGGGCATTGCGCAACACCCGGAGGCGGCGGCCGCCGCGTTCCTGCGCCAGACGAGCAAGCATCTGTGGCTGCGCGAACAACGCGACGATCGTCGCCGCGCCGAACGCCACGCCATCGCTGTGGAGTTGCAGTGGCAGCGCGATGTCGTCGGCGACGACGGCTCGGCATGGCTGACGGCCCTGGATCGCTGCCTCGGGGAGCTGCCGCCGCGTTCTCGGCTGGTGCTCGATCGCACGTATCGCGATGGCGTCGGTCGCGCCGACCTTGGCAACGAACTAGGCATCGGCGAACACGGCGTGCGCACGCTGTTGCAGCGCTTGCGCGCGGCGTTGCGTCAATGCATCGAACGGAGACGACAACCATGAACGGCAACGATCACGACGAGGATCCGGTGATGGACTGGGCGCTTGGCGAACGTCTCGGTGGGGAGACGGCGCCGGACTTGCTGGCGGCAGTGCGTCAGCGTCTGGATGCCAAGGTGCCGCTGCGCGCACCCGCACCGCGAACGGGATCGCCACTGTGGGCGGCGGCAGCGCTGATGCTTGGGACCGTGGTCGTCATCGGCGTCGCGACGTGGCCGCGCGAGCAGACGAGTGCGGGGCCAGCTGCCCCGCAAGGGCCGCAAGAACCAAAGCTCGAACCGGTGCATTCGCTGCGCGACGCCGAGGCTTTGTCAGCAACCACACGCGGCGTCGAAGCGGTGAATGTCGGCGACGACGTCATCGCCGCCTTGGCCAAGTTGCGCGACCTCGAAGTGCTCGTCGTGCGGGTGAGCCCCAACGAATCGTTCGGGATGTCACTCAAGATGGCGGCTCCCGCGAACCTGCAACACGTGACGACGGACCTGTGGCGGCACGTGACGCACTTCACCAAGCTGCGTCGCCTTGAGTTGAGCGGCACGTCATTCGCCGGGCGTTTGCAGAACCTGGACAGCTCCAGCAGTGGCCTCGCGGTCGCGATGTCGGCGCTGCCGCTGCTTGAGTCGCTGACGCTGCGCTTTCTCGACACCAACGATCAGGCGCTCGCGATGCTGCCGCACTTGCGCGGCCTGCGGCGCCTCGATCTGTCGTTCAACCACGGCTTTGTAGAGCAAGGCATCGAACACATCTTGAAGTGCCGTTCGCTGCGTTCGCTGTCGCTCGATGGCTGCCAACAGTTGCACGGCGGCCTGCTCGCGCGACTGCATGAGTTGCCGGAGTTGGAGGAACTCAACCTTGCCCACATCGATGGCATGAACTGGCGCGCCGGTACCGCCGAAGCCGACGACGACATCGCCCGCGCCGTTCGCCAGCTCGCTCAGCGCCACGCCGACAAGCTCGGCATGGGTCCTAGTGACGAAGCACTCGCGGGCCTCGCCAAGTCGCCCAAGCTGCGTGTGCTCAACATTTCGGGGGGCCACTGGAGCGGCACGGGTCTCGCCGAGCTTGGCGCCTGCGCGACGCTGGTCGAACTCAACGCCTTCGGCGGTCAGTTCGGTGGCCACGCCTTTGTGGCATCGCTGCCCCCCGGGCTGCAGCGCCTCGAAGTGTGCGGCGACTACACCGATGGCTTTTGCACCGCAGTTGCCGAGAGCCTGCCGAAGCTGCGGCACCTGACGATCGCTGCCTGCTACGAGATCACCGACCGCGGTCTGGCAGCCGTTTCCGCGATGCCGTCGCTGCGCGTTCTCGACATGCGGCAGATGCGTGGGCTCACCGTCGCGTCGGTCGACACGCTGTTGGCAGCGCGTCAGCTCGAAGAACTCGACGTGCGCCACTGTGATTTCGTCACGGCAGATCACGTCGTGCGGTTGCGCCGTTCGCTGCCGAATCTGAAGAAGCTGGAAACGAGTGTCGCCGACGCCGACATCGCTGCGGCCGAGCAGCCGCCGGTGCCGTTCCGGATCAGCAACAAGGCGCAACTCGAACTGCTCCCGATCGACGCGCGCGCCATCGCTGGCACCGGGCTCGACGGCGATTGCTTGGCAGCCCTGACGCGCTTCCCCTCCCTCGAGTCGTTGTCACTGCATCGCAAACGTCCTCCCGCCCTCTTTTACCCAGAGGTCCCGTTGTTTGACGATGGTGGCCTGCAACCCCTGGCCAAGCTGACGACACTGCGTTCGCTGCATGTTGATCGCCTGCCAGAGGCAGCCGGCAAGGGACTGGCCGTGATCGCACAGCTGCCGCTACTGACGGATCTGCGGGTTTCGAAGATGACAGTTTCCGATGTCACCCTCGCCAAACTTGAAGGCATGCGCATCGAACGGCTCACCCTGGACGGCTGCTGGGGGTTTGGGCGCGCCGGCATGGATTCGATCGCGCGGCTGCGAACCCTGCGCGAACTATCACTCTCTGGATGCAGGCACTTGGAGGACACCTGGATCGAGCGGCTCACCGTCTTGCCAAGACTCGATCGCCTCGACTTGTCGCTGCGCTGCAACCAAACCGACTTCACGACCATCTTCGAACAGGTTGAAGTGAATCCGGGTTCGGGTGTGACGGCTCGGGTGCTCACCGCCCTCGGCGCGATGACGGCGTTGCGGGAGCTTTCGCTCGCCTTCGAACCCATTGACGCGGACGGCCTGCGCAACTTGGGGACCCTCGCGACCCTGCAGTCGCTCGATCTCACTGGCACGCAACTACTCGCCGCCGACCTCGAAGCCCTGCCGCCGAGCCTCACGCGCCTGGTGCTCACCAGCTGCCCAAGACTCGGCCAAGACTTCGGTCCGTCCCTCAGCAAGGGCGCGCCGAACCTGCACACCCTCGTGCTGTCGTCCTCCGACGACCTGCAGGACGCCTGCCTGCATTCGTTGCAAGCCGTGCGTTCGCTGCGCGTCCTCGATCTCTCGGACTGCGGCCAGTTCACCGCGGATGCCGCCGACCATCTCGTGGCGATGCCGTGGCTCGAGTCGTTGACGCTGCACAACTGGCCCGTGTTCGAATCGAAGCACTGGGCCAAGATCCGCGCGATGCCCAATCTGAAGGTGCTGGAGACCGAGAAGATGCGCGAGGTGCTGCGCTAGCTACTTGCCAGCGTCCTTCGGGTCCTTCGAATCCTTCGGCGATTTCCCACGCAGCGCCGCGAGCTTTGGCGGCAACTCGGCATCGCGCGTGCCGAACGCATCGAAGCGGCGTTCGAGTTCTTGCTCGGGCAGCCCATCTTCGATCGCAACACCGTCAGCGCGCAGCCTCGTCTGCAACGCGGCGTGATAGAGACCGTCGGCCGACTTCTTGATGCGCAACTCCTTGCTGCCGAACACGCCAAGACCAATTCGCGTCAGCTCCATCTCGCGCGTGATCGACCAATCGTTGTCCCAGAAGAAGCGAGAGCTGGAACTTCGCCGCAGCTCGTTGCGCAATTGACTGCCCGCGACCTGAACCGCGGCATCCAGCACCTGCGTGTCGCCAGGATCCCCGCCGCCGGCGCGACGCTCCGCCACACCAAGTCGCCGCACGATCTCACGCGGCATGTTGTTCATGAAGTGCTGTTCAATCTGGTCCTTGAACCAGGCGTGATCCTTCGCCGAGAACGGCAACCGCACTTCCAGGCGCCCAGCCTCCACCACCAACATCTTCTCCCCGCTGCGCAAGAACTCGCGCACCAACTCCTTGGTGTCGGCGTCCCACGCGTGCTTGCCGCCATGGCCCGTCGTGCCGGTCAGCAGTTGTGCTTGCGCCCACAACTCGACCACGGTGTTCAGCTTCTTCACGAAGGCCTTCGCGTCGCGCACGCGCACGAACTGCTGCCCGCACAGAACCCCTTGCGGATCGGTGAACAGCGCGCCGTTCTCGACATCCATGTGCGCCAGCATCGCCTTGACGGGAGCTGGATAGTCGCGCGTCAGATCGAAGGCCAAGGGCCAGTTGCACCAAAACGCCACCTCGCCGGTCTCGCGCGCCAAAGCCAGATCCTTCACCGCTTTGCCCAGGGGATCGCGGTCACTGCCGTTGCCGCCTTCGGCAAACAGCCCGCGATAGACGACGTGCAGGTCGATGCGGTCGGCCTCTTCGTCGAAGCGGATCGTGACGTCCTGGGCGTCGATCTCGAGGCAGCCGACGAGCGTGAACAGCAAGAACAACAGAGCAACGCAGGTCTTCTTCATGGCGAGGGAGCGCAGATCACAACCACATCGCGCCGCCACAGCAATGCCGCAACTTGCCCGCCCCGAAGCGTTGCCGGTCCCGCATGGTCACGGCTTGTGCCCGGCTTCGCTGGTGGTCGGCAGCAGGCGCTCGCAGGCGGTCGCGATCGCCGTCGCCAAGGCTTGCCAGTCGTCGCGCGTTTGCTGCAAGAACGCATCACTCGAGCCCGCGCGCTCGATCATCGTTGGCAAGAGCTTCTGGAAGATCGCGCTCCATGCCGGATAGGGGTCGTAGGCGCTGTTCCACAAGGGCTTCGGCAGGGGCGGTGCCGCGGTCGTGATCGTGGTGATCAGCTTGGCGAGATCCCAATCCATGGCGGCGGCCACCATCATGACTTGCTCTCGCAGCGAGTAGGCGCCGGCGACCTTTGTTTCATAGCGCGCCAGTCGACTGGGCAGCGCATGCGCCGGTGGCAACACCAACGACCACGCCACGGCCTCGCGAAACCCGCGGTACTGACGGCAGGCCAAGAAGGCGGCGTGCAGCGCATCATGAGCACCCTTCAAGCTCCGCAGAGAAGGGTCGCCGTTCGCACTCGCGAACTGGCCACGAAAGTCGCCGAGCATCGAATCGAAGAAGAACACGCTGTCCTTGGTGCCAGCGGTGCGATCGAGCGCCTCGTAAAACGACTCCTCGCCGTTGCGCCAAGACTGCAGGAACGCGGCGAAGGTGTCCGCGGTGGTGTCGACATCGAGGCGCTGGAGCACGACAGCGAGCGCGTGATCCGCATTGGGAACACAACCTCGCAACGCTTGGTGCATGGGCACCGGATCGACGCCTGCGTTGGGCTTGTCCTTCGTCGACTTGCTGGCCACAACGGCTCGCTCCGGGTGGGCCGGATCGCGCACTTCGATCGTGCCAACGCCAAACAGGTAGAGACATCGGCGCGGTAGCGACAGCACTTCGTGCGGGAACTCGACGGTGCGCTTGCCCTGACGCACAGCGTGCGGCTTCACTCGTTCTGGGTGGGTGTGCGCGACCTCGCTGGCGAGGGTTTGCAGAGCCGTCACCAGCGGGTGCACGGGCAGCGCCGCGGCCACCTGCGCGAGCACTTCGGCCTGCTTGCTCTTGGGCAGCTTCTGGAAAGCGAGCCACGGCGCCGGTTCCACTGGCGCCTGGGCCGCGGCACTGCCCGCCAGGGCGAACAAAGACAGGGTGAACGAACGCAAGCGTGGCGAGAACGACATCGTGAAGGGGGGGGCCGGACGGTACTCAGCCTGAGCATCGGCGTTGCCTCGATAGTTCGCTTTCGACCTTGGGACGATCGGCCGCACGCCGCTGGATCGGGGTGAACAACCACTCAAATCCCATGATGAACATGCTCCGCACTCTCCTCCTCCCAGTCGTCGCAGCCTTGGCAACGACTCTTCCGGCCCAAATCGATCGCGAGTCGTCGACTCTGGTCAACGCCCAGCACCTGCGACACGCCACCATCGCGGACATCCAGTCCTGGTCGGCGCAGGGGTATCGCCTCAGCAACTTTGAGATCTACACGCCATCGCCGCTGCAACTCAACTGCACTTTGGTGCGCAACACCGGCGTCTACTCCGCAGGCTGGTACTTCTACGCCGACAAGACGCGCAACGAGTTGTTGAGCCTGTGCAACAACAACAACGCACGCATCGTCGATCTCGAGCGCTACCTGGTGAACGGTGAGGAGAAGCTCGCGGCGCTGCTGTTCGTCAACTCCGGCGCACAACAGAAGGCGTGGTATTGGCACACCAACCTCGCGCAAGGCTCCCTGTGGAGCACGGTCAACGGCATGGGCCATCGCATCATCGATCTGGAGCCGTACCTGGATAACGGGCAATGGCTCTACCACGTGGTTTCGATCGCCAACACGGGCAACGATCTGAAGCCGTGGTGGGTCTACAGCAACGCGACGACGGCCGGCGTGCAGAGCTACATGACGCAGCACAGTGCGCGCCTCTACGACTTCGAGCTGAAGACCCTGATCCCCTAAAGCTGTGCCTGCGTCTTGGTGCAGGACGACATCACGAGCCGCACCTGGTGGGGCGAGTTCTACGGCACCGGCTTCAACCTCGATGACGACCACGGCGGCCGCGTCGTTGGCCTCGCGCAGCAAAGTCCAGGCGCTTACGCGATCACGCTGATCGACAACCGCAACCCGTTCCTGACCTACGGCATCGGCTGCGCTGGCTCACACGGGCAATCGGTGCACAGCGGCTATGGCAACGCGATGACTGGCACGCAGATCAGCTACCGCGCGGACCATTTGTGGCCGTGGACGATCGCGATCCTCTTCTACGGCGACACCACGACCTACTTCCCGCTCGCCGGCATCGGCGCCCCCGGCTGCAACGGCTACACCGTGCCGTTCACGTCGACGACGCACTTTGCGAATGGCAGCGGCGTGGCGACCGGAGCCGTGAACGTGCCACTCAATGCCTCGCTCCAGGGTCTGGTGCTGACCAGTCAGGTCGCGGCGCTCGATCCAGGTCTCAACCAGCTCGGCATGCAGTTCTCCAATGCGCTGGTGACGACCGTTCGCCACTGGTGAGCCCGCCATCGGCATCGCCGACTCCGCGGTCTGGCCGAGCGGCGAGTCAGGTCGATAGCATCTCGCCATGCGCCTGCTCGCCGTCGGTTCGTTCCTGTTCCTTGCCTTCGCCGCTGGCTGCAGCAACAAGCTGGGCGAGGAGCTCGCCAAGGACCAGCCCAATGGCCGAGCAACGATGTTCCATACGGAGGCCGTCGATGCTGCGACGGCGGCCAAGGTGTTCGGCGCGATGCTCGAAGTGAACTACAACTTCGCAGCGAACCTGCCTGAGCAGATCGATCGTGTGCAAGGCCGTCTCACGCTGCGCCTCGGCAACGACAACGAACAGACCATCGCGGCCGTCATCCAGAACGGCGACAAGGAGTCGGTGATTCGCTACTTCGAAGGCTTGGCGCAGGCCGTATCGAAAGCGATCGGCAACGAACCGGTTGATATCGTGCTGTGCCGAACGTCGCTCGACGAGCCGTTCCACACGGTGGTTTGGCCTTCCCAGCCAAAGTGAGCGGAGGCCCGTCCGCTCAACGCGGGCCGCCCGGCGGGATCAACTTGCTGAGTGCTGACTCGCGCTGCTGCTGCAAGAACAACACGCGACGTTCGGGTGACACGGGTCCGGCAAACGGGGGGCGCCGCGGCTGCTGCCGCGCGCGTTCGTAGATCGCGGCCATCGCCTCGACGTGCGCATCGAGTGTCGGCGACGGGGCCGGTCGCTGGTCCCGCAACTGCGACCACAGGCCTGGTTCGTCGACGAACCGCTGGAGCGCTTCGGCAAGATTCCGTTCGTCACCAGCTCGCGTCGAGAGCCCAGCACCACCCGCCCGTTCGGGCAGGGCTCCAAGGTCGCTCGTGATGCACGGCAACTGCAACTCGAAGCACTCGTCGAGCACGAGTCCGAAAGTCTCGATGCAAGTGCTGGGAAAGACGCCGACGTGCGGTGCCGTCGCATGCAGCTTGGCGGCGTCGAACGCGCCGTGAAAGCTGACGGGAAGACCCACTGCCAACTTCGTCAGCTCCGCTTCGAACTGCGGACTCTCGACGCCACCGAGAATGTGCAACTGCGATCGACCTGGTCGTGCTGCATTCAGCAACCGGAAGGCGCGCAACAACACATCGACTCCCTTGTGCCGCCCAACGCCACCCCAGAACGCAAACCGCAGCGGACTACTGGTCGACGGCGCCGACAGCGCGGGCATGCCTGCGAAGCGCGGTTTGTAGCCGAGCGGCAACACCGTGTAGCGATCGCGCGGCACGCCCGTGGTCTGTGCCAACAAATCGGCCGTGCTGCCAACCGCCACCATCACGTTCGCGGCGAGCGAGAGTTCGGCGCGGAAGTGGTCGGCGTAGAGCTCGATGCCGGCGTCGATTTCACTTTTTGGTTCGTAGCCATAGCGCGGCACACAGTCCGAGCAGCTCGCTGCCGACAGCGAGCGGCGGCACGCTTCGTCATCGGCACGCCGACGGAACGCACGCGGACAACTGGTGTAGTAATCGTGCAGCGTGACGACGGCGGGAATGCCGTGGCGCCAGCACAGCTCGACCAAGTTGCAAGTCAGACGCACCCAGTGGTGCACATGCACGAGCGACGGACGCCGCTCGCGCAGCAGTCGGACGAAGTGCGTCTCGACTTCGGGATGCCACATCTTGGCGTGGTGGTCGAAGTAGAGATCGTTGCGGTGCAGTCGGTGCACCGGCAGCCCTTCCACTTCGTCGCGTTCGACGGTGACCTGCTCTTGCCAGTGCTTGCTGCCAGTCAGAACTTCGACCTGTTGACCACGCGCGCGTTGTCGTTGGGCGAGATCGAACGCGTACGACTCCGAGCCACCTCGGCTTTCCGGCGGAAACTGGTGGATGACGTGCAGAACGTCGATGGCCATGTGCCGCCGTTATACAGACGCACCTCGCGTCAGCGTCGATGCGC
Organism: Planctomycetota bacterium; assembly: GCA_947444055.1. GTDB lineage: Bacteria > Planctomycetota > UBA1135 > UBA1135 > UBA2386 > UBA2386. The sequence continues at coordinate 22,731 of CANEYR010000030.1, forward strand.
GCAGCTCAAGGTGCGACCACCTCGACATAGACCACACACGATCCCGGGCCGCAGCCGATGGAGATCCTGAGGATCGTTCCCGGTGGCACCGAAGGCACGAGCACGTTCGCGGTCTTGCCAGGGCCAACAGGGAAGGACTGCGTTGCCCCTGGAACTGCGCCACTGACTTGCACGGACGCGCCGTTGCACGCCACTTCCACCTGGAGCGTCGTCGAGGCCGTCGTCGTCGACGCGCAGCGCAGGCTTTGTGCCATGAGCGGGGCGCCGACGCAGGCAACGCACATTGCGAAGCGCCGAGAGTGTGAGGAGCGCCTCATTGGTGCTCGAAGCGGAGAATGTGGCCTTGGTGAACAGAGACGTTGCCAATGGCCTCGCTGGGGTGGCCTTCGATGACGGCCATGTCGAGCGTCGGCAACGCTGCCGCGACGGTCCATTCGATCGCGTTGCTGGTCACCAAGTGGCTCCATTCAAACCACTGGGTCGTCATGGTCATGCCAAAGACAGCCGCACTATCAGGGATCCACAGGTGCACGTCGGCACGGCCGCTGGGATACATGCCTGGATCCGACTCAGGAACGAAGAGTGCAGGCAGCATCGCGTCGACCGCGCCGAGATGCAGGTCACAGCCGGGCGATGGAAAGCCGAACAGCGTCAGTGGAATCGGTGCCGCACTGGCGGGGCCGAAGGCGGCGACGCCAAGACTGTTGGGGGGGCCATAGGCAAAGAAGTTGGCGTGGGCCCCAGGCACCAAATCGCCGGTGGACGTGTGGGCCCAGTGACCAGTTGGCCCACCATAGGGTCCACACCCATTGCCGCGGGGCGTCGCCGCGCCCGAGAGGTCCTCGAACATGGCATCGGCCATCCACCAGTTTGCCGTCTGGCCAGGGATCGCCAAGCCGACGACGTCGATGCAGAGCGTGCCCCCGGTGTAGACAAACGGCGTTTGGAACGCGATGCGCACGGTGTTGCTTGGCGTCCAGCCAACCCTTGGGCCAGGCTCCGCCGGTGAACTGGGCAGAACCACTTGGCCGGCGAAGACCTGCAAGGGCGACGCCCCAACATTCGCCGCGAAGGTCTTCGAGCAGCGCAGTGGCTGCGCGGCGTTCGCCGAGAGGGTGACGACCAACTGCGCCACGCCGCCGAAGTAGGTTTCATTGGCAGCCGTTCGCCGCAGTTCGATCGCAGTCAGTTGGCGACCCACCATCGCGGTGAGGTGGCTGGCGCCGACCAGCGTTTGTTGGCGCACATCGCAGCAGGCGCCAGCGATCCAAAGATGACTGACAGCGTCAAGTTGGTCGTAGGCAGAGGGAACGACGGTGAGTTGCGGGGCCTGCGCCATAGCGCACGGCAGCATCAGTCCGCAGGAGAGCAGCGAGAGAGAGCGGTTCAGCATCGGATGTCCTTGCTTGGAGTTGGTCACTGGCTCGGGAACAGAGCCACTCTCTTGGTGTGCAAGGGGGGGCAAACTCGGCGCGGATTCCTCAGACCAACCAGCGCGCCGCCAGCGGCGCGATGCGTTCTCTCCACACCGGCTGCCCACCGCGGGCTTGCTCGATGCTCGCAAACTGCTGCAGCCAATCCAGCTGGTCATCGACCGGCACCTCTCGTTCACACACGGGAAACAGCGTGCCTTCCTCCACCACCTGCAAGCGGCGCAGGCGGGAGACCACGGCCGCGACGGTCTCGGCAAAGCCCAGCCGCTCCTCGGCCGACAGCAAGATCACCGGCTCCCAAAACAGCACCAGAGAATGGGTTAGTTCCGTCACCTCCTCGTGCACACGAAGGACCTCGCCCACGACCTGGGCGATGGTCTCTGCCCCGTGCATCGCGGCGGCTGGCAGCAGCAACCTCGCCTCCTTGTGCAGATGCACCCCGATCACGAAGTCCCGCAAGAACAGCAACGCCAGTGCGCAGTCCTCAGCCGGAAAGCCGCCTCCCAACTCGATGTGGGTCGCCATCTGGCGCAACACCGCCAGCCCCCGCTCGATGAGGGCATGATCGGACCGCAAGTTGTCGGTTGCGCGCATCATCCGGAGGCGCCGAGGGGCAGAGGACCCACGCATGCAGCAGGTCCAAAGCATGGCGGGCCTGAAGATTTCGAGGTTGACACACTGGCTGGTCACCCCACCCCCAATACCAAACTTTTCCCTAACTCCACTCTTGACGAAGGTGAACTTATGGCTAACCTTTCGACGAACGCCAGACGAACAGGAAGCCATGAACTTCACCAACTCTCCTCGCCTTTCTCTGAAGCCCCACTCTCTCCGCACCGGGAGTCGTGCCCTGCTTGCCAAGTCGATGCGACAGGCTCGCCGCCCAAGCAGCGAGTCCGCTGCACAAAGACAGGGGCGCGGTGGGCTTCAGGGGTTTGGTGCCTGTTTGATGATTGCTGCCTTCCTTGTTATGGCGTTGTTCGGCTAAGATTCGCGTCGACGAACGAACCTCGAACACGAACTTCGTACACCGATCCAACGAGAGCCCCCAGTCATGCAGCTAATGCTTACGGAGAAGCAGATTCGCGTGCTCCGCTTCTTTCGCGACTATCGGCGCGACAAAGGGATCGCGCCGACCCTTGAGGAGGCGGCGCGTGCTCTTGGCGTTAGCAAGATCACGATTCACGAGCACCTCAATCAGCTGACGCGCAAGGGGGCGATTCACCGCGATAGGGCGAAGGCGCGCGCAGTCGCCATTCTTTACGACCCAGACGCGGCCGAAGAAACGGCGGCAGCGGCTGCCATTCCAAGCATTCCGTTGGTGGGGATCATCGCCGCAGGCCGACCGATTGAAGCCCTTGAAGATCGCCAAGAGATGAGCTTGGCCGACCTCGTGCCGCACAGCGACCAGATGTACCTGCTGAGAGTGCGTGGGAAGTCGATGATCGAAGATCACATCGACGACGGCGACTTGGTGGTCGTCGAGAAACGCGAGACGGCCCACGATGGCGAAATCGTCGTTGCGATTCTCGAAGACGAGGAAGCGACGCTGAAACGCTTCTACCGCGAAAGCAATGGGATGATTCGCCTACAGCCTGCCAACTCGGGGATGGAACCCATCTTCACATCGCGCGTGCAACTGCGCGGTGTAGTTCGCGGTGTCATTCGGCGCTTTCGCTAGCAGGTCTTTCGCAAACCAGGTCTTTCGCAAACCAGGTCTTTCGCAAACCGGCCTTGGCTAACCAGTATGTCCGACTCGGACGAGCAGCCGAAGGCGCCTGGAAGGAAGCAACTGGGTCCCTTCGTCACCCAGTGTCTTGCTGGCAAGTACGCGTGGTGCAGCTGCGAAAAGAGCAGCTCCTACCCCTACTGCGATGGCACCCATCGAGGCACTTCTTTCCAGCCCATCAAAGTGATGCTCGACAAGCCGTGCTGCGTCGCGTGGTGTGCGTGCGGAACCAGCAACAACAAGCCTTTCTGTGATGGTTCGCACAGCCGGCTGCAAGGAACGTGACCGCTTGGGTGGTCCGATTGCAGGGACAGGGCTGCAGGTCGCAGGGCTGCAGGTCCCAGGGCCATGTCAGGCACCCAACGAAGGCAGCCAGCCCTCTAGAAGGTCTCGTGCTGCCTGAGGTGCGGCGGCGTCGGTCTCAAGAACGATGGATCCTGGCGCGGATCCTGGCACCACAGACCACTGCATGACAACGCCCCGACGGGCGCCAAGCGCTTGCAGCGACTGACCCGGTTTCGCGACGACGCTCCAAACGTCATTCCAGCGAGCGGCGTCGACCCGCAAGCTCTCAATGGCAAGCAACTCGTCGCCGGGATGAAGCCCCGACTCGAACGCGGCACTGCCAGCCGTTACCGAAGCGATCACGGTTGACCCAGTCTCGAACTGAACTCCCAAGTGTGCGCGCCCGGCATCCTGGGTCACGGCACGGATCGCGAACGCCGCCAAGGTCTGCTCAAGCGCCGGCTGCAATCGATCACCGACGAGCTGGCTCAGCAACGCGACCACTCCTGGCCCTGCAATCGAATGCAAAACACGGTCGACGTCGTTCATGTCGTAGCCGCGGCCCATCGCGTAGGTCTCTTCGTACAATCGCCGGATTACGTCATCGAGCGAGGCTCGCCCGTGGGTCTCGCGCCGAATCGACAAGTCGAGGTACATCGCAGCGACCGCACCATTGCCGTAGTAGTTCTGCGACGAGTTGCGGGTGTTCTCATCAGGGCGGTACAGACGAATCCACGCATCGAAGCTCGATTCGCGCAAGCTCATCCGCAGTCGGCCCGGGGCTGCGAGCATGCCGTTGATGTTCTTCGCGGCGACTTCCAGATACTGGGCGCGCGAGAATAGACCTGCCCGAAGGCACAGCAGGTCATCGTAGTAGGCAGTCCAACCCTCGATGAGCCACAAGAACTCGGTGTAGTTCTCGCGTTCGTAGTCGTATCGCCAAAACTCGATCGGTCGCAGTCGCTTGACGTTCCACGCGTGAAAGAGCTCGTGCGCGGCGAGTGACAAGAACTCGCGGTACCCCTTGTCGCTGGCAAACGCCGTTCGACTCATGAGCAGCGTCGTCGAGTCCGCGTGCTCCAGGCCGCCATGCCCATCTGCCGCGAACAAGCACAAGAACAAGTACTGCTCATAGGGCAGCTTCCCGCCGAAGACGGCCGCCGCCTTCTCGACGATTGCCTGCAAATCGGTCTGCAAGCTCGATGGTGGCTTGATGCTCGCTAGGCCATCCAGTACCGCCGCATGCGGAATGCCATCAACCGTCCAATCGATCCGCTGGAACGTCCCGACTAGACAAGGTGAGTCCAGAAGCTGATCGATGTCGCATGCCGCGTGGGTCACTTGTCGCCGACCGTTCGCCAACTCGACCGCGCTTCCCGGCTCGAACGGCAGTGCGCAGGCCAGCTGCCAAACACCTGGATACGCCACCGTCAAACGCGCCAACTGGTCGAGCTTCAAACCTGGGATCAGCAACAAGCACGCGTGATTCCAGTAGGCGTGCTCAGCGGTCACGTCCGCAGTTCGCACGCTGAGGTCATGAGCGTAGACCCTCCACGAGACCCTGAGGCGACGTTCCGGCGACCGGACAGCGACGTGAACCCGGTTCTTTGCGACCCTTTCGCACAACAGCGGAACACCAGTCTCGGCGTCCACGGCCGCAACCCGACCCAGGTGCCGAGAAAACTCGCGGATGAGGTAGCTGCCGGGTGTCCACGTCGGCTGCCACAGTTCGACCGTCGAGTTGCCGTCGAGGCAAAGGCCGACCGCAGTGGGCACAAACTCAAGTGCCACCGCGAGTTCGCGGTTGGCTGGGTCCAGGACATCGATCTGGTAGTCGAGCACTGCCACGCGAACCCCCGCATTCATACTCTGGCCTTCACAAACACCGCGAACATCGATCGCAAGCGACTTGCCAAGAGTAGTTTATGCCGCATTTGCCATGCCCATGGCATTGATGCCGCGAGTGGATTGGTACGCCCGAGAGGAGTCGAACCTCTGACCTACGGCTTCGGAGGCCGTCGCTCTATCCAGCTGAGCTACGGGCGCGCTCGCGCCGGTCTTATCGGTCGGCCAACGGAAACACAACCGCTCACGAAGGCGTCCCGACTAAGCACCCGCTCGAACAACACGCGCCCCTCCGGTTGCCAGAGTGACTTCCAACTGGTTGAATTCTGATGCGTCGCCTCGCAACCCCCTCTGAGTACGGCGCTAGGTAGCTTCGTCAGCTCCATCCAATGTACGGCAGGTTTGCAATCTCGCTGCTCGCGCTCGGCGCCACTGTCGCGGTGACGTGGCCCAGAGGCGCTGCTTGCGTCCACGCAAGCGATCCTGGCGACTTGCTGCCCGACACTGACGACGACTTCCTGCCTGATTGCGTTGAATGGGCCGTGATGACGAACGCCTCGAACGGCGACACGGACGGCGATTTGGTGTCGGACTTTGTCGAGGTCGTGCAGCGCGGCAACCCTCGCCAAGTCGGCACACCCTTGCCTACCGACCAGGAGATGCGCGTCGTGGTGACCGGCCCGCAGCCGGGTAGCGTCGACGGCACCTCTTGGCTGCATCTCTTCGTGCGGCTCATGGAGCCGCAGACTCCGATGAGCGGGTTCCACGCATGGCTGGAACTTCCCGCGCTCCCCGGGGCGCGCTTCTCCTTCGACATGCTGTCGATGGGGCCCATCGTCTACCGCAATCGCGCCGTCGGCAGCGAAGGGCAATGGGTTCAGGTTTCGGTCCCGCTTGTCTCAAGCGATGTCCTGCGACTCTTGCTGCCATGCAGCATTCATGTCGAATCGATCGTTGGCGGTAGGTATCTGCGGTCGGATGTTGGCCTGTTCAATGTCAGCAACACCATCTCGACGCTCGTTCCATGGGACGCCCACTACTTCGCGGTTCAGAGCATCGCGCCGTCGTTTGCGGGCGGCGGCGGCTTGTCGAACCGCGTGTGCCTTCTCGATCTTCAAGAACAGGGCTCCGGACCAGGTGGGACTGTCTTCGTCGTCTTGAACGCCTTTTGCGACGATTGCAACGAAGTGGAGTGCTCGCCCAATTGCCCGTCTTCCATTGGCTGGGTGATCACGGTGCCTGGCGGACTGGGGTCGACCGGCGGCTGAGATTCAACTTCTGAAGTTGCCTCAAGTCGGCTTGGCTGATGGTCTTTCGGCGGTCATTCCAGTGATTCCACGGAACCCGAGCGGCTTCGCACACGTCAATTAGCCGTGGAACTCCTCCGCGATCCAGACTCCGACTTGGTGACCGCGTGTCGTCACCCAATGGAAGATGGGTTCGAGCGCGCCTTCGCCGAGTTGTTTGGTCGCTATCGCGAACGCGTCTACGCAATCGCTTTCCGCGTGGTGGGCAATGCCGTCGACGCGCTCGATGTCGTGCAGGAGAGCTTCGCCCTCGTCTTCCGCAAGTTGCATAGCTTCCGCGGCGGCTCGTTGTTCAGCACTTGGCTGTTCCGAATCGTCGTCAACTGCAGCATTGACCATCGGCGCAAGCGAGACGTGGCGAGATCGCCCCTCGTGCAGGGACTGTCAGCGGAAATCGACTTCATCGACGATTCTCCTAGCCCAGACCAGCGCGCAGAGACCAAAGAGCTGGGCCATCAGGTGCAGGCGGCTATTTCGCTGCTGAGTCCAAAACTGCGCGCCATTCTTGCCCTCCGCTATCTGGAGGACATGTCGTACGAACATCTCGCCGCGACGCTCGGGTTGTCTTTGGGAACAGTCAAATCACGCCTAGCGCGTGCTCACCTCGCTCTCGAATCCGTCGTTCGCAATCGCTTCCCTCAGCTCGACACGAGCATCGCGGCCCCTGATTCCGTAGGAGATGTTGGATGAGTGCTCCCGAAAACCAACCACCGGAAAACCAACCAAGGGATCGGCGCGATCGGTTTTCGTGCCTGCCGCCAACTTGCCGCGCCTTCTTGTGCACGTTTGCCGACAACGGTACGGGCGCAGTTGATGGCACCCATGCAGAGCAGTGCGCTGAATGCGCAAAGCAACACTCGTTTCAAACGCGGCTCGGCTCTCTCCTCTCGACACGCCCGATCTCTCCTGAACTGCTGCGGACGACCCAGTTTGCCGAGATGCTGCATGAGCGAATCATTGAGGCGGCAGCGAGCAGCTCATTGGGCATTCTTGTAGCGAATAGAGATTCGGCTCCGATTCACAGTTCTGCGTGGCCCGAAGCGCTGCTTGAGTCCGAGGTCGCTCGATCGACGATTTCCGCAACTCCACAACCGTCACCTGCAATGTGGGCCAAGGTTCGGCACTCAATCATGGCAGGGGTAAGCGAACGGAGGCAGCCACGCCACTGGCGGCGGCTTCTACTTGGGATCACCACGGCTGCGGCCGCGGCGATTGTCAGTGGGCTAGTGCTTTCCAACGGAACAACCAAAGAGTCCACGATCGTCTTCACCGACCTCGACACGATGCCTGGGGTTGAGTTCGCAATACTCCGCTATGGAGCCCTGCGCTGACCGCGGTCCATTGTTACTTTCAAGCACCTTCGATTCCGCTACTCTCTCACCCGTCTTCCATGCCATCCGCTTCCATTCTCTGCGTGATCGCGTTCTCGCGAGCGCTGACTGCCGCCGCCATCACGATGATGGCGCTCGCGACGTCGGGATGGGGCGCCGCACAATCTACGACACTGGTCGGCAAGTCAGCGGTCGCGAGCGGTGCAGGGCAACCCCTGGTGCCGACACTGCTGTCGCTCGATCAATCGCTGCGCACGCAAGACTTCACCGCGATTCAATTGCGTCGCTTCCGGGACGATCAGGGCAATGTCGTCAGCGTTCGAGAACGTCTCCAAGTCGACGCGAACGGATCGGCGCGCCCAGGTTTCGCCGTCACCTTTCTGCAGGTCGAAGGTGAGCTTCCCGGCTCCGCAACGGACCTGAAGTGGCAGCAAAAATACGCCCAGTTTGCCTCGCTCTTCTACACCCACGGCACGTTTCGCGTCCACGAGCTGACTGCAGCCGCGTCCAACTACACGCTCCACGACTTCGGTCCCGTCGTTCGCGCCAATCGCGCCGCACGCCGCATGGTTGTGTTCCCCGCGACGGTCGACAAAGCCATCTGGGTGGTCGACTTCGATTCGCTGACGGGAGTGCCGCTCTATTCCGTCGAGTTCGACTCGCAATTGCACGTGCTGGCAGAGGTTGAAGTCTTGTCGTTCACCAACGCGGTTGCGCCGCTGGTCCCAGCGCTCAGCAGCACCACGCAACACAACGACTACAACACCGCAATCGCGTTCATGGGTGGCCCTCGCCAAATGATCGACCCGATCGTGGCGCTGACCAGCGAGTACCAACTGGACAGGGTCGAGGTTCGCGACGACCCCCTGAACGGACGGCAAGCACTGGTCATGACCTATACCGATGGCGTCGATCAATTCGTCGTCGTTCAGTCGCCTGGAACACCCGATTTTTTCGCCGGATTGCCCAGCATGTCGGGCGGCGGCAAGTCGATCGCCAGGTACCGCGACCCGGCCATGAGTGTTCTGCTGTTTTGGGATGCCGGAGTTTCGTTCCATGTCGCGGGACGTGGATCCTTGCGGCGGTTGGACGATCTCGCACAAGCGCTCTACCTCCAAGCCCTGTCGACTAACTAGGCCGGCACGATCCAGTCGCGTCCGCAGGACACCGTTCGGATTGTGCGACTTGGCCATCCGTTTCTTCGGACGCTCGCACCGATGTTGGGCGCGAAATGGCCGCGAGATCGCGCTGCTGTGGGTGTCGTCAAATAGACCAGCAGTTGGCCTCTGCTGTGCTCTCTTGCATCAGTTCCCAGCACGGAAACCGATGGACGCCGACAACAACAACACTCCCAACCTCCCGGAAGCCCTCAGCTCAGCCGAGTATCGCGCGCGGCTGACGACGAAACTGAATTGCCTCATCGCCGTGCTCGAGGTCGCGATCGCGAAGATCTCGAAGAGCATCGATGTGCCAGGCGCCAACGAGGAGCGTCTGCAGAAGATCCGCAGCAACCTCGAAAACACTCTGTCGATCTGCCACCGCGCCAAACAGACCCTCGATCGCACTGCCTCCAAGGCGACGATGACAAAGACCGCTGACAAGCACTCGATGACCGCACGCGACTACGTGGAGCTGACCAGCATCGACGAGTACCGCAAGTTCCGGCGCATGGAACCGATCACACGAGAGGAACTTGGATCCATCAACTTCGACGAACTCGCGCGCCGTTTGGCGGAGGGCTGATCGGAGCCTGAAGAGTGCAAGTTCCCATGGTGTCGACAGCTTGAAGGGTCGCGCGAATGACGACTCAGCAGAGTCCCTCATCATGATCTGAAGAGCCTTCACCGAACCGCTGGTAAATGCCGATCCAGGAATGGGAAAGGCATGACAACTGCACTGATCGGGAAGGACGTTTCACTCACGACCAAGGCGCGCGTCGCGTTGGTTTCTCGGCAAAGCGGCTCGGGGATCGCCTCGATCTTTGCGCGCGGCGGACACGACTTGCACGAGTTCGTGGACTGGGCGGGATTCGGAGGCGCGCTCACTAGCACGACCTTCGACCTCGTGCTGTGCGATGAAGAAGCCGCTGGCGAACCCATCCCACAGCAACCATCACCGGTCATGGTCCTGGGTGACCGGGCTTGCGCAAGTCACGCCAACATCCCCACAGCGGCCTTCGAAACGGGCTTTGAAGCCATCCTGGGGCTCGCTGTCCAACTGTCCCAGAGCAGCACCCGCTGTCGCGAGCTGGAGCGCACCGTCTCCGGCATCCGCGGTGGCAGCGCTTTGATCGGGCGCAGTCCATCCATGCGTCGCCTCATGAGCGCGATCAGCCGCGCTGCCGACTGCGACGCCACAGTGTTGGTCGAAGGGCCCTCTGGTGCCGGCAAGTCGCTGTCTTCGCGCATGATTCACTGCAAGAGTCGGCGAGTTGAGCGCGCGCTGGTTGCCGTCGAAGGCGCCACCACAACCGCTGATGCGCTGGCCAAGGCGCTTGAGCAAGCGCGAGGCTCGACGATCATCGTTGAGGACATCGATCGCCTGCCTGCGACTGCGCAAGCAACGCTGGTGCGCCATCTCAAGGAGCGCTCCCCAACGCAGCCCGGCACTGGCCCACGGCTGATCGCGACCACCTCTGCACACTTGCCAGAACTGGTCGCTCGGGGCGCGTTCCGTGAGGACCTCTTCTACCGCTTGCACGCGCTACCAATCGTCGTTCCCAGCTTGCGCGAACGCACCGAAGACATCGCGCAACTCGCTCAGGCAGTCGTCGAGTCGGCGGCTTCGACCTCCGGTAAGGCCACGATCTTGTCCCCGACAGCCATCATTCTGCTCGAGAGCATGTCCTGGCCAGGCAATGTCGCTCAACTCGAAGCAACGGTACGACGCGCCCACCTACTCGCTGGCGGTGGCACCATCGACCGCGAACATCTGCTGCTCGCACCGATGCCGACGAACACCACCGCCAACGGCTCGCCAACGGTTCGAACCGACACCGCCGCCCAGCAGGAAGTCAGCGAAGACTCGGTGTTGCCGTTCGAGGAGGAGGAGCAACGCATGCTGACGCGCGCACTGCAGGCGACCAAGGGCAACGTTCGGCGCGCCGCTCAACTGCTTGGGATCGGACGTGCCACTCTGTATCGCAAGATCCAGCAGTACCACCTTCGGCTGCAGTAGCAATTCGCCCACCGCGCAAGGTCCGGTATGGTCCGGCCATGCGCGAACCGCTGATCGTGCACCGCGATGACCACGTGATCGTGGTCGACAAACCCGCCGGAGCATTGGTCGTTCCAGCTCCCGGCCGCAAGGCACCTACTGTCGTCGACACTGTCGGTCGGCTGCTGGGAAAGCGCGTGCAGGCTGTGCACCGCCTCGACGAGGACACGACGGGACTGCTCGCCTTGGCCCTGACGGACGTCGGCCGAACCGGCATGGAAGCGCTTTTTCGAGCGCACGCCGTGGTACGCGACTACCTCGCCCTGGTGACCTCAGCCCCCTCCCCGGCCGCTGGCAAGATCGACTCCGGGCTGCGTGAAGATGATGGCGGCATCGTTCGGGTGGTAGCTCATGGCGGCACGCGCGCGATCACTCACTACGAGACGCTCGCCCGACGCGGGCGTTGCACTCTGGTTCATTGCCGACTTGAAACCGGGCGTCGCAACCAAATCCGCGTCCACTTGGCAGCGCTCGGTTCGCCGGTCGCAGGCGATCGCAAGTACGGCTTCCGCGCGCGCGAGGGCGAGAACTTCAGCCGTGTGATGCTGCACTCCTGGAGGATGCAGTTCGTGCACCCGGTCACGGGCATCGCCATTGACCTTGAGTCCCTCCCGATCGAACCGGAACTGCAGCCCTGAGCACCGCCGTCGCCGCGACAAGACGATCTGGTTGGCTGCTGGCGCCACTCGTTCGCCGCCATAGAATCGCGCCACGTGCGCGTTCCGATTCACTTGTCGGAGGAGTCGCTCTTCAGCTTCCTCACGAGTACGCGACTGCCAGTCGTCTCAAGCCTGTCTGCCCTGATTCGGTGGATTTCGCTCGGACTAGCCATCGCCTGCTGCGGGTTTGGCATCACGACACTGTTGGTTGCGGAAAACGGTCTGTGGGCTGCCCACCTGCCATGGTCGGGCGCCCTCCCCTCGTTGCTCGCAGCACCTTGGTTCTTCGCAGCTTGGCTCGACTGGCGCCATCACCGATTGCAGCGCGCTGCAACGCTGCTGTTCGTGGCGCTCTTCACCCTGACGATTCTCGCCAACTGGCCACGCGGCAGCTTTAGCCCCGCCTGGTACGTGCATCCGGTGCTGTGCCTCGTCGCCACGACCAGTCTCGGCGTCACGGTGGGGCTGACGCTGACGATGATCGCCGTGAGCGCGATGCTGGTCGCAACGCAGTTCAGCCTCAACAATGGCGCCGGTGGCGCCTCCGCCATCGACCATTGGGTACACACGACGAGTCTGGCCGCCGTGGTGCTCGCGTCCGCTCTTGCCGGCGCCATCGTCAATCGACTGGTTTTCACGGCGTTGATGACTGCCGAGGCCCAGCGCCGCAAGAATTTCGAGTCGAGCCGAGCGCTCCGGCATCGCGAGAAGCTGCTGCGCCACGCGCTGCGCGTCGAGACGATTGGTGACTTGGCCGGCTTGGTCTGCCATCAATTGCGCAACACGTTCCAAGTCTTGATGGGGCACGTAACTCTCGCCAGCATGGCGAACGACACCGAACGCGCGCACCGACTGACACTGATCGAAGAGACCCTTCAGCAAGCCAGTCCGTTGCTCGATCAACTCATGCGAATGGCGCACCCCGACGAAGGGTCGCCGGTCGCCTGCGACCTCGCCTCGCTGCTTCGCCAGTTTCATCAGCAGGCGAGCCTCGTGCTGCCGGGGTCGATCCAAATCACGTGCGAGGCCCCTCCCTCGGCGCCACCGGTCTTGCTTGATCCGCACGGCCTCATGCATGCGCTGTGGAACTTGGTTATCAACGCCCGCCAAGCGATCACCGGCGAGGGGGCCATCACGATGCGCTGCGGGAGCGACCCGCATCAGGTCTGGCTCGAAGTCGCTGACACTGGCTGCGGCATGACCCGCGAAGTGCAGCAGCGCATCTTCGATCCGTATTTCACGACCAAGCCGCCAGGACAAGGAACGGGGCTCGGCCTCACCGCGGTCGCGCGCTACGTGCGCAGCAGCAACGGATTGGTACAGGTGGAGAGCGAAGTCGGACGCGGCACGACCTTTCGGCTGCGCTTTCCCCAAGCCACGGAACGCCGCTCCGAGAAAACGGCGTAGGCCGCCCTCAGAGGGTGACGGTCTTCCCGAGTCGTCGCGTCAGCACTTCGCACAGAACCGCCGTCAACGACCCCTTGCCTTTGGTGTCGAGCCACTCACCGCTCGGCTGCCGCATGAAGTGCCACGCCGAAGCTCCCTCGGCGACCCAAATCTGGCTCGCTGCCGACTGCCGGTTGATGATGCAGTTGCGCCCATCCGGAAAGGCGATCTTCAGCACGCCACCAGCGAGGTCGGCTTCGAGTTCATCGGGATCAAACGCATCGAGAGCGATGACTAGCTTGGTGAGGCATTCTTCCGCGTGCCTCTGGAAGTCGTGATCCGCGCCGGTGCTCATCGACATGGAATGATGCGGCGGTGCGGACGACTTAGCCACGCGCTGGTTGCGACCCCGGCGCAGGAACGCTCGCAAGGTTGCGATGCGGTGGGGGTTGAAAAAAAAGTGTGGTCGGCGATTCTCTCCCAGAATCGCCGACCACGCTGGGTCCCGGCCGCACAGTTTGCCCTCTCGAATCAGCCTCTGGCTTCCTTGCAGAACCCAGAGGCCGCGCGGCCGGGACCACTCGTCCCATGCAGGGCTAGTAGACGAAGCAGGGGAAAGAACTTTCCAAAGTCGCGCTGATTTTTTCGTGCGGGGCGCTCGCTACGTCGAGCCAGCCGAGACGCGGGCTCTTACTCGTGACGAAATCGCATCGAGTGAAAGAACTCAGCTCGAGCGACGTTCTGCTGCGGTTCGCCAGTCAGCAAGTAGATCGTCCACGCGAACTCGCTCCGCATCTGCCTCGAAGCTGAGCAGCACACGATGGCCAAGGGCTGGCAGCAGGCACGCGTCCAGATCCGCGCGTACCACGGCCGGGCGACCAGCTAGCAACGCTCGCGCCTTTGCTCCGAGCACAATCGCTTGTCCGGCTCGCACACTCGCGCCGTAACGAACGAATCGCCGTGTTCGGTCCGTGCTGTCCGCGCGATCCGGATGTGTCGCCAACACCAGCTCGGCGACGAATTTGAGCAAGTGCCCGCCGCACAGCACATCACGCACGAGGTGCTGCAGCGCCAGCAAGTCCATGGCATCCAATCGCGTCATCGCCGCGACCGATTCGCCGGCCGTGGTCGAAGCCAGGATCTGCACCATCGCTGCCGCCGATGGCGTCTTCACATCGAGGCGAAACAAGAAGCGATCAAGCTGGGCTTCCGGCAGCGGGAAGGTGCCCTCGAGTTCGACCGGGTTCTGCGTCGCCACGACATGGAACGGCCTCGGCAGGATGTGCGTGACGCCAGCGACCGTGACCGATCGCTCCTGCATCGCTTCGAGCATCGCCGACTGCGTCTTCGGCGTTGCGCGGTTGATTTCATCCGCGAGAACGAGCCCAGCGAAGATCGGCCCAGATTGAAACCGAAAGCGGCGTGTCGAGCCCTCTTCGTCCAACACCTGGGTGCCAGTGACATCGCTCGGCATCAAGTCCGGCGTGAACTGGATGCGCGCAAAATCGAGCCCAAGCCCGCGCGCCAACTCACGCACCAACAAGGTCTTGCCAAGTCCCGGCAGGCCTTCCAGCAGCACGTGCCCACCGGCGAGCAATGCAACCAAGAGATCATCGATCAGCCCATCCTGGCCGATGACTTGTGAGCGCAACTGCTGGCGAAGAACGGCGACTTTGGGCAGCAACGTGGCTGCGCGTTGTTGTGGATCGTCAGCCATCATGCCTCCAGACGCATCGCGGGGTGATCCAAGTAATGGTCCGCAGTGTCGGGCAACACGGCCACCACGAGCTTGCCAAGAAACTGCGGCTGTTGCGCCAAGCGACTCGCCGCATGAACGACCGCACCACTCGCAGGTCCCAGGCGAAGGGATTCGAGCCGGGCCAACGCGCGCGCGCCATCGATAGCTTCGCTGTCACTGACATCGACGATCGCGACCAGGTCGGACGGCGTCAGGATCTCCGGGATGAACCCAGCTCCGATGCCAGGAATGTTGTGGGCGCCGGACCGACCACCGGAAAGCACGGGACTCGCCGCTGGCTGCACCCCGGCAACTGGCACCGCGAACTCACGAAAGAATGCGACGCAGCCAGCCGCCGTGCCGCCCGTTCCCACTGGCACCACCACGAGGCCGACCCCGCCATCGGTGTCTTCCCAGATCTCTCGCGCCGTCGTATCGGCATGCACGCGTGCGTTCGCACGGTTGGTGAACGCCTGCAGGCACAGGGCGCCGGCTATCTGCTTGGCAACTTGCTCAGCTCGCACCATCGCCCCGCGCATGCCTTCATCGATCGGCGTCACCACCACTTCCGCACCGAGGGCTCGCAAGCGGCTGCGAGCCTGCTCAGAGGTGCCATCCGGCATGGTGAGGATCACCCGATAGCCGAGGCGGCAGCCGATCGTCGCGATCGCCAGCCCGAGGTCGCCGCTGCTGCATTCGACGATGGTGCCGCCCGCGCGCAAGAATCCGCTGCGCTCGGCGTGTCGAATCATGCCTAGCGCGGCGCGGTCCTTGTTGCTGCCCGAAGGGTTCCATGCATCCAGCTTGGCAACCAAGCGCGTGTTGGGTGGCGACAAGCGCGCGAGCTCAACGAGCGGCGTGCGCCCCACCAACCAAGTCACGTCTGCGGCGATTCGAGCCATCGTTGAAGCGTAGCTTGGTGAGAAAGGCAGGCCAGACGATGATGCAGTGATGGCTCTCCGCGACGGATTCGTATCGCTGCTCGTCGGCTTGACGGCGTGTGCCGGCGTCTCACCGAGACCAGAACTCGCCAACGCCGCGGACCTGCCCATGAGCCAGGCCACCAGCGAAGACCGCGCGCGCTTGCCCGCCGTGCTCGAGCAGGCCATGGAAGCCGCCGTCAGCCGTCGTTTCGAAGATGCCAGAGCCGCTGCGAACGAGGCGCTTGCGATCGATCCTCGGTCGGCTCGCGCCCGCGCCGTCTTGGCCATGGTTCATTTGCAGCGCGCGGCCGAAACCAGTCCGCACGACCTGCACAGCGCCAACGCTGGCGAAGTGGAAATGCGCCTCGCGCAGCAGCTGGCTCCGGACGACGCCTTCGTCGGCTGGATGGCGGCGGTCTTTCTCTACGACTCGGGCCACACCAGTGCCGCTGCAGCCGCCGCGGAGCAGGCCCTTGCCCGCGCCGGCGATCGGCCAACTGCCGAGCGTGCGGCCTTGCTCTTCATCGCCGGCATCTATCGCTACGAACTTGGCGAGGAACGCGCGGCGCTGCCGCATCTGCAAGCGTACGTGGCTCTGCGCCCCGATGACGCCACCTCACATTTTCGCTTGGGATCGTGCCTGCTGCGCATCGCCGCCGTGCCGAAAGGCATTCAGAACTCGTTGCTGGACGCCCAGCGAACCGCCGAATCCGCGGCGCGCGCGTTCGCCCGCTGCGCCGAACTCTCGCCGGGAGACGAGGATGCCGCCCTGGCGGTCGCGATCGCTCTCTGGCGCGCCACCCAATTGGCGATCGAAGGCGCCGACGCCGGCCGCGACCAAAACCTGAACGCTGCCACGGCGCAGTTGCGGGCGGTCGCTGACCGCTTCCCTACCAGTGCCATGCCATGGTTTCAGCTCGGTGTCATCGCCGAGGCAACCGCGGCGCCAGTGCAAGCGCGCACCGCGTATGAGGCCGCGCTGCAGCGCGATCCGCGCCACGTTCCCACCATGCTCAACTTCGCCGCGTTGCTGGCCACAAGCGACCAACGCGACGCGTCGATCACCCTGTGGAAGCAAGTCTTGGCCGCGGACGCAGCGCAACCCTCACTGACGCCGCGCGAACGACAACGACTGCGCGAGCTGATCGGATCGTGACGCCGGAGCCCGTCCCGCCGCCCGGATCGCAAGACGTGGTGAACCCGAAGCCGCGTTGATGCGTCTGGCTCAAGACCATCCCGCCGCAGCGGCCCAGTCTTGAAACACATGCACCGGGTCGCAGACGGCATGCAAACCGGTCTGTCCGCGATTGCCGATCTGCACGCCGTGGAACCGCGTACCCGCGGCCTTCGCCGCCTCCACCATGTTCACGAGGCCTCGGGGCGCTGGCCACTCACCATCACTGACGAACACGACGTCGGCCCGATTCCAGCCGTTCTGCTTCAGGAGCTGCACAACGCGCTGCATGACGCCCGTTTCGTCGTTGCCACCTCCGAACGTGAAACCGAGGAATTCGAGCAGGCGAGCGATGCCGGCACCCGAAAGGTCGAGTTCGTGCTCTAGAACGTTGTTCGGCCCGCTGTACGAATACACGTAACAACGCCGCTTTTCGGTGTGAGCGGTTCGCACGGCCTCAAGCACGAGCGCCTTGGCAACCATCTCGGGAATTCCGTGCATCGAACCCGACGTGTCGAGCACGGCGATAATCGGGCCGCGTTCTGGACGAGGTCTGCGCTCCTCGCGTGCTTCCGACCCCGTGCGCTCGATCATGTCGACGACCTCCTCGGTGCCTTCGACCCGATACGTGACAAGTGCCCGCTCGGCACGACGCGCATGCCACAGCAGCCTCAGCTTCGGGTGGCCGAGCATTGCCGCCTCGGCGGGGAGCATGCGAGCTACCTCACCGCTTCGTTCCACGCCTCGTGTCTCCATCGGCACGAATGGCGTATCGACGAGCCGGCGCTCCTCCTCCATCCTCCGGACCGGCACGAACACACGCTCGACCACGGACGGTTGGTCACGCCCGACCTGCATGCGCCCGAGGGACTGCACGATCTCCCGCAACTGCGGCAACCGCTCGAGCATCTGCTTCAAGCGAACAAGATCGGCCCAACCTGCGTGCCGCAGCACAGCCTGCGTAAGGTCGAACCCTCGCCCAAGGAGATTGCCGAGGTCATCGAAAACGGCAGCCACTTCGGACCAAGCACGAACCCGTTCGCTCCACAGCGCTGCCAACTCGCCATCGAGAGACCGATCTGCAGCGACAACCAGCCGCTCCGCTTCGCGCTGCAAGCGCGACCGGATCTCTGCTGTCAAGACTCGCGATCGGGCCTTCCGCTTCTCCCGGATCGCGGCTGCTGCCTCGACAGCATCCGGGCGCTGACGCTCGAGTTCCTCGAGTTGGCGCAGTTGCTCAGCGATCTCGCACTGCAGTGCCTCCACACCCCGTGCGAACGACTCCAACACGTCACGCATCACAGCCCCAACGAGGTCCGGCCGATCCTTGCAGAAGCGCGCGATGCCCAGTTGATCCAGAGCCTGCCAAGTCGACTCACCAACTGCCGCCGGTGGCCAGGTGGTAGCCGGTGGCAGGTTTCCACGCAGTAGCGCATCCCACCAAGTCCGTACGCCCACAACGCGTTCCTCGAACGAGCCAATCGGCAACGTCGTCACTGCCGGCAACAGCTCGGGTGGGCACGTGTCGAGAAACGCGTACCGACGCTCCAGAGCCCTCACATCGAACGGCTTCGCGCGGCTCATTCGGCACTCGACCCGCCTTGTTTGGACTTCTTCGGGTTGGCCCGCTCCACCGAAGGTTTCGGCATGTCCCGCTCGCGTTCGCGGGGCAGCTTGTCGAAACCGTCGCGCAAGCGCTGCACGCGATCGAGTAACTCGGCAACAGTCCGCTGGGTGGCTTCCAGAGATGCGCGCGCAGGCACAGCGAAGTCGCTAGTTACCCAGAGGTGCGAGTGAATCTCGTCATCAAGAGTCTTCACGTGGTGCGTGAGGTTGTCCGCGTATTCATCGACGTGTTGGCGCAACTCATCGATCTGGCGCAGCACGTCGTTGACGTAGTGGTTCTTGTGGCGCGTCGGCTCCATCAAGCGATGGAACTCGGCTTCCTCCATCAAGTAGTTGCTTGAGTCGCCGAGGTAAGCCTCACGTCCAGTCCAGTTCTGAAACTTGGGGTACCCACCGGATTGCCTTACGTGCAGACCGTCAAGTTCGCGCGTGGTGTAGCCCTGTCCGCCATTGTTGCGGTCGCGGACGAGGCACTGGTCAAAATGCCATTCACTGCCAGAGGTCGAACTTTTGTCCGGAGCCAGGAAGAGCGGCTCTTCATTCCGCCGCTTCTGCACTCTGCCCATGGGCTTGGCCGTTGGCTTGCCATCGCGCCCCTGAAACAAGAGCCGTCCTTCGTCGTCTTGCGCCTGCGACTGACCATTCTTGTCCTTTTTCAACTGTCCTTCCCAAGCGACCACGACCTGCGTCAGTCGCGACGGATCCAACGCCCTGCTCGTCCCGACGCGCTCCGCGTACCACGTGTAGATCTTGGGGCGATCCTCGGGCTTGTCCCACAAGCAATGCTGAAGCAGCCAGCAGTCCCAGATGGAAACGGCACTCCGCCCATTGGTGAACGCCGCTACCTGCAACAGCTTGACAGCCTTACGCCACCGACGATCCGAGACCCGAAGCTTCTCGACAGCACACCATTCGCGCAGTTCGGCGATCAGCGCCTCCACCTCCCCAGGTACCTCGACACGCTCTGCTTCGCTGCGCACTGCGGCGAGATCCGTGGGCGACAACCGCAGCACCTCGTCGATCGTGGGCTCGACTTGCCCGCGGAGCAGAAGCAAGGCGCG
>CANEYR010000031.1 GCA_947444055.1 Planctomycetota bacterium
GCTGTCGGTGATGGCGACGCACGAAACCTGGGCCTACGACGACTTCGATCGTGTCACCTCGGCGCAGACGTGGTGGAGCACCTACCCACACTTCACCGCCGGGCAGCCGCCGAACCTGGTCGAAGCCGTGGATGGGTTCGATGGCATCGGTCGGCAGACGCTCGAACGCTTCCGCTACCTCGATGACCCGGCCGCTGGCTATGCGCCGATCGCGACCAAGGATCTCATCTATGGGTTCGCGAAGGCGGGCGGTGGCGAAGATGCGTCGATGCGTCGTTCGATGCTGACCAGTGCAGGCTTCACGATTGGGACCACGCCCGATGGCGCTGGCAAACTGTCGTCGATGACGATGAGTGGCCCAGGCATCGGCCTGCAGTCGCTGGCGGACTGGCGCTACGAAGGCAACCGGCCGATTCGGCGCGCGTTCCTGCCAGGATCTTCGGCGACGACCGAACTGGTCAGCAACTTCAGTTACAACTCGCTGCGGCACATGACGCAGATGGCGACAGACCGGGTTGTGAGCGGCACCCCAACAGGTGTCTACGACCTCGTGATGGAGCGGGACGGCGAAGGCAACGTTCTGCAACACCGCTACACGAAGGCGTCGGGCAAGGCGGGCGATTGGTTTCAGTTGGATGGCTGGGATCGGCTGCAGGAAGCAAAGCTGGGCGTGACGGCGTTCACCGGGACGTACAGCAGCGCGGCGGTCTACGACAAGAAGGTCACCTACGCGCTCGACGAGGCGCACAACCGATCGCAGGTTGACGAGCAGGTTGGCGGCGGTGGCGTTACGAGCACGGTGTATCAACAGAACGCGGGAACCAACGAGTACCAGGACGT
This sequence comes from Planctomycetota bacterium, assembly GCA_947444055.1. Classification (GTDB taxonomy): domain Bacteria; phylum Planctomycetota; class UBA1135; order UBA1135; family UBA2386; genus UBA2386. The sequence continues at coordinate 841 of CANEYR010000031.1, forward strand.
GACGCAGCCGAACGGCGACGTGCAGAGCTGGCTCTACGACGGCAACGGCAATCTGTTGAGCGACGGGTACTACCTGTACGTCTACGACCATCTCGACCGGCTGTCGGAGGTCTATGTGCTGACATACCCAGGTGGTGCCACCGACCAGACGTTGGCGGGCACGGTGGTGGAGGTCTTTGGGGCGGACGTGCAGAAGCGTCGGCAAGGCAAGGAGACGCAGGTGCCAAAGCAGGTGTGGCGCGATCGCGTGCAGCAGGCGCGCGGGCGGGTGCACAATGCGCGCGCGGCGGCGGGATCCTCGGCGAGTGACCCGCGGTTGCCGATGGGCACGAATGCGGGGACGACGGGCACTTCGGCGGCGGCGGTCGACGAGGCGGTACCGGTGTTGGTGGCGTACTACGGCTACGACCCGAGCAATCGGCGCATCGGCAAGTTGTTCCCGGACTTCTCGGGTGTGATGTACGCGTGGTCGGGGTGGGATCTGGTCGAGGCGTACGATCCTTGGTCGTTTACGCCGACGACGGTTTGGTTTGAGGGCTCAGTGATCGACGAGCACCTTGGCTACGCGGTGAACAACGGGTCAGGCGTGTGGTCGCGGTATGGGTATGTGCAGGAGCACGCTCGTGGCATCGCCAAGGTGGTCAATTCGGCTGGTGTGGTGCTTGAGGCGTATGAGTACGACCCGTACGGCAGGATGACTGCGTTTGCGGGCGGTGGCACGTCGGCGGTGCCGACGGTGCCAGGCCAGATCTACGGGTTTACCGGGCGCCAGGTCGATCCAGAGACGGGGTTGATGTACTACCGGAATCGGTACTACCAGCCGACGCATGGGAGGTTCTTGACTAATGATCCGATGGGTGACTGGGTAGACCACTTCAACCATGGCAATAATTACGCTTATGTAGGGTCTGGGCCGTTGAGTCGATATGACCCATCGGGGACATCGTCATATACAGTTGTCTTCATCTCAGCGAACCTGACAGGCGGTGACCGCGCCGCCGCAGAGGCTCTAGGAGCTGCACTCGTTGCTAGGGACCCGGAGGGAGGCAAGGTTGTTAAGGAAAACCCTGATACGAGTACGACAGAAGATCCGGCAATGGGGCCCTTCCCAGAGTCGGACGGACACAGCAATGTCAATGTATACATGATTGCGCACGGCGGTGGCCTTGGGCATGTCAAATCTCATGACGGAGATCCTTCGCGGCGCCATTCCATCCTTGAGATGGCGTTCCTGCAGTTCTTGGATGACGTCGCGAAAGGAACCGTGTCAATTGAAGACTCGACGAGTCTTGGTAAGGTCGTGGTTGGAGTTTGCTGGTCCCAGTCTTCGAAGGCGGAGCAAGACTCAGGTAGACCAAACCTCTGTCGGGAGGCATTCGGCCGGGGCGGTGTGCCTACTCAGGGGCACGAAGGAACGGGTGGGCTCCGTCGTGACGGAAGCCCCGAGACTCGGCCGGGCGGCAATCCGGAGCCGGGGCCGTTCACCTACCCAAGTCAAGATACGGATGCCCCGCGCGTCGACCCTCTCTTAGAGGCACTAAAAAAGAATGTGCCGCTGCCTCGGGGGCGGTAATGAGCATGAACGGCAAGCACTGTTGGATGGCACTTTGTGTGCTACTTCATGGATGCTGTTCGTCCCGCACCGTCCATCATGAGTCGGGCGACGTCGTGCTGTCGGCAATAGCGCGTGTTGGTGCAAATGACGTGGCTCGTGGCGATTTCTTCAATCTGCGAGCTGGTTATGCGAGGGGTGGATCGTATGTCAGGATAGCGCTGCCACTCGAATTGGAGTTCGCGAAGGGAACTACCTATCTCGTTCGAAGTGTTGGCGTGCATTTTCGGTTCAGTGAGTCGACTGTACGAGCGATCGCTGACGTTCTGACACGCTATGAAGAGGTGGTGGTGCTCCTCGGTGATGAGCCTGTATACAATGCAATGGCCGGTTGGGGAATTGCGAGGGAGGGGCTGATCACGAGCGAGCACTTTCCGTGCGAGAATCAGGCTGCGGCGGACGACTTAGCCTCGCGAATCATGCGCGTGCATAAGGTGCGTTAGTGCTTGCGCGCAACGAGCAGTTGCGAGGAGTGTGGTGGCGGCAGCCGCCCGCGGCCGTCGGACGCTTTGAAGCTTCCGCTAGTAGCGCGGCGCGAGCCGCACGAACTCCCGCAACGACCGCCGCACTCCATCCACCAACGGCGTGCACGGCAACCCCACAAACCGCCCCTGCATGGCCCGGTCATCGAGGTCGCTGACAAACAGGTTCTCACTCGCTTGCGCCGCGAGCGACACCTCACAGAACTCACCCATGCCCAGCTCCGCCGCCACCGTGCGGATCAAGGCCAAGAACTCGCTCACCTCGACCGTCGTGCCGCGGATGTTGAACGCGCCAAACCCCGTGAACGGCTGCGTCGCCGCCGCTGCGAAGTGCGCCCCGACATCTTCGACGAAGTGGTAGTTCTCGCGGCCGCGGTAAGGCATCGCGAACGGCTGCACAACACCGCGCAACGCCCCCGTCGCCACCTGCTTCATCGCCAAAGTCGGTGCCGCCGTGCGTCCACGGTCGCGGCCCTTGCCGTACGTCGTGTTGAGCCGGAGACAGACCGTCGGCACGCCCGTGCGTTGCGCGAACAGTCGGCACAGGTGCTCGCCCGCCAGCTTCCACACGCCATACCGGTTGGGCGGCTGCAACGGGTCGCACTCGCTCACCCGTGGACCTGGATACAGCGACCGCGGCCCGTAGACCGCCGCGGAACTCGCGAACACGAACCGTTGCAGCGGCACCGGCAAGCGTTCGACCGCTTCGAGCAGCACCTGCGTGCCGCCAACATTGACCGCTAGGCCGCGCGCCGGATCGGCATCGCAATCGGGGCTCTGTAGACCGGCCAGGTGCACCACGTGGGTGGGGCGGTGCTCCGTGACGACGCGTTGCATCGCCGCCGCATCGCCAAGATCGGCCGAGACGAGGGTAATGCGCTCCGCAAGCGGCAGCGGCAACCACAGCGGCAACAGCCCCGGTGTCGCCGCGCGCGAGGCAACGACCACTCGCGACGCACCAGCCGCCAGCAGATCGCGCACCGTGACGGCGCCGATGCAGCCGGTGCCGCCGGTGACTAAGACCGTCGCACCGTTCATGCCGACTGCACCTGAATCACGGCCTTGGTCGTGCGCGCCGCGATCGAGTCCGCCATCGCCGTCATCGCGTGTTCAAACTGGTAGAGCTGCGTGTAGACCTCGACCGGCAGCACACCGCGCTGCAGCAACAACTGCGCGTTGTCGTAGTCCTCGTGGCTGCTGCCCATCACGCCGAGCATCGATTGCCCCGAACGCGTGAACGCGGTGGCGCCAAAGGCGACGTCACATGGGTACGTGGCGATCGTGAGGATCGTGCCTTCTGGCTGAACGGCGAGGCCAGCGGTCGCTAGGGACGCGGGCGCGCCGGAGCATTCGATCAGCACGTCGGCGAGGCCGTCTTCGAAGGCATCGCCAAAGCGGGTGCCGTCGAGCGCTTCGACGCCGGCGCGCAGCCGTTCATGCAACGGCATGGCGGCGGTGACGACGATCGGCACGAAGCCGCGTTGGGCGGCTAGCGCCAGCCGAACCTCGCGATCGCGTTCGATGCCGGTGATGGCGACCCGGGCGCCGGCGGCGCGCGCCAACTCGGCGGCCATCAAGCCCATGATCCCGCAGCCTGAGACCACGACGTCCATGCCTGGCTGGATGCCACATTTGCGCAGCACGCCTTGCGCCACCACCGAGAGCGGTTCGATCAGCGCTGCTTGCAGTGGCGTGATGCCGGGGCGCAGCGGCACGCAGCGGTCGACTTCGAGGATCGTGCGTTTGGCCAGCCCGCCGTCCCGATGGAAACCGATGATGCGTTTGCGTCGGCAGTAGTTCCACTTGCCACGCCGACAGCCGCGGCAACGTGGATCCTTGCAGCCGCGCATTGCCAAGGCGCAGACGATGTCACCGACGCGCATGCCCGCGTAGCCTTCGGCGCCTGGCCCGAACGCGACGATGCGCGCGCTGAATTCGTGGCCCAAGGTGCGCGGTCGTTGCACCCAAGCAAAGTTGGGTTTGCCGAGGCAGGCGCTGTTGTCGGAGCCGCAAACGCCGGCGAACAGTGGCTCGACGAGCACTTCGCCGGGGCCGGGGTCACCGAGCACGACGTCTTCGACGACGAGGTTCTTCGTCACATCGGAGCAGGTGGGATCGATCGTCTCGGACCCAACGAGCCGCAGCGCGGCAACGGTTTCAGTCATGGTGGTTCACGTCTCTAGAAAGTTGGTGCGCCGGCGCCGGTCGGCAGTGAGATCGTGCGCGCCTTTGCCGATCGGCCCACAACGGTGGCGTCAGTCGCTGGGCACATCCACCCATTGGCGGCTGCTCGCCGATTGCAGCACCGCATCACAGACGTGTTGCGTGTGTTGCGCCTCGCGGAACGTCGGTGCAGCCGCCCGCCCTTCGGCGAGTCCATTGAGGAAGTCCGCGACCTGATGCACGAACGAGTGTTCGTAGCCGATCTGCAGGCCCGGCACCCACCAGTGGGCCATGTACGGCATCTCCCGATCGGTGACGTGGATCGAGCGCCAACCGCGCACGATCGACTCATCCTTGTGGTCGAAGAACTCGAGCCGGTGCAGGTCGTGCAAGTCCCAGCGGATCGACGCGTGCTCGCCGTTGATCTCGAACGTGTAGAGCGCTTTGTGCCCGCGCGCATAGCGCGTCGACTCGAAGGTGCCGAGCGAGCCGTTGCCGAAGCGAGCGAGGAAGGCGCAGGCGTCGTCGATGCCGACCGGTTCGACCTTGCCGGTCAGGTTGTGTTTGCGTTCCTTGACGAACGTCTCGGTCATCGCCGTCACACAATCGATGCCGCCGTTGAGCCACATCGCGGTGTCGATGCAGTGAGCGAGCAGGTCGCCGGTGACGCCGCTGCCGGCGACGTTCTTGTCGAGGCGCCAAAGGCCAGCGCCACCCTGCGGCAGTTCGGCGGCGATCGTCCAATCCTGCAGAAACACGGCGCGGTAGTGAAAGATCTTGCCGAGCCTGCCAGCGTCGATGAGTTGCTTCGCCAACGTCACGGCCGGCACGCGGCGGTAGTTGTACCAGACGATGTTGGGCACCTTGTGGCGCTCGACGGCGGCGACCATGTCCGCACCTTCCGCCGCGGTGCGCGCCAGCGGCTTCTCGCACAGGATGGCTTTGCCCGCCGCCGCCGCGGCGAGCGCGATCTCGCGGTGCGTGTCGTTGGGCGTGCAGATGTCGATCGCGTCGATGTCCTTGCGGTCGATGAGTCGTCGCCAATCGGTCTCGGTCGACTCGTAACCCCAGCGTTCGGCAAAGGCGGTGACGTCACTGCGCGTGCGCGCGCACGCCGCCTTCAGCACAGGTTGGTGCGCGAGATCGAAGAAGTTGCCCACCTTGCGATAGGCGTTGCTGTGGGCGCGGCCCATGAAGCCGCAGCCGATCAGCCCGACGTTCCATGGCTTCTTCATCACGACCACCCGTGCGCGTCGCGCACCGCGAGCATGGCCGCGAGGATGTCGTTCCAGGTCTGCTGCGTCTCCATGACCTTGTTGGGGAACATGCAGCCATCCCAACACATGTGCTGGAAGGCGCGCGTCGGCTGGCCTTTGCCGTCCTTCAGCCAGAAGCCCGCGTGGTGCGTGATGTCGAGTTTGCCGCCGGGGTCCTTCGGCAAGCAGTGGCGACCGGTCTTGTCGTGCGAGCCCGAACCGAGCACCGTGGCGTCGTTCTGCGCGATGTGAAAGTCGAACGTCCACGGCCGCAACGCGGCGGTCAGTTGCGTGTAGGCCTGGTCGAGCACGGCGCGATCCTTCCAGTCGTAGCCCGCAGGCAGCAGCCGATCCTCGGGCGCGTTGTAGCCGAGCGTGTAGAGCAGCGTGTGCGCCATGTCGGCTTGGAAGCCGAGCACGCCGCGGCGGTCGGTCATCTCCAGCAGTTCGACCATGCGCTTCCAACTGTGCATGCCACCCCAGCAGATCTCGCCCTCGGCGGCGAGCCGTTCGCCGTGGTCCTTGGCGATGTCGGCGGCGGCGCGGAAGGTCGCGGCGATGGTCTTCTGGTTCTGGGCTGGGTTCTTGCTCCAGTCACTCACGCCACTGGCGGAGTCGATGCGGATGATGCCGTAGCGACGAATGCCGAGGTCGCGCAGCTTCTTGCCGATCTTGCAGGCCTTCGTGACCTGCGTCAAAAACGCTGCGCGCTCGGTGTCGCTGCCCATGGCCGAGCCGCCGCCAGTCGGGGGCCACACCGGTGCTACGAGCGAGCCGATGACGAGACCGCGCGCGGCTACTTTGCCGGCGAGCGTGCGCAGTTCGTCGTCACTCGCATCGATGCTCGTGTGCGGCAAGCTCAAGAACAGATCGACGCCGTCGAACTTGCGGCCGCCGACTTCGGCCTTCGCCGTGAATTCGAGCATCGTGTCGAGGTCGATCGGCGGATGGTCGGTGCCGGGTTCTTTGCCGACGAGGCCGGGCCACGTCGCGTTGTGCAGTTTTGGGAACGTGTGCAGGTTCTTTGGCATGAGCGTGCGGGGGCGAAATGGGGCACGGACGGTAACGCGCCGACGTTCTCGTTCCAGCGGCCGCCGTCGACCAACGCACTGGCGTTACGGACGGTCGGTTCTGGGCGGTGCCAGGGTCGCGCTCAATTGCACGGGGGTGGAGGTCGGGACGGCGAAGGGCTGGCTGCGTTCGGGCACCAAGGGGTCGCGCAGCTCGTACTCGCCGTTGCCTAGCCACAGCCGATTCGGCTGCTCGGGGCCAAGGATGAGGCCGCCGGTGGCGGCGTCCATGGGCAACCAGTTGGCATCGTCGGGTCGCAGCACCCGGAACGGGCCCGCGTGCTTCTGCCCCAGTGCGGCGAACGTGATCAACGACGCGCTCGCATCGAGTTCGATTTCCTTCTTGCTGTCGTTGCCGAGCGTCAGCAGGTGCCGCGTCAGATACCCGTGGTTGGCGAAGGCGCGCCCAGCCGCGATCGTGAGCACATAGTCGCCCGCGTCCGCCAAGGTGTGCGGCAACAGGATTTCGCCCGTGCGTTCGATGGCGTTCGCGAACGGCAACCAGACCAGTCCGTCTTGGTGGTCGCGGCGGGCGATGCCGATCCCGGCCCCCTCGGTGCGCCAAGCCGAGGCGACGTTGCGCACCCGCACGGTGATGGCGAGGCCTGGACGCGCTTGCAGGCGATCGCTGGCGGCCAGTGCGATTCGCGCCAAGTCCGGCACCGGGGGCAATCGTTCTGGTGTGGGCAGTGGCTTCGCGGTGGGGGGCAGTGCTGGGCTGTCAGCGCGCGGCGCTGGGCCGCGGCGCAGCGCGAGCAGCGCGCAATAGCCGCCAAGGCCAAGGCCAACGGCGAGCAAGACGACAATGAGCAGCGACGCAACGAAGCGAATGAGAGGGCTCCAGGAAGGTCGCACAGCGTAGCGCCATCGGCGGTTTCGGCTACGGGTGCGGTCTGGTCGGCGCCATGGAGCGCCGGTTCTCCCCGATCAGCGGCCGTTCGCCGGCCGCGCGCGCGGGGCGGCGGTATTCGGCACCGGCGTCGCACTCGGAGCGGCTGGCTTGCCGGCCAGCACCGACACCGATTGATCGCCTTGCACGACGATCGGCAAACTCGTGCGCTCGCGGCCGCGCACGGTCACGACCAGCAAGTAGTTGCCGGGCTTGAGCGCTTCAAACTTGAAGGTGCCGTTCTGCAGGCGCGCGTCAAAGCCAGGGTTCTCACGTTGGAAGGCGCCGAGGTTCTCGGGCATCACATTGATGCCGGGCAGCAACGACACGCGGCCTGACAGTTCCTCGGGCTTGCCGCCGTCGTCGCGGGTCACCGCACCTTGCAGCGTGTGCGTTTGCAGCACGATCGAACGTTCGGTGGTGGCGTCGGCCACGACCAGCACGACGTCTTCGTGCAGCGTGCCACCGCGGCGGTTGTTCTGCACCCGCAGGCGGTAGTTGCCGGCCGGCACCTTGGCGATCGAGAAGCGACCTGACGAGGCGACGACACTCTGGAAGCTGCCGCCGAAACCGCCAAAGCCACCGGGACCTTGGCCGCCGCGACCACCGCGACCACCGCCGTTGGCATTGGGCGTGGCGCCACCATTCTCGTCTTGCCGAGTCAACTCGACTTGGAAGCCGCTGGCGGCGACCCCGTTGTGCAGCACATTGCCCGCGACCGTGCCAGCCTGCGGGCGAATGGGGGTGAGATCGAGCTTGCTGACTTCGCCGCCCTTCACCGCCGCATCTGCTTGCAGCGAGCCGCTGGTGAACTGTGGCGCCAGCTCGCGCATCAAATCCTGCGTCGAACCGATCCAACTGCGCACGAGGTACTCACCGGGAACCAAGTCGTCGATGCGGTAGCTGCCATCGGCACCAACCGTCACGTTCTGGAAGGGGCCGCCGCCGCCGCCGCCATTGCCACCGCCGCGGCCGCGCCCAAACAACGCCCCAAGGCCGCCGCCAGGGCCGCCGGCGCCACCGGCTCCGTTCTGTGGGTTCGTCCAAGGAATGGCCGCTACGTGCGCGTCGGCGATGTCCTCACTGCGCAAGCCGCGCACGACACCGGCGAGGCTGCCGAGCATGCCGAGTCGCAGTTCGAAACCAGAACGATCCGCTGCGAGTTCGAACGGCTCCGTCGTCGCGTTGGCGAAGTTCTTGGCGGACGCCTGCAAGCGGTAGGTGCCGCGTGGTGCGTGCTTGACGATGAACACGCCTTCCGAGTTCGTCGTCGTCTCCAACGTCAGCTGCGCGCCCGAACTCATGCGCATGAACTCGCTGGTCACGCTGCCGAGGTCGATGCCGGTTTGGCCACCTTGACCGTTCTGGCCACCGCCGCCGTTGCGACCGCGGCCGCGGCCGAGCCCTTCGAACGCCGACGGCGTGCGCAGTTCGACTTGGGCGTTGGCCACTGGGTCACCGAGCGTATTGATCACGACACCCGCGACGTAGAGGCCCGCATCGAGCGTCACCGTCAACTGCGGCGCCGCCGCGCCGGTGCGCAGCGGGACCTCGGCCGAGCGATGCCGAGCGTGCTCGGGCGATTGCACGTGCACTTCGTAGGTGCCTTCCTGCAGACCGGTGGCGACAAACTTGCCGTCGGCATGTTGCTCGGCCTTGCCGAGGTCGCGTTGGCCGCCGCGACCGCCGCCATCTTGCCCGCCCGGTCCACCTTGCCCACCTTGCCCACGCCGGCCGCCACCAAATTGCTCGCGCGCCGTCTCCATCGTGGTGCGAACTTGTGCGCGCGTGGCTTCGTCGAGGTTGCCGGTTTGCAGTTGGTTCATCAGGCTGGCGATGTCGACGTTGGCCTGACCGGGTGCCGTCAAGCCGCGCAAGCGAACGGCGCGAAACGCAAACAAGGTCACTGGCTGGCCATCGCTGTCGATCACGCGGCCCTCGATGCGCAAGCCGTCTTGCATGCTCACTTGCAGCGGCTGGCCGACGGTTGGATCGACGGCGTCCTGACGGTAATCGAGGTAGCCCTCGGCATCGGCTTGCAGGCGCATCGAGCCGCCCGGCAAGTGCTCAAGCAGGAACTGGCCCAAGGCATCCGTGGTGGTGCGATGCTCGCGACCGCCGCCGCCGCCCTGGCCGCCTGGCCCGCCACGGCCGCCGCGGCCGCCACCGGGTGCCGCGGCGTTGACGTTGCGCGCTTCGCTCTGCATGACCACGTCGGCCTTCGCAATCGGTTCGCCGCGCGTATTGCGCACGATGCCGGTGACCTCATAACCAGGGCCCAGCCGGATGTCGTCGATGTCGACGGCTTGGTCTTCTTCCACCGCGAACGTGCTTGAGCGCCCTTCCGTGTGCATCTTCGCCGTCGCCGTCACCGACCAATCGCCGCTCGCCAGATGCGCTCGCTTGAAGTAGCCGTTGCGATCGCTGACGAACGCTGGCAACAAGCGCTCGCGATCGCGCAATTGGCGCAGCGGGTTGGCGTTCTCAGGCTGCGGTCGAATCTCGGCGCCGGGGATGCCGTTGCCTTCGAGGTCGGTGACGCGACCGCGCAATTCGCCGCCCGCCATCAGCACCAGGTCACCGAGTTCAACCTCCGTCACCACCGCACCAACGTCCTTGTCGAACTGGCCCGGGGCGAACCGTTCGTGGGCGACTTGCAGCCACACCCTCAAATTGCGGAAGGTCTGGCCTTGGAAGGCGAAACGACCTTCGCCGTCGGTCGTCACCGGATCCGGAACGCGGCGCTGGCGATTGGCTTGACCGCCACCGCCACCGCCACCGCGTCCGCCACCCGCACCCGCGCCACGGCCGTAGTCGAGCCACACGGTGGCGTTGGCGACGGGGGCCTTGAACTTGTCGATCACGCGCCCGCGCAGCACCACTTCGACGCGGTCGTCGGGGGGCGCGGCGCCGAGCGCAACGGCGGTGCGTTCGATGGCCTCGCCAGCGTTCTCGCCGACCGACTCCGGATCGGCTGGTTCCGCCGGCACGTCTTGCTCGTCCTTGGTGTCCCACCGCCCGATCGGCGTTTCTGGCTCGCCAAAGAACTGTGGTACGACCAGGCTTCCCCCGGCGATCAGGACCAGGGCGCCGAGAAGAAGAGTGAGGGTTTGTTTCTGCATGCGAAGGTCGACCGTGCGGACGGTCTATTGGGCGCGCTATTACGGCGACCACCTGCCTTTGCCGACAGCACTGTGCTGTAACGACTTCGCACTGCAGCGCGCGTCAGGTCTTCACTGCCCGATCAAGAGCACCACTGGGTTGCTCGCCCCGAGCACGGACACCGCCGATACGAAGGCGGTTTGCACCGTGGCCAGGAACGCCGGCGAGAAGCCAGGATTCTGAACGGTCAGCGTCGTGCCACCGTTCGCATCGAACGCGATCGGCACCAGGACCGGCGCCCCGGCGAGCGCCAGGCTCCACGCCAGTGGTTGTTCGAAGCCCGGCACTTGCAGCGAGACGGTGCCCGGGGTCGCACCAAAGTCGAACGCCATCAAACCGATGCCCAAGCTTGGGCCGTTGGCGAGGACCAGATCGAAGGCACCGGCTGCAATCGGGGCGCCGCCCGTCGCCGTCAGCGTCGCTGGCCGCGCGGTCAGAGTGCGCACGCGACTGACCACGGCGTAGTCGGTTTCGTGAATGAGCAGCGACGCATTCTGTGACTGGAATGGTTCAAAGACGCCGCCGCCATTGTTGGGCACGTTGCTGGGCACAAACTGCACCGTCGTGGGGAAGACGGCCGCCGTGCTGTAGTCGGCGAGCGACGCGATCAAGGTTGGGTTCCAGCCCGTGGCGTCGCTGATCTCGCTGACTCGGCTGTTGAACCAGTCGACAAACACCAGGTCTTCATCGTCGTCGAAGGTCATGTCACCGACGGCATCGAGCCCGGCCAAAACCAACTGCGTGTGGGCAAGGCCTAGCACCGTGTTGGTCGCGATCGCGGCGTTCACTTGTGGGCGCAAGAATCGCACTACCTGCGTGCTAGCGGGCGGCACCGGAAAGCCGAGATAGCCGGTCGCGTAGTAGATGTCGCCGTTCGTTGCCAGCGCCACCGGCCCCGAAGCCCCTGGCACGCTGGCGACCTTCTGCATGCTGCCCGTGAGCAGATCGAGCACCCAGAGTTCGTTGTCGGGAGCCCCAAAACCGCCGGTGCGCGCTGAGACCAACGCCTGCGTCGGCGTCAGCATCGCGGCGTCGTAGTTGTACGGCAGCACCGCCAGGGGCGCCGTCGGCAGCGGGCTCACGAACGGCAGCAACCAGATCTCATGCAGTCCACCGGTGAAGTGGCCGCTGTGCCCGAACAGCACGTGGCCGGCATCGGTCTGCAGCAAGAACGAACCGAATACGAAGCTCGGCAGTTGCAGCAAGATCTGCGGCGGTTGGCCGGTCGGCGTCAACGCGACGCTGGTGCCGTCGAAGGTGACACTGCCGATGGTCACGCTGCCGGCGGCGGTCGCGAGCACGAGGCTCGTCGAACCTGCCAGCGCTCGACTGCTGGCGGCGAGACCTTCGCTTGCCTGCTGGGCAGGCAACACCGCGGTGGCGACAAGGGTCGCGGCGAGAAGAAGAGAAGAGACAGAACTGCGGCTTGCACGAGGCAGCCGCCGGGAACGAACCGGTGCTTGAAACATCGCTTCACCTCGGCGTCTTGGCGCGCCGACTGGAAGTCATTGGGCGGCCCGAGGGCCGGCTCATCACGGGTGTTCTGGCTTCCGGATCGACCTACTAGTCCGCCTTCCCAGCCAACCCGACAGGGTTCGCCAGTGGCATGTTGGACGTTCGTCCTCGGTTACAGCTGCGGGACAGCGCCGACTTTGCACCGGCTTCCCCGTGAAGGGCGCGCGCCACGCTAGGCTGCGAACCCGGGCGGCGCAACCTGCAACTCCGCGCCGAGGGATCGTCAGCTCGCCGGCTCAGGAGCGGTCGGTGCCGCCGGGACGTGGCTTGGGCTTCGGCCTTGGGCTGTCGCGGTTCTCGCGCACTTCCTGAGCGCGTTCACGTTCGGCGGGTCCGACGCGGCCGTCATCGTTGCGGTCGGCGCGTTCCTTGTGCTTCTCACGCACTTCTTGAGCGCGCTGCCGTTCGGCCGGCCCGACTTTGCCGTCATCGTTGCGGTCGGCGCGTTCCTTGTTCTTCTCACGCATTTCCTCGCGCCCCTCTTGGCGGTCCTCTTGGCGCTCATCGCGCGCTTGCTCGCGCTGCGCGTGCACTTCTTCCATCTTGGCCTTCACCAAGGCGCGCATCTGCTCGCGCTCGGCCTCGTTCAGCTTGCCATCGCCATCGGCATCCGCCTCGGCGAACAGTTTCTTGCGCACCTCGGGGTGCGTCTCAAGGAAGTGCTTGGCGCGTTGCTCGGGCGTCATCCCGCCATCGCGCTCGGGGCGGCGCTGCGGCTTGGTCTCGCCAGTCGGTTGGCTGCCAGTCTCCTGCGTCTCATTCTGCTGAACGGGCGCGGGCTTGACCGGGCGTTGCAGCGGCCTCGGCTCCGGACGCGGGCGCTCAATGCGCGGCGTCGGGCGCGTCTCCGTTTCTTGGGCCCCTACGTTCGTGAGCAGAAGAGCGGCGACAACCGCGGCGTGCAGGATCGAATGCTTGTTCATGGGTTACCTCTCGTGACTCTTGGTGAACAGGCAATCGGTGCGATGCGGGAGAGGGTGAAGCGTTGGGTGCGCAGTGCGTCTCGGCGTGCGACGCGCTGGGCTGGCGGGGTCGATGACAGCGACGCGATCAATAGAAGCGCGTGACCAGGAAGAGAATGCTCACATAGCCAGTCGGCGGTAGCCCGCTCAGCGAGTAGACGCGGCGCACCGGTTGCGGCAGCGAGTAGGGAGCAACCAACTGTTGTGCACCGAGATGGCTCGCGGTCAGACCAAACGCGTTCGCCGCCGCATCCAACCCGAGGGTCTGCGTGTAGACCACCAGTCCATTCAGCATGGCGGTGGTTGGGAATGGCTGGATGAGCGATGCATTGCCAAAGACGTCGGCCTGGGCCAGCGTCACAAAGAAAGGGTCGGTGTGCGGGCGCGATGAATGGAAACGCGACGCCGGTGTCGAATGGGATGTCGAGTTGCCAAGGCAGCGGCAACATCGGATTGGTGGGCGGCACCACGATGGTGCGGTTGGTGACGCACTGGATCTTGTCGAGACCGTGGTTGTTGTCGAAGGTCGTGCTGGCGCTGGTCGAGAGTCCGGGTGCGGTGGAGATCCATGCATCGAAGGTGATGGAAAACGCCGGTTCGAAGACTCCGGGGTTGAGGTCATCGCGCCGGAACTGCACGCCGGTGATGGCCATCGTCGGCACGTCGTCGTGGATCTGCTGGTAGCGAAACGGAACCGCCGATGTGCCAAACGATAACGAGTTGCTGCTGAGCCCTTCCGCGTCCGTGTGATGGACGGGACGGACGTAGGGAGACTGGGCCGGCAGGACCGCCAGAACGAGTCCGAACGAGCAGGTAAGGTGGCGCATGGGGGTGGCGGTGGCGGTGGTGGCTAGCTGGCGGCGAAAAGTATCGAGAGGGCAGGGGGCTGTGGGCGTTGCGGCGGAACATCGACGACGAACCCGATCGCGGGACTTGTCAGGACACCATTCCCGGTCGAAAACAGCCCACCTGACCGCAACGGCCAGCCTGCCACGACCTAGCCGCAACCCTTCTCAGCCCTCCATGCAGTCGTCTTTGTTGCCAATGCTGCGCGCCAATGCTGCTGGGGCTGGCCTCAACTTGTTGGGACTGGTGGATCGCGCGCGCTTTGACGCGGGCGAGCCTAAGGAACGGCGCGTCGCGGCGATGGTGCGCGGCTGCGACACCATCGTGGTGCTGGCTTCGGCCGGACGCTGGGTGCCACCAGCGGCGCCAACACCAGCGGCGCCAACACCAACTCAGCATCCTGTGGCGTTGGCAGCGTGGGCTGATGCCGGGGCCATGCAGGTGGCAGCGGTGCTGCGGGCCAGCGGGACCGCCTGCTCGGTCATCACGTTCCGTGGTGCGTGCCGCGTCAATGCCGCGCGGTTGGGCGAAGCGGCTGGCTTTGGCACCGTGTCACCGGTGGCGGGGCTGTTGCTGCACCCCGAGTTTGGACCGTGGTTGCGGGTGCGGGCCGCGGTGCTGTGTGAAGGCCACCCGTTCGGCCCTTTGCCGGAGGCGTCGATCGCGGAGCAGTTCCAGCCGTGCTGTTCGTGTTCGCGACCGTGTGTGTCGGCGTGTCCGGCGTCGGTGCACGATGGTCTTGGGCATCACGACTTGGCCGGCTGCGCGAGCCATCGCGATCGCGACGGTTGCACCAGCGGTTGCGCCAGTCGCCTAGCGTGTCCCCTCGGCAGCGAGCATCGTGATCGCGGCGACGAGGACACCCATCGCCACACCTTCGAACTCACCACAATGCGGCGGTGGTTTGGCATTGGCGTTTGGCGCTTCGTGCCCAAGCCCATGCGCGGCGGCTTGTGAACTGTGTCGGCGCCGCAGCGTCTCGTCAGTTTGGTACCGAGCACCACCGAGACCGTGTGTGCGTTCGGTGCGGCGGCGCGCCTCGTTGGCTGTACTCGGTATTGCACGGAGCCGCCTCAGGCATTGCGTGAGGTGGCGCGGGTTGGCGGCACCAAGAACCCTGATCGCGAAGCGATCATGCGGCTCGCTCCCGATCTCGTGCTGACCAACGCCGAAGAGAATCGGGCCGAGGACATTGCGTGGTTGACGGAGCGAGTGGCGGTGCTGACGCAGACGCCGTGTGATGTCGCGGCGGCGTTGGGCATGCTGCGCGAGCTGGCGCGCACGTTGCACTGCGAGGCGGCGGCGTCGCCGTTCGTGCAGCGCATCGAGCAGTTGGTGCGAGGGCGGGTCGAGCCGCGGTCACCGCTGCGGGCGTACTACGCAATCTGGCGCAAACCATGGATGAGTGTGGGGCGCGCGACCTTCGTGCACGACGTGTTGACATGGGTCGGCGCGATGAACGTCTGCGCCGACGACGTGGAGCGTTATCCGGCGGTGCCACCAGCGGACGCAGTGGCGCGCGGCGTCGATGTGGTGTTGCTCGCTAGTGAACCCTGGGAATTCGACGAAGCGCAGCGCCAGCAGTTGGTGGCCGAGCGCACGTTTGGCGATGCCCGGCTGGTCTTGTGTGATGGCCGCGATTTCTGTTGGCATGGTGTGCGCATGGCCGCGGGACTCGGTCGCGCGGCGGATCTGCTGCGTTCGCTCGGGTGAAGTGCGTGCGTAGATCTCGCGGTCGCATGCTTGCCTAGCCAGCGACCGCTACGCACCATGCGAGCCATGGCTGATAGTCCCAAACCGCGCCTGCTGCCTTTGCTGTTCATCGCCGGCACCCTGACGTTGGTGGTCACCGCCGTGCGCTGTTATGGCGAAGTCGCCGGTTGGGATCCTCGCTGGTTCAGTGCCGAGCCCGGCAGTCCACTCAATCCGTTCGGCATCGTCTGGTTGGTGCCGGTGTTCGGGTTCTTGTTCGGCCGACGAGCCGCGCAAACGGGCGGGCGGCCGCCGTTCGTGGCGAGCTTCTTCGTGCCGATGTTCGCCCTCTGCGTGCTGCTGTTCGCGGTTGGCTACATCGGCGAGAAGATGGATGGGCCGGCCATGCGCGAGGCCATGCAGTATGTGTTCTGGGGTGCGCCGGTATTGTCGTTGCTGGCACTGTTCTCGTGGCCGCGCATGTACCTCATCATGCTCGTCTATGGCCTGTGGGCGCGACTACCGGTGATGGCGGTGCAGTATCTCGACATCCAGAACGGCTGGCAGACGCACTACGGCAAGGTGCATCCGAAGTTGCCGTCGATGAGCGCGGACGATCGCTTGTGGCTGCTGACGTTGGCGCAGGGCGGCTTCTGGATCCCGTTCACGATTCTGCTCGGCAGCGGGTTTGCCGCGATCGGTGCGGTAACGGTGCGCAAGGCCTGACGCGGTCAGGATTCGCCGCTCGTCTGCACGTTCGCATCGGCGGCACTCGTGTGCTCGCGTCGCCGTCGTCGGCGGGCGTCCATGTCGCGGCTGTGTTCCAGCGCTTGCCGCGCCGTGCGTCGTTGGCTCCAGAACAGCAGCAGCAGCAGCGCGCAGGCAACACCGCCAACCCACAAGCCCACCGACTTCATCGTCTTGTCGACTTCGAGTTGGTAGACGTCGAGATCGGCGGCGAGGAACAGTGGCACGCGGCGCCGTTCGTTCTCGACGGTCTCGTAGGCGAACCAGCGGTAGAAATGGCCGCGCACTTCGAGTGGAGCCCGCAGCGGCAGATCGCGCACGCGCTTTGGCACCCAGATGGGCACGAGCACGCCGCCGTAGTCGCGCACTTGCAGCCAGGCGACGGTCCACGAGGCAATGCCCGCTGGGTTGGTCGGAGCCGCCATGGTGGTGCGGCGGACGATGGTGCCAAACACGCGCAACGGCGACCCGCGCGGCAACGTGCCATCGATCAGCTTTTGGTGCACGTCGGTGGCGTTGAGCACTGGCAGGCGGCGCCAGTCGGCCAAGGAACGTTGGGTGGCGGTGTCGCGCGCGAACGCCGCGAGATGCCACAGGGCCGCGGTTTGGTCTTCTTCCAGCGTGTGCCAGACCTTCTCGCCGACGAGGTAGCTGGCGTCCTCGATGGTGGCGAGCAGGGCGGGGTCGATTGCCGTCACCGGCGGCCAATCGCGGAAGTCAGGTTGGATCGCGCGACCAACCAGCATCGGGGCCGATTCGATCGTCTGCGGGTACGACGTGTCGCGCAACTTCAGCAAGAAGCCTTCGATGCGCACCCAACTGCCTGCCCGCACTTCGTCGCCCGGTGGCAGCGAGAACGCCGCGAGCACGTGTTCGCCATCGGCGAGTTGAACGGTCGCTTCGTAGATCGAATGCCCCTTGATCGGGTGGCCGGCGTGTGGCCCCGACAACTGCATGAGCACGCCTTCGTACCAGAGCCATTGACGGCGCATTCGCGCCAGCCGCGTGCGCACTTGCTCGACTGGCACCGGCGCGTCAGGACAGCCCAGCGCTGCCGCTATGGTGGGCCCGACATCGATCGCTTTGCCGAGCAGGTGACGAAGTGGTTCGGCTTCGAGCACGAGCCGTTGCTCGTGCGTGGCGTCCTTGGCCAGCGCGAGAATGCGGTCGTCGAGTTCTGGCACCGGCACCACGGTCTCCAGCGGCGCATCGACCGTGGCGGCGGTCGGCGTCGTCGTCTCCAGCGACGACAGGCTGAAGAACAGCAGGGCGAGCAGGCCACAAGCCAGCACGTAGCGAACCGTCGGTGGAATGGGCGGCAGCAACCGTGGGGGAGCTGGGGGCATCGTCACACGGAGGTCAACGCCGACGAGGCCGGCGCGGTTTGCTCGCCGCGGCCAAAAACCAAGGATCAGCTGGCGTCTGGCTTGTCGAACAGGCCACCCAGATGGAAGTTGGCGATGTCGGACCGATCGACGATCGTCGCCGCATTGACGCCGAGGGTGATCGCGATGACTTCGGCGATCTCTTCGGTGGTCGCGCCCTCGCGCTTCGCCTTCTTGAAGTGCCCTTCGAGGCAACCTTTGCAGCCCGACGTCAGCGCGGCGGCGATGGCGATGTACTCCTTCGTCTTCAGGTCGATCTTCGACTTGCCGTAGGTCGCTTTGTAGAAGCCCATGTAGAGCTCCTTCAAGTGGGGCGTCAGCAGCGCGTAGCTGCGCATGGCTGAGCTGGGTAGGCGGCCGTCAGCCAGAATTTCACCGGAGGCAGTCTTTTTCGAATCGTCGCTCATTTGGGATCGCACAGAGGCTGCCGGTATACGGGCTGCTTTGCAAAACGGTTGCGGATTATTGCAGTGTGAGCTGCAAGCGCACCAGCGCTTCGCGATCGGCCGGCAGCTCGAGCTCGTGGAAGGCGGCGTCGAACGACAGCCAGTGCATCTCGCCGATCATCGGACCGGGCTTCAGGTGCAGCACCGGTTCGCTCGGCGTGCCCGCTTGCCAGCCGTATGGCCACTCGACGACGCCCATGTCGCCGAACAGCTCCTTCTGCGGCGCGGTCAGTTCCATCAAGTGAACGGGGCGGCGCAGGCCGATCTCGGCGTGCACTTCGCGGCGGATCGCGTCTTCGAGCTTTTCGCCGGGCGTCACCGGCCCGACCACCGGACCAAGCGGCCACTCGGCGCGCGGCTTGTGACGAAGCAGCAAGAACTCGACTCGTCGGTCGAGCACTTGGAACACAAAGACGCGAACGCGGTGTTCGAGGCTGAACATGGCCTGATCAGGCCGATTGCCGCGAAGTTGGCGGTCAGCGGCCTGTTCCTTCTAGTCCGTGCCATCGACCAGGATGCAGCTCAGCCTGCTGTTGCGATCGGACTTTTTGGTGTCCGCCTACTTCTTGTCGCCCGACTTGCCGTTGCCAGCGTCGGTGGCGTCACCCGCGGGCGGCGTTGCGGCAGGCTTGCCGGCGAACATCGCACCGACCACTGCGAACGAATGCGGCAGCGTCTGGTCCTGGAAGCCAGCACCCCACGAATGGCCGCCGCCATCGATCAGGCGCCAGGTGTGAACGACCTTGTGCTGGTCGAGCGCTTCGTGCAGCAGCAGGTTGCCACCGGCAAAGCCGTAGTTGTCGGCGCTGCCCGCGTCGAAGTAGATGCGCAGGGTGTTGAGCACCTTCGGGTCGGCGGAGTTGGCGAGGCACAGCGGATTGGCCTTCTGCCATGGTTCCTTCTGGATCGGGTTGCCGAACACTTCATCGAGGCCTAGGCGCTTGGCGTAGCCCTTCAGTCGCTCGGGCAGTTGCTCGGGATCTTCGGCAAAGACGGCCGAGCTGTGCGCGCCAACCGCGCCGAACAATTCGGGCTTGGTGAAGGCGATGCGCAGAGCGCCCATGCCGCCCATGCTGACGCCCATGATCGCGCGCTGCTCACGCCTCTCGCTGACGCGATAGTTTTTGGTCAGGTGGGCCAGCAGGTCGACCGTGATCAGGTCTTCCCACTTCTGGTCCTTGCGGTTGACGTACATCGACGTGCGACCACCGTTGGCGCTGACGAAGACGCACGGCGGCATCTTGCCATCGCCAACGCACTGGTCGAGCACGGCCGCACCACCGCGATTGTGAAAGCGCATGTGGTCTTCGTGCATGCCATGCAGCCAGATCGCCAGCGGCCACTTCGTCTCCTTCTGGGCCTCGACGTCGTAGTCCTTCGGCAAGTAGATGCCGATCTCGATGTCGCGGCCGACGGCGGCGCTGGCGAACGTCTCGGTGCGGAACGTCAGGTTCTTTAGTTCGACCGGCGGCTCCTCCCGTCGTTCGCGCCGCGGCCGGTCCGGGTTCTGGGCAAACAGCGTCGCGGCGGCGACGCAAGCAGTGAGGGCGAGCAGTGGCAAGCGGGCAAGCATGTGGATTCCTCGGGGGCCAACGGCTCGGTAGTGTTGCGCTTGCATCGAGGCGCGCCCAGAGGGCGTACCAAAAAGCTACGTGGACACCGCCGCCCTACGCCTGGCTCCGCTGCTCGCCCAGCTCGTCAATTACGAACGCACGCGTCCAGATCGGCGGCTCTGGGATCTGGCGACGATGCAGCGTTTGTTGGTGCGGCCAGGTGCCTTGCCATGCCCGCGGCCAGCCGTGCAGGTTGGTGGCAGCAAGGGCAAGGGCACGACGTGCGCGTTCCTCGAAGGTCTGGTGCAAGCGAGCGGCGGGCGAGCCGGCTGCTACAGCTCGCCGCATGTGCTGACGCTGTGCGAGCGCCTGCGCGTCGATGGCACCGACGTCGACGTGGCGACGTTGGAACGGCTGCTGGTAGCGATCGTCGCCACGCCGACCGGGGAACGCGCGCCGACGTTCTTCGAAGCGATGACGTTGGCGGCTGCCCAGTGGTTTGCCGAGACCGCGGTGCATCTGGCCATTTGGGAAGTTGGTCTGGGCGGGCGCTACGACGCGACGACGGCGCTGCCGGTCGACGCCAGCATCGTCACCACGATTGAACTCGAACACACCGAAGTGCTCGGTGACACGATCGCGGCGATTGCTGGGGAGAAGGCGCCGGTCATTCGCCCTGGCGGCCTCGGTTTGACCGGGACCACTGGCGAAGCGTTGGCGGTCGTTCGCAGTCGCGCCGCGGCGGTTGGCGCCAGACTGCTGGTGCTCGGCCAAGACTTCGGTGTGCGCACGGTGCAGTGGTCGCCTTTGGGTGCACGCGGGCACCTGTGGCTGCCGGACGGTCGCGAGCTGCCGTTCTTCTTGCCGCACGCCGCCGCGTTTGAGTTGCCCGCCTTGGCGCTGGCGGCGGCGGCGTTCACGCAGGTGTTGCCGGATTCGACACTCTGCCTCGATCCGGCCCCGCGGCCGCAGTTGCCGTGCCGTTTCGAAGTGCGCCAAGAACGCGACGGCGAAGTGCTCGTGCTCGATGGCGCACACACCGAACAGTCGCTGCGCGCGGTCGCCAACGAATTGCGGCGGCGGTGGCCGCAGCAGCGCGCCAACGTGTTGTTTGGGTCGGCTGTCGGCAAGCGCTGGCAGCAGGGGTTGAGTGAGCTGCTACCGCATGTCGATAGCGTCGTTGTCACCGAACTGACGGGCACGACCTCCGAGGATCCCACCGCGATTGCGGCGTTTCTCGCGGCGCGCGGACGAACGAGTGAAGTGGCGGCGGATGTGGCGACGGGCTTGCGATTGTTGCGCGAGCGCAAAGGACCACGGCTCGTCGTCGGCTCGTTCTACCTCGCTGGTCAAGTCCGTCGACTCGTGGATGCGAGTCCGCCCTCTACCACGCCATGAGCGACCAACCACAACCACGCGCGAACGCGCCGCAACCGGTGTTCGTCGAAGACGTGTTCCTCACCGACGTCTTCTTGATCAAGGGCCGCTTGCCCAACAAGCAGAAGCGATTGACGAACTTGCTCGAGGACTTCGCGCGCACGTTCTTGCCAGTGCACGACGCCACGCTGGTGTCGCTGCGCACGCGCGAAGTGATCCGCACGGCGGTGGTGATGGTGAATGTCAGTGAGGTCATCCTGGCGCACGAGTTGGTTGACGTGGCCGGTGATGAGACGCTGCGTCGACTGGCCGGCAGCAGCGAGAAGAAGACCAAGATCCGCGCCTTCTACAACGGCGCCACGCAGTTTGAGATCGCCGGCCAAATCGAGCCGGGGGCCTACGAATCGCAGCCGCTGACGAACCGCAAGTTCTTCATCATGCAGAAGCCGTTGGTGCGCGGCATCGATCTGCAGCACCCGGATCTGCAGCTGCTGAAGAGTCTCGACTACGCGATCCTCAAGAAGGACCGCATGGCTTACGTCTACGACTTCGGCTGAGCGCTGCTGTTGAGGCGAGTGCGCGCGGCGTAGGCTGTCGCCGCGATGACGTTGCCGTTGCCGTTGCCAAATGGCATCCCGTGGACGATCCCGTTGGCGGATGGGCCGATTCGTCCAGGTAGCGATCGCGCGTTGGCGGCGGTGGTCGCGATGGTCGCGGCGGTGAGTCTGGTGATGTTGGTGCGTATTGAGCCTGACGCGCGTGGTCATGGGACGCATGAGCAGTTGGGGCTCGATCCGTGCGGCTGGCCGATGCACTACGGGATCCCGTGCCCGACCTGTGGTTGCACGACGGCGGCGTGTTTGTTGGTGCACGGGCGGGTGGTCGATGCGTTGGTTACGCAACCGTTTGGGGCGGTGTTTGCGGCGTTTGGGGCGTTGGTCGGGGTGCATGCGGTGTCGTGTCTGGTGCGCGGAAGGTCGTTCGCGGATCTGCTTGTGCGCTTGCCGTTCTGGCGCATCGTCATGGGCGCGTTCCTGCTGATGTT
This sequence comes from Planctomycetota bacterium, assembly GCA_947444055.1. Lineage (GTDB taxonomy): Bacteria > Planctomycetota > UBA1135 > UBA1135 > UBA2386 > UBA2386. The sequence continues at coordinate 23,043 of CANEYR010000031.1, forward strand.
GGGGGCTTGGGGCTACACGTGGTTGACGTGGGCGCGATGAACGCGAAGGTCGTGCGCATTGCGTTTGCGGGGCAGTTGGCGATGCCGTGGGCGAACGGGGGTGGGAGTACGCGGCAGGTGGCGATCGATCCGGCTGATGGCTCTTTGGTTAAGGGCTTTCGTTGGCGAGTGAGTCGGGCGGTGGTCGGCAGCGATGGGCCGTTCTCGGTCATGCCGGGGGTTGATCGTTCGTTGTGGTTGTGGCGTGGGGCGGGGATGCGGTTGGTGGTGGATGGGCGGGTGGTGGAGGTGACGCGGCCGCTGCAACGATTTGACTTTGGGGGCGAGGCCGTGATCACGGCGCGGTTGATCGCGGGGCCGTGCGAAGACCTGAATGTCATGACGGCGCGTGGGGATGTGTGTGTGGATGCGAACGTGATCGAGTTGGGTGTGGGGGAGGTGTGTGACGTGGTGGTGTGCGATCAGCGGTTGGTGGTCGTGCTGTCTGGTGAGGTGGGTTTTGTGGATGGCGAGTGTGGAGAGGTGGTTGCTGGGGCTGGCGATGCGCTGCGTGCTGATGGGGTCGGATGCTTTGTGGTGCGCGCGGTGGTGTCGCCGTGTGTGCTCTTGGTCTGCAGGTTCCACGTCGTTGCGTGACGCGCTGCGCGCTCACTTCAAAGTCAGCCTCGTGCGACAATGTTCGGCCACCCTTTCGCGAAGCACGTGGTCGTCGAGTGGCAGATTGCTGGTCTGGTGTTAGGCTGGCCGCCAACACGGACGTGCCGCCGTTCGGCTTTTCCCTCGAACACGTTAGATAGACCAGCAAGCGCGATGGGATTCTGGCGTCGGGTATTTAGTCGACGAGGTCGCGCTGCCTCGTTTGGGGATGCACTGCCCACGTCCAAGCAGCGGGTGATGTTGTGCGACATGATTCACGACGCCTTCGTCGAGTTGCGACGGCTGTGTGGCGAAGGCCGCAGCGAGCAGGCCGCTGACTTGGCGGATGCGTTCCACAACATCAGCAAGGAGATGCATGGCTGGGGCAGCTTCAGTTGGGGTCTCTTCTCGCACATGCTGCGCGGCTACCAGCGAAGGTGGCGGACCGACGAGCAACCGGGGCCAGACTATGTTGCGATGCTCATCGAGGTAAGGTGTGCGGTCTAACTCGACGCAGGAGTCACGAGCGCCGCAACGGTGCTCGTGACTCAAAGTCAAAGCCGTTGGGTGCATGGATTCATGGACGTCCGCGATCACAACGGTGAGGGGCGGTGGTCAGCCGCGCAGCTCGTCGCGCGGTATCACGAATACGTCGCCAGTTTTGGCGTCGCCGCGCCTCGCGACGTGTGGCCCCGAGTGCATGAGTCGGGAGGCTGCAAGTGGGTTTCGCCGGTGATGGAGCGCATCATCGAGGGAATCGAGGAGCAGGATGTTGCTTGTGCGCAGATCGGCGTCGAGTTCATCGAGGAGGACCGAGGGTTCATGTTCGGTGCGATCCTCAAGTCCAACACCGCTCGGGCGCTCCGTCGGTGCCAGGTACTCACGGCAGCGCAGATTGACCGTCTCCGACAGCGCATCGTTCACCTCTACGCGACTGGTGTTGTTCCCCGCGAGTTCGCGCAGTACTTGAAGCTCATCCGTCGTCTGGGCGTGGGCTCCTATTGGCCGGAGATTGTCGCGGCTGAGCCTCGGAACTACTTTGCCAAGCGTGCTCGGGCGTTCTTCGAGTCTCGGTTCGATCGAAACGGCCGCCCGGAACCCACCACGGGATAGGAGCCGACGAGCGGCGCCAAGCCGGTCGTTTGCGCAATTTGAGTCGTGCGCGATGATGCGATCCAACCAGCCGCGGGAGCGGCGGCCGCCAACTCTTCCGGGTCGTATCCATGGCAGTGACCGCACATCTTTGGTTCCCCGGCCAATGCAGCGAAGCCTTCCACTTCTACGCCCAGCTGTTCGGCGGCGACCTGCGCATGTTCACGTATCGAGACACCCCAATGGCGCCGCAGGTGCCGGCGGAATGGGGAGAGAAGATCGTGCATGCGACGCTCTCGTTCCAAGGCGGTGAATTGGCGGGGTCGGACGTGCAACCCGAGCACTATCGAAAGCCGCAGGGTTTCTCGGTGCTGGTCGACGTCGACGGCGTCGAGAACGCTCTTCGCATCTTCAATGCCCTGGTGGAAGGCGGCAGCGTGTCGATGCCGATGCAGCAGACCTTCTGGTCGCCAGCCTTTGGCGTGCTCGTCGATCGGTTTGGCATTCCGTGGGAGATCAACGGCAAGGCATCCGGCTGATCGGTGCATGTGCGGCCACCGCGGTCGTCGAGTGGCCAGCTGACTGGTCTGGCGGTAGGCTGGCCGCCAACTGGAACGCGCCGCTGTCCGTCATTTCCGTCGAACACGGTTGGTTGAGAATGCGAGGCGGTGGAGTCAGGCCGATGAACCAAGCAGGCGGCGGACTTCGTGGGCGAGGTCAGAGTGGTGCGCTACGCTGCCAGCTAGGCCATGCGACACCGACGCGAATGAACGCACCGAGGCAGCCCGGCCTGGAGTACTACACATGGGAGCATGGGGACACGGCCCTTTCGAGAACGACGATGCTGGCGACTGGATTGCGGAACTGGAGGAGTCAGAGGACTTCTCGGTTGTGCAAGCGGCGCTTGAGGCGGTCGTGCGTCCGGGGACCTACCTGGAGGCGCCAGAGTGTTCAACGGCCATTGCCGCAGCCGAGGTTGTTGCGGCATCCCTTGGTCGCCCAGTAACTGGTCTACCCGAAGAGGCCGGAGCGTGGATCGCGGCCCGTGGGGCCGCACCACCCAGAATCGTCGGCTTGGCGAAGCAGGCACTTGCAGCGATCAGATCCGAGTCTGAGCTTCGGGATCTCTGGGAGGAGGGCGACGGCTTTGACGAGTGGGTGAAGTCCATGAGCGACCTTGAGGCGAGAATCGCGGGCTAGTGAGCCCATGCACGCAACGAGCGTTTCAGCGGCGATCGCGGCGGATGCGCAAAGCTGGCGCGTGGCCGCGCAATCTGCCGCGCCGCGGCCTAACGCGCCCGCGGCCGTCGCCGACCACCACCCCGCACCGGCGTCTGCTGCGCCTGCCCAGGACGTTCCGACGCCAACGCATTCACCAGCATCGTGCGATACGAGCGATAGCGACTCTCCCCAATCTCACCTTTGGCCAGCGCGGCCTTCACCGCACAATTCGCTTCGCCATCGTGCAAGCAACTGCGGTACTCACACTGCGGCAGCCGGGCCGCAATCTCCAAGAACAAGAACTGCAGCTCTTGCGAGCCGACGCAGAACAGATGGAAGTTGCGGATGCCGGGTGTGTCGAGCACGTGGCCGCCGCCGGGCAGCGGGATCAACTCGGTGTGCGTCGTCGTGTGCCGCCCTTGGCGGATGTGGTTGAGGTCGCCGATGCGCAGCGTGATGCCGGGCACGATCGCGTTCAGCAGCGACGACTTGCCGGCTCCGGATAGACCGATGACGACGCTGCGGTTCTGGCGCAGCAACTGCTCGACTTCGTGCAGGGTCTCCGGGGTCGTGTGGCCAGGCACCGTGCAGGTCGCCAACACGCGCGCGCCACTCTGCGCGTAGACCCGCGCCCACTTCGCCGCCAACTCGGCATCGAGATCGACCTTGCTGAGCACCAGCGTGCAGGGAATGCGTTCGCGCGCGGCGGCGGCGAGCACGCCGTCGACGAGTTCTGGTTGGAACGGTGGCGCGCTGACGCTGGCGACGGCTAGCACGTGCGTGATGTTGGCGGCCAGCACCTGGGCTTGTTCTTCGCCTTCGGCGGCGGCGCGCCGGTGTAGCTGCGAACTGCGCGGCAATACGGAGTCAATCGCCTTGCCCGTGGCATCGAGCACGACCCGATCGCCCACGGCGAGCGGGCGGCGTTCATGCGAGCGCTGCTCGAACAACTTGCCGGCTAGCGGCAGCTGGCGACGTTCGCCTTCGACCTCGACGTGGCAGACTTTGGCGTCAATGCGTAGAACGAGGCCTTGCGGCGATAATGGTTGCATCAAGAGCAAGGGTGGTGGGTCGACTGGCGCCGAGCCCAACGGGTGCATTGCACCTCGGCAACGCCCGCACATTCTTGCTGGCGTGGTTGTCGGTTCGTTCGCGCGGGGGGACTCTACTGCTGCGCGTCGAAGACATCGATGGTCCTCGCACCAAGGTGGGGGCGGCGATGCAAACACTCGACGACCTGCGGTGGCTTGGCCTCGACTGGGATGGTGAGCCCGTGGTGCAGAGCGCACGGCTCGATCGCTATCGCGCCGCCGCTGTGCGGTTGCTTGAAATGGGCCTGGCCTACCCCTGCGTGTGCACGCGCAGCGAAATCGAGACCGCGGCCTCGGCGCCGCATGAAGGGGTCGATGACGGGCCGGTGTATCCGGGAACGTGTCGTGGTCGCTTCGCCGACTTGGCGGCGGCGCGTAAGGAAACGGATCGCGACGCGGCGCTGCGTTTTCGTGTGGATGGTGGGGCGGTGCCGTTCGTCGATCGCTTCGTGGGCTCGCAGCCAGGCCGCATTGACGGCGACTTTGTCGTGCAGAAGCGCGACGGCGGGCCGGCCTACCAACTGGCGGTGGTGGTCGACGACGCGGCGCAAGGCGTTACCGAAGTGCTGCGCGCGGATGACTTGCTGGCGAGCACGCCGCGGCAGTTGTTGCTCTACACAGCGCTCGGACTGACGCCGCCTTTGTTTGCGCATGTGCCACTGCTTGTCGGCGCTGATGGTCGGCGATTGGCGAAGCGGCATGGCGACACGTCGCTCCGGCACCTGCGGGAACGCGGCGTGCGGCCGGAGCGATTGGTGGGCTACCTCGCGTTCTTGTGTGGTCTGCGCGCGCGCGGGGAAGAGTGTTTGCCCGCCGACTTGCTCGGCGACTTCGAGTTGTCGCGGGTGCCGACGCAGGCGCTGCGCGCCGATGATCACGAACTGATCTGACGAGCGTCGTCGCCGCTACTTGCCGTTCGGCGGTGGCGTGTCTTTCTCGCCGGCCATCGCGGGGGTGCCGAGCCACGGGCGAATCGCGAACGCGATGGCGGTCGTCGTCACCAAGATCGCGGCGACGAGAATGGCGAGCAGGCGGGTGCGTTGGCGCGCGCGCGCAACGAGCGCTGCATGCTGCGCGTCGACGGCGCGCTGGCAGTGCGCCGTGACTGTGCGCCAGTGTTCGATCAGACGCACGACGCGACCGGGCGGGTCGAAGGTCTGGTCGCCCTGCGTCAGCGACGCCGACAGCTGCTCGATCGTGGCGTGCGCGAGGCGCAGTCGCTCCATCGGGTCGACGGTGCCGTCGAGTTGGTGTTCGGCGAGGCCGGCGCGTTCGAGGGCGATCTCGGTGTCGATGTCGCGCAGATCGCGGTGGTAGAGCACGGTGCGCTCCGCGGGCACGTGCATGACCAAGAACAGCAGGCAATCGCGGCGCTCTTCGAGCACTTGCAGGCGGCCAACGAACGTGCTCGCCGGGTCATCCTGCAGTGTGCCGTAGAGCGTCGCCAGATCGACATTGCGGCGAACGGAGGCCTCGACCTCTTGCTTGCGACGGCGCGCTTGTTCGAGCCGGTCTTGCAGGCGGGTCGCTTCTTCCCGCTCGCGTTCGTCGCCGGGACTGAGTCCGGCAACGGCACGTTCCATGTCGAACAGGCCGGTGGTCCAGTGGCCGCGCGCCAGGGCGTGTTCGGCACTCTCGGCGAGGCGATCGCGTGTGGAGCGCGCTTGCTCGAGCGAGAGTCGCAGCGATTCGATGCCGTCCAACAGTTGGCTGCGCGGGCGCTCAGGGCGATCGAGGAACGCTTCGAGAATGCGGAACGTGTCGAGGCGCCCGAGGGTCAATTGCAGCGGGCGCACGGGCACTGGCACGGCCGCGAGTCCCTGCCGCGCGTCGGCGAGCAGTTGCCACGCTTGGTCGGTGACGTGCGCCAGCGCCAGCGCCAACACGTCGAGGGCGGCCGCGATCTGCGGCAGGTGAGGGAACTCGTCGACGACGTTGGTGAGGGTGAGTTGCAGGCTGCGCAGGCCAACGGCACTGGCTTGCACGTCGCCGCGCGGCGCGCGCACCTTCGCCAGCGTGGCGGCTTTCACGATCGTCGTCAGCGGATGCAGGGCCGTGCTGTCCCACAACGGCGCCATGCGTTCGACGTTGGTGTCGGCGCGGGCGACCCGGTCGAGGTAGAAGCTGAGCCGATGCAGGCGGTCGCGATGGCGGGCCGCGGTGGGTGAAGCGCCGCCATGGCGCGCGGCCATTTGTTCGATCGCCGCTTCGGCGGCACGGCAGTCGAGCCGCTGTTCGGCGGCGTTGATGCGTTCGACGTCGTCGCGCAGTTCGGCGTGGGCGGTCGCGACTTGCACTTTCAGGCGCTGCAGGAACGCCAAGGGCTCGCGTTGTGACAGACCCACTTGCCCACTCGCATCGACGGGCACCATCGGCAGGCCACCTGGCATCGCGATCGCTAGACGAACCGCGCGGTCGAGGGCGGCGAGCCAGTCCGTCGCGGCGGTGAACATCTCCAACTTGCTTTGCGCGGCGGTGTGTTGGGCCGCGGCCGCGAGCAGCAGGGTCGTTGCGTGCAGCAGATCCGCGCGCCAACGCAGCAGCTCGGCATGGCGAGGAAAACGGCGCAGCGCGCTGGCCACGTGCATGAGGGCGGTCAGCACGGCGGTGGGCTCGTCAGGCACAGCCGTCGGTCGCGTCAGCAGCTGTGGCCGCTTCGCGAGCAGCCGTCGCCGTTGCCGCCACACGCGTTCGCCCGGCCCATCGTCGAGGGTCGAGGGTTTGCGCGCGAACGCAGCACTTGTCCAATCGGCGAGAACGAGCTCGCCCTGGTCGTTCTGTAGGGTGCTCGCTAGTTGTGCCAGTTGCGCGGCGACGTTGGCTGCTGCGGGGCGTTGGGTTGGGTTTGCATGGCAGCACGCCGCGATCAGCGCTTGCAGCGCGGCGTGCGGCGCGATCTTGGCAGCACCGCCGCCCGACAACAGCCAAGCCAGCGTGGCGCCGAGGCCATACACGTCGATGGCGGCGGTGGGCGCACCGGCCGCGGCTTCGGGCGCGCGGAAGCCAACGGTGCCGAGGGCCGCGACGAAGCCGGTCTGGCCGCGCGTGATCGGCTGCGCGTGCTCGAAATCGAGCAGCGTGGTGACGGTGCCGTCGGCGAGCAGGTTCTTTGGCTTGACGTCGCCGTGGCAAAGGCCGGCCGGAGCACCCGGCAGCCGCAGGCCGTGCATGCGCGCCAAGGTGGCGGCGACCGATGCGAGCAAAGTGCAGGCGGTGGTCGCCGCGAGCGCGCCGCGTTCCATTACCAGTCGGTCGAGGTCGACGCCCGGCAACCGTTGCGTCGACACGAACGGCCGATTGCTCGCGGCGTCGATGCCGACCGCCAGGTGCGGCACCACCCCTGGTCCCGCGACGAGGCGGCCCATGGCGAATTCGCGTTCTGCCTCGGCGAGCGTGCCGACGACGAACACTTTGATCACGACTCGGCCATGCGCCGGGTCGTGGCGTTCGACCACGGATCGGGCCGGTGAACAGTGCAAGTACCGGTCGGCGCCTACGGAGGCGGACGGTGATGGCATGGGAATTGGAAGTGTCGCTACCTCGGTGGCAGCCGAGGTTGTCCAGGGGCGCAGGCCCAAGGGGGTGGTGCTGGACAGCCGCGCAAGTTACCAGAAACTACCTGACGTCGGCGCGCGACGGAAACCCGACGATGGGTGAGCGCACGCCGTCTTCAACCGACGACTATCCGACGATGCCTGTTTGCCTCGAAATCACCGACCGTTCCGGAACGCGCGAAGTCGAAGTCGACAAAGACACCTTTTGGCTTGGCGGGCCCCGTTCGGGCTGCGAAATCGAGCTCGACCTGCCCCAGAGTTATGGCCGGGTGCTCGAAGTGGCGCGCGACGACCGCGGTCGCCTGCGGGTGCGCGGCGAGCCGGGGCTGCCGTTCCCGATCCGCTGTGCGAGTGGCACCATCGGCGCCCGCTTCGAGGCGTTCCTCGATGGCGATGTGATGAACGTGGGGCCGGCGCTGGTGCGGTTGCGCTACCGAGCCGAGCCAACAGGGGATGCCGTGGTCACGCTCGATTCGGCGGCGCTGACTGCTTCGCCGGGCTCGCCGGTCGGCGCTTGGTATCGCACGTTCATGGAGATGGCCGACCATCTCGAGGGCTTGAAGAGTCCTGAGCAGATGGTGCCCGCGGCCATGGCGGCGATCCTGCGCGCGACCGGTGCAGATCGGGTCTACGTCGAACTCGAAGATGCCGAGGGGCCGCACACGTGGTTCATGAGTCGGCCAGAGGATCGGCGGCAGTTCCGGATCAGTCGCTCGCTGATCGATCAGGTGCGAGCAGCGGGCCGCGTCGTGCACGTGCCGGTGGCGGCGTCAGATCCAGTGGCGCGCACCTTCCACAGCGTGCGCAGTGAAGGCATCTCCTCGGCGGTGGCGCTGCCGATCCAAGCGCTCGGCAAGAACCTCGGCGTCATCTATGCCGACTGCACACGCGATGGCGCGGTGTTGTCAGCCGAGGATCTGCAGCGCGTCGCGTTCTGCGCGCGCATTCTGGCGACGGCACTCGGCAATCGTGTGCTGGTGCGCAGCTTGCTCGAGCAGAAGTCGCCAGCTGGCGGCCACTTTGCGCTGGCGTCGAAGAGCCCGGCGAGTGCGGAGTTCGTCGAACGCGTCAAGCTGTATGCGCCGGCGGACTACACGGTGCTGTTGCGCGGCGAGACGGGCACTGGCAAGGAAGTGATCGGGCGGGCGCTGCACGAGTTGTCACGGCGCAGCAAGGGGCCGTTCGTGCCGGTCAACTGTGCGGCGATTCCCGGCGAGCTGATGGAGAGCGTGTTGTTCGGCCACGAGAAGGGAGCCTTCACGGGGGCGTTGCAAGCGCGCCGCGGGCACTTCGAAGAAGCCCATGGTGGCACCATCTTTCTCGATGAGATCGGCGACATGGCGCTCGAGCTGCAAGCGAAGATCTTGCGCGTGCTGCAGGATCGCATCGTGGTGCCGATCGGCGGTCGGCGGCAAGCGCGTGTCGATGTGCGCATCGTTGCCGCCACCCACCAAGACCTCGAACGCATGGTGCGCGAAGGCCGCTTCCGCGAGGACCTTTACTACCGGCTGCGCGAACTCGAGATCGTCTTGCCGCCGCTGCGCGAACGCCGCGAAGACATCCTCGAGTTGGCCAACGGGTTCGTGCGCGAGGCGACGGAAGAGTTGGGCTTTGCCGAAGTGCCGTCCTTCTCCCCGGACGCTGAGGCGCGGCTGTTGCGCGAGGCTTGGCGCGGCAACATTCGTGAGCTACGCCATGTGGTGAAGGGGGCGGTGCTGCGCGCGAACGGGCATGCGATTGCGTCTTCGCACCTCGATCTCGATCGGCGACTCGATGGCGGCGAACTCGGCGCGTCCCCGCATCGCCTCGACGCCAATTCGGACGTGGCGGCCGGCACTTGGAAGGATCGCTTGGAAGCCCAAGAGAAGTCGGCGCTGCAACGCACCTTGGTGGAAGCGAGCGGCAATCTGACGCGCGCGGCGGAGTTGTTTGGCGTGCCGCGAACGACCTACCGCGAGAAACTCGTGCGCCACGGCTTGCTGGAGAACTGACGGTTCCGACGTTCCACTCGCTCGCTCAGGAATGGCCCGAATCGGGCGATACTCGCAGCCCACGGATCGCTACCTTGCTCCGCCTTGTCTTCCCGACGACACGATTCGCCCGCCAACTTGACTGTGGTTGGCGACGTCCACCGCTGGTGGCGCAGCGCCGACGAAACGTTCCTTGAGCGAACGCGGCCTGACCTGACCATCTTCGTTGGCGACCTCGGCGACGAAGATGTCGAGATGGTGCACCGAGTCGCCGAGATACCGGTGCCGAAGGTCGTGATGCTTGGCAACCACGACGCCTGGCAAAGCTTTGGCCGCAAGGCGTCGACGTCGAAGTTGCGCGAGAGCCTGGCCGTGCTCGGCGACGACCACATCGCCTATTCGGTCCGGGAAGTGCCGTCGGCGGGCATCTCGGTGGTCGGCGCGCGACCGTTCTCGTGGGGCGGCCCGAGCCTGCGTAGTCCCGAGCTGTACGACGAGATCTACGGCATCCACACCATGCGACAGTCGGCGGCGGCGATCGCGGACGCGGCGCGCCATGCGCAGCACCGCGACATTGTCATCGTCGCGCACAACGGTCCGATGGGGCTCGGTGCGGAGACCAGCGACATGTTCGGCAAGGACTTCGGCAAGCCTGGTGGCGATTGGGGTGACCGCGATCTGGCGCTCGCGATCCAGCGCATCGAGGGCTTTGGCATGCGAGTGCGAGCGGTGATCGCCGGCCACATGCACCACAAGCTGGTGCATCCGCGTGGTGCAGAACGCACTCGCTTCGTGCGCCGCGGCGGCACGTTGTTCTTGAACGCTGCCTACGTGCCGCGCGTGCGCGTGACCGAGCTTGGCGACGAAGTCTCGTACTTCGTGCGCACCCAGTGGCAAGCCGGCGAATGTCTGGCAGTGGAAGAATTGTGGGTTGACGTGCACGGCACCGAGTACGAAGCCAGCGTGCCGACGATCGTCGAGATCGACGGCCTGCCGCCGGCCGTCGACGAGACGCTGGACTGACCTCAGCGTGCAGTGTTGCTGTCAGCGTGCAGTGTTGCTGTCGGCGTTTAGCGCTTCGCCGCCGCGTTGGCGGCGCTCTCCACCGTGCGCCAGACGCGCAGCAAGTTGCCGCTCCAGATCTTGGCGATCTGTTCGTCGGTGTAGCCACGCCGCACCAGTTCGCGGGTGACGTTCTTGCTCTCACTGGCGTCGTTCCAGCCGGTAATGCCGCCGCCGCCGTCGAAGTCGCTGCCGATGCCGATGTGGTCGATGCCCGCGACCTTGACGATGTGATCGATGTGGTCGACGAAGTCCCGCACGTTGGCCTTTGGAAACTTGGCGTCGATCGGTGGCATGCCGTCGCGAACCTTCTGCCAGCGCTGCTCGCGTTCCTCCGCCGACAGCTCGTCGTTGCCGCCGCGCACGATGCCGCATTCCGCCATCCACTTGCTGACTGCTTCGGATCGGCCAGGGTTGCTCTTCACGAAGTCCGCCAGGGCGACGCACTGCACGACGCCGCCCTTCTTGGCCAACGCGCGCAACTGTTCGTCGTCGAGGTTGCGGGTGTGGTCGTTCACGGCGCGCGCACCGCTGTGGGAAGCGATCACCGGCACTAGGCTCGCTTCGACGGCCTGCAGCATCGTGCTGCGCGCTGCGTGCGAGACGTCGACCATGATGCCGACGCGGTTCATCTCCGCGATCGCCTGCTTGCCGAGCGCACTCAGGCCGTTGTGCAGAGGTTCGGCTGGGGTGTGGGAGTCGCCGAGCTGCGTGTGGCCGTTGTGGGCGATGCTCATGTAGCGGGCCCCGCGTCGGTGGAACTGCTCGATGCGCGTCAGGTCTTCGCCCATCGGGTAGCCGTTCTCGATGCCGATGCAGGCGATCAGCTTGCCCGCTTGGTGCAGCGACTCGACCGCCGCTGGTGAGGTCGCGAGACCGATGGTGTCGCCGTGCAGTCGGCACATGCGTTCGATCGCGTCGAACTTGGCGGAAGCTTCAGCGAAGGCGCGCTGGTAGCCCGCGTTGGTCAGCTTGCGTTGGTCGACGTAGACGATGAAGAAGGCGCAGTCGTAGCCGCCTTCTCGCATCTTCGGGAAGTCCACTTGCTGGCTGCCGCGCACCGTGGGGTCGAAGCGCTGCCGAAACTCTTCGCGCGTCTTCGGGTCCTCCGGCAGGGTTTCGGGCGCCAGCTTCTGGTCGATGTCTTTGTGCGTGTCGAGGGTCAACAGCCGCGCATGCAACGCATCGGCGCGGGCGATCTGTTCGGCGGTGAGATCAGCGCCTTGCGCGATGGTGGTGCCGACGGCGAAGAATACAGCGAGTGGAGTCAGGAGCCGCATGACAGCAGAAGTAGCGCGGCTGCGGCCGACAGGCCAGTGTGGCCGTGGTCCGCACCCAGTGTTACCTTCGCGGCGATGTCTTCGTCCGACCACCAAGACTCAGCGCCTCGCGATCGCAGCCATGACTCCACGTCGGCTGGTCTGTCGTGGGTGGCCTTCTCGCGGTGCCGTGAACAATTTCGCAGCCGATGGCCGTCGGTCTTTCGCCTGCCGTTGGTGCATGGCCAGTACGACCTAGCGACGCGGCAGTCGGTGGCGGTGACGTCGATGTTGGATGTGGGGGCGACGGATCGCGTGCATGAAGCGAAGGCGCGGACGCTGTGGCCTGGCGTCGACTACCGCAGCCTCGACATCGATCGCACCAACCGACACGACTACTACGACTTCGCCGACGTCGATCGCACGTTCGACTTGGTCACGCTGATCGAAGTCGTTGAGCACGTGCCGCCGAAGGTCGCGGTCGAGCTGATGCAGAACTGCTTTCGCGTCTGCCGCAGCGGCGGCTATCTGCTCACCAGCGTGCCGAACGTCTATACGCCGGGCATCCAATCGGAATGGACGCACATCGCCGCGCTGCACTACCTCGACATTCTCGGCCTCGCTGCTTGGGCTGGCTTCGAGGTGGTCGATGCGGCGCGGGTGTACTTCGGCAGTGGGCGGCACTGGTTTGTGCACGCGGGCCTGCTGCACCCACTGCACCGCGTGCTCGGCGTCGACTACGCGCAGGCGATCGCGGTGCTGGCGAAGAAGCCGTAGCGGTCGATCAGTCGAACACGGCTGCGATCTGCTTGGAGTCGACGTTCTCTTTGCCCATGCGCAGCATGTAGTAGCAGACGCCGGCCATCGTCGAACCGAACGGCGCGATCAGGACGTTCAGCGTGATTTCTGCCCACAGCGGCGGGTTGCTGAGGTCGCTGGTGCTCGCCATGACGAGACCGAGCAGCATGAAGGTGCCGATCATGATGAGGCCAAAGAGAATGGCCGCACCAAAGATCTGCCAGCGCGACCCTCGAGTGAGATCCAGGCTTCGGCGCATGGAAGCGCCGATGCCTTTACGTTCCAACACGGCCGCCGGGATCGCCACGTAGAAACACATCATCAGGATGATCCCTGGCACGAACAGCAGCAGCGTGCCAACGCCGATGATGAGGCCGACGACGATGCTGACGGCGATCACCCGCAGAAACGACTGCACCCCAACGGAGACCGTCATCGCCAGATTGGCGGGCTCGCCACGCAGGTGTTGCACGACGCCGTAGGTCAGCGCGCCGACCAGGATCTGGCTGCCGAGTTGTTGCAGCACGACGCCGGTCCACAGCAGGGCCTGCGACGGTTCGGCCGTGCTGGCATACAGCCTCAGTGCGATCCAGGGCCCTAGGGCGATGGCCGAGAGCAGCGTGAACGGCAGCAGATTGCGGAAGTGCGTGCTGATCGCTTGGCCGACGAGGGCGCCAATGCGGAGCGAAAAGGTCGGGGTTCTGGTCATTGCGACATCTCCTTGTGTCGGCCGAGCGGCTGACCAGGGCGCGGTTTCTAGCGCGGTGTGTGGTCGCGTGCAAATGCTGCTCAGCTTTGCATCGACCGCAGGGTCGGCTAGCGTGCCGGACTCGTCATGCCACATCGTCGGGGGATCCTGATCGCGCTTGCTCTGTCGTGCGGGATCGTGGCGCAAGCGACCCCGAGTGGTCGCGCCGATGGTGTGCTGCGCCGAGGGGATTGCCAGACCGTGTTGCCAGGTGGTCGTGTTGGCGAGCGGGAACGCGAAGCGACAGCCCCCGATGAGCCACGGCGGGACACCGGGCGGCGCAGTTCGCAGCGATCGAACCCGTCCTCGATGCAATGGTGGGGCGGTGGCTTCGACCTTTCGGTGGTGCTGTTGTGGCTCGGTGTAGGGCTCGCGGTGGTTTGGCTCATGGCGGCTGTTGGCCGCTCGTTCCAGGGCCGCCGGCAAGGAGCCGTCGAAGGCAAGAGGGGGCCGGTGAAGGCGAGTTCCATACCGCCGCCTACCGAAGCACCGCTGTCCGATCACGCGCGCCTGGCCGCCGCCGGTGACTTTGCGAACGCTTTGCGCGCGCTGCTGCGGCAGGCGATCGACGTCTGGACCGCGCGCGGCACCGGCGTTCCGGTGCACGCGACGGCGCGCGAACTGCTTCGGCGAGTGCAAGCGATGGCGTTCCCGGCCGAATCGTTGTCGCCCATGGTGCTGGCGGTGGAAGCCGTGTACTTCGCGGGCCGCCCCGCGGATCGCGAACTTTACGAACGCACGTGCGAACACCTCGCTCGCTGGGAGGCAACGTGTCGACCCGCGAAGTGAACGACGCGCTGCCGACGCGCATGCGGTGGCTGGTAGTGGTAGCACTGCTCTCGCTCGGTGCCGCCTTCTACCTCTTGGTTTCGCCCGGCGGCACCTCGCCGCGGCGCAGCGTCGGGGCCGACAGCTACAGCCGTTCTGCGATCGGTCACTTCGGGCTGGTGGCGCTGCTGCGCGAAGAAGGTGAAGCGGTGTTGCAGCGTCGCCTGGATCGCGAGCTGAGTCAGTGTGGCTTGCTGGTCGTGGCCGAACCCCACGCGGTCGATGATGAAGAGGATCGCCGTCTCGGCGAATGGGTCGCCAGTGCGCCCGCGACGCTGGTCGTTTTGCCCAAGCGCGAAGGCATCATCGACGCCACCAAGCCGCAGTGGATCGAACGAGTCGAGCTGTTGCCGCTCGCGGAGATCACGGACTTGCTCACCCACATCGGCCGCTGGGCGGACGCCTCCGTGCCGGCGGTCGAACGCTTCGAGCAGGTGGAAGGTTGGCGTCTGCCCAGTGGGTGGCGCCCACCGCAGCTGACGTCACCGGTGCAGCTGCTCACGCGCGATCGCGACCACATCGAGCCGCTGATCGTTTGCAATCAAGGCGTGTTGCTCGGGCGCATCGGCGACGTGTGGGTGCTGAGTGATCCAGATCTCATCGCCAACCACGGTCTGCATCAGGGTGACAACGCGGCGTTGGCGCTCGCGATCTTGCGGCGGTTCCGCGAGCCCGGGGCGATCGTCTTCGATGAAACGCTGCACGGTCACCGGCTGGCGCCGAGCATCTGGCAAGCGGCCGCGCAGTTCCCGTTCGTGCTCGTCACGGTGCATCTGTTGCTGCTGACGGCCCTGTTGCTGTGGATTGCGAACGGACGTTTTGGCCCCGTCGTGACCGTGCCGCCGCCGATCGCGGCGGGCAAGCAGTTCTTGATCGACAACGTCGCGGCGCTGCTGCGGCGGGCTGGCAGCTATGCACCGTCCCTGCGCCGTTATGTGCGCCAACGGGTGCGCCAGGCCGCCGAGGCGTTGCGCGCCCCGCGGGGGCTCAGTGACGAAGAGTGTCGGCGATTCGTGCTGGCGCGCATGCAGGATGCGGAGCGGCGCCGCGAACTTGAAGAACTGCTCCTGCGCCATACCACCATCGGCTCCGTCAGCGAAGCATTGGCTGTCGCACGGCGCCTTCGAACTCTGACCGAGGAAGCACATGTTGGTCGCTGAAATCGCCGACGTCGGCAAGGCCCTGCGCGAACAGATCGCGCGCGTTGTCATGGGGCACGACAGCCGCGTCGAGTTGCTGTTCGCGTCGTGGCTCGCCGCTGGGCACGTGCTGCTCGAAGGGGTGCCAGGCACCGCCAAGACGTTGCTCGCTCGCAGCGTGGCGAAGTCGCTGCAGCTGCAGTTTCGCCGCATTCAGTTCACGCCCGATCTGATGCCAGCGGACGTGTTGGGCACGAGCCTGTTCGACTTCCAGTCGGGCCGGTTCACGTTGAGCCGCGGTCCGATCTTCACCGAGTTGCTGCTCGCGGACGAAATCAACCGCACGCCGCCGAAGACCCAGTCGGCGTTGCTCGAGGCCATGCAAGAACGCTCGGTGACGCTCGATGGCACCACGCATGCGCTCGGCGAGGCGTTCTTCGTCATCGCGACGCAGAATCCGATCGAACAGGAAGGCACCTACCCGCTGCCGGAGGCGCAGCTCGACCGCTTTCTGTTGAAGTTGCGCATCGGCTACCCGAGCCGCGACGACGAACTGCGCATGGCGAGCGTGCATGGTCGCACGGTGCCCGACCTCGATGGCTTTGCGTTGCAGCCGTTGGTCGGCAACGAGTTCTTGCTGGCGGCGCGAGCGGCAGTGCATGGCGTTCGCATCGAAGAGGACGTGCGCAGCTACGTGGTCGACATCGTGCGCGCGACCCGCGAGCACGCGGCGCTGCGCTGCGGGGCGTCGCCGCGGGCGGTCAACATGTTGGCGGCGGCGTCGCGCGCGTTGGCGGCGGTGCAAGGCATGGACTACGTCATTCCAGACCACGTGCAGCAGCTCGCCGTGTCGTTGCTGGCGCATCGGGTGGTGCTGACGCCGGCGGCGGAGATCGAAGGGCAAGCGGCGACGGCGGTGATCGAACAAGTCGTGCAGCAGATCAAGGCGCCGCGCTGATGCGTCCGACCCGGCGATGCTTGTGGTGGTTTGCGACCGGCGTGGTCGTTGCCGCATTGCCGACGCTGTTGGACTTGCCCGAACTATGGCCGCTGTGGCTCGCCTTTGTCGGGGGCTGCGTGCTCATGTTGCTGTTGGAGTGGGGGCTGCTGGCGAGCCCGCGGCAGGTGAGAATTTCGGTGCAGGCGCCTGCGGTCGTTCATCTTGGCGACGCGGCAGCGATCGACATCTCGGTGACGTCTGAGCGGCGGGTCAAGGTGTGGATCGAGTTGGCGATGGCGGGCGACGCCGAGCCGCTCGTTGCCGCCGAACTGCACGTCCGTGACGGCGAACCTGCGCGCGCCGCCTTGCCTCTGCAGCCGACGCGGCGCGGCGTGCTGTCGCTGCAGTCCTGCCATGCGCGTTGGACGGGTCCGCTTGGGCTGTTGTGGTGTGAAGTGCGCACGCCGCTGCGGCAGACGGTGCGTGTCATCACCAACGTGCCGGCGGTGCGTCAACGCACGGCGCGCTTGGTGCAGAACCGCGACTTCGCCACCGGGCTCAAGGTCGAGCGATACCTCGGCGACGGCAGTGACTTTGAGTCGTTGCGCGAGTTCGTGGTCGGCATGGACCGCCGCGCAATCGACTGGAAGGCGACGGCGCGCCATCGCGAAGTGCTGTGCCGCGAGTTTCGCGCCGAAC
>CANEYR010000032.1 GCA_947444055.1 Planctomycetota bacterium
GTGCTCGTCGCGGCGAACGGGCCGGGCGGGCTCGTGCTCGCCGCCGCCGCCGGCGCGCCGAGTCTGCGTTGTTACTTGCGACCGGGCCACTGGCGCGAGCCTTTGCTCGATACGAACCCAGGCGTCATGGTGATGCCGTTCGATCTGCAGAAGCCGAACACAGCCCTCGCGGTGTTAGGCACGACGTCCGCTGCGCATCAGTTGTTGGTGTTGCGTGGTGACGAGGTCGAACGCCTCAACGCGAGCGCCAATGCCCGCAGCCGTTTGGCCGGCGAATTCGTGCTGGTGCGGGTCATCTCCAACCCACGCCCGCAGGGCGACGACACGGTGTTGATCTATCGGCGAGCCGCCCCTCGCCGCAATCGGTAGCATGCGCGTTCCACCATCCCCTGGAGAACGCCATGAACGAAGTGCTCGATGCCGTGCGTGCGAAGAATCCGGAGCAACGTGAGTTCCACCAAGCGGTCGACGAGGTCTTCCACTCGATCCAGCCGGTGCTCGATCGCCACCCGGAGTTTCGCCGGGCCAAGGTGTTCGAGCGGCTGGTCGAGCCCGAACGCCAAGTGATGTTTCGCGTCGCGTGGACCGACGACCGCGGCGAAGTGCAAGTCAACCGCGGCTTCCGCGTGCAGTTCAGTTCGGTCATCGGCCCCTACAAAGGCGGTCTGCGTTTCCATCCGAGTGTCAGCCTCGGCGTCGTCAAGTTCCTCGGCTTCGAACAGATCCTCAAGAACGCGCTGACCGGGCTGCCGATGGGCGGTGCCAAGGGTGGCGCGGACTTTGATCCGAAGGGCAAGAGCGAGGGCGAAGTGATGCGCTTCTGCCAAGCCTTCGCCACGGAACTCTGGCGCCACATCGGCGCCGACACCGACGTGCCCGCGGGCGACATCGGTGTGGGTGGGCGCGAGGTGGGCTTCATGGCAGGTCAGTATCGACGGCTCGCCAATCGCTGGGATGGCACCTTCACCGGCAAAGGCCTGAGCTTTGGTGGCTCGCTGGTGCGCACCGAGGCGACTGGTTACGGCCTGCTCTACTTCACCGAGGAGATGCTGCGCGCGCGCAACGAGTCGATGCAAGGCAAGAGCGTGGTCGTGTCCGGCTCCGGCAACGTCTCGATCTATGCGGTGCAGAAGGCGCAGCAACTTGGCGCCAAGGTCGTCGCGATGAGCGATTCGGACGGCTTCGTGCACGACCCGACCGGCATCCGGCTCGACACGATTCGCGACATCAAGGAAGTTCGTCGCGGGCGCATTCGGGAGTACTGCGACCGGCATCAGGAAGCGAAGTACACGCCGGGCCGCGGCCTGTGGCGCCTTTCGTGTGACGTCGCCTTGCCGTGCGCGACGCAGAACGAACTCGACGGCGACGACGCCCTCGCGTTGATCAAGAATGGCTGCAAGGTGGTCGCCGAGGGCGCCAACATGCCTTGCACGCCAGAAGCTGTGCACGCCTTCCTTGAGCACCGCCTGGCGTTTGGTCCGGCCAAGGCGGCGAATGCCGGCGGTGTGGCGACGTCCGGTCTCGAGATGCAACAGAACAGCATGCGCGAGTCGTGGAGCTTCGCCGACGTCGACCGCCGCCTGATGCAGATCATGAAGAACGTGCACGCCACCTGTGCCAGTACGGCGGCTCAGTATGGCAAGCCGGGCAACTTGGTCGATGGCGCCAACATCGCCGGCTTCCACAAGGTCGCGCAGGCCATGTTGGCCCAAGGCGTCATGTAGCGGCGGCCCGCAGTCACCGCAGGCTCGTGACGTCGAGCAGCAGCGAGTTCGAAACCGAGTTGCCAAAGCGAGGGAAGGCATCGAGCGTCCACACCACTTGCTTCGTCAAAGGCTCGATCTCGATCAGCACTGGCTGCCCAAGGCCGGCGTGGCAGTTGCCGAGCACGTAGTGGCCGTTCGCCAACACTTCGATCGTCGTCACCCAGGCGAGCACGATGTTGGGCAAGTCGTTTTGGTGCAGCGCCCAGACGATCTTCTTTTTGGCATCCACCTCTAACAGCGAGTGGCCGTTGCCGGTGGCGATCAGCGTGTTGCCGGTCGGCAGGCGCACGGCGCCGAAGACTTGGTTGCCGAATGCTTCAGGGCCGTGGCCGTTCTTGCGTTCCTTGCCAAACAGCGGCACCTCGAATTCGAACACGACCACGCCGGTCTTGCTGTCGTACTCGCGCACGCAGCCATCGCCTTCGTGGCACACCAGCAGGTTGCCATTTGGCAGCTGACGCATGAGTCGGGTGTCGCGATGGGCGTCGGGGTGTCGCACCGTGAACGCCATTTGCCGCAGCAACGTGCCCGCTCGATCGATTTCGAGGCAGCGCGCGGGACCGCTCTCGGCGAGCAGCAAGTGGCCATCGGCCAACGGCAGGAACGAATGCACTTCGACGCGCTTGCCATCGTTGCCGTTCTGCTTGCTGGCGTCGTAGCTCCACACGATCGTCTTCTGCTTGGGGTCGAGCTCGACGATGCGCACCATGCCTTCCTGCACGAGCACGTTGCCGTTCGCCAGCCGATGCAGATCGTGGATGCCGCCCCACGGCATCTGCCATTCGATGGCACCGTCCAAGGCGAGCACGGCGAGGCGGCCATCGCCTTGCAGCAGCACGCGGTGGCTTACGGGTGGTGCGGCAGGCGCCGGTGACTGGCACGGCAGCGCGAGCGCGAGGAAGGCGATGACGAAGAGGATCGGTTGCACGCCGGGATCTTGCGCGGCGCGGCGCGCCCGCCATGCAGATTCTTCCTGCGGGTGCGCTACTTCGAGGACTTGGCCTTTGGCTCGGGCACGGTCCACGTCAGGTGTTCTCTGGCGTAGTTGACATCGATGCGCAGAGCACTGCTCTCGCGCCGGGCGGACAGCAACTCAAGGTGGGTCGGGGTGGCTGAGATCTTGATCTCGAGCGGTGTGGTCGTGCCCGCGAGTACGCGGGCCGCGTCGGGCCCCGTCACTTCACCAAAGCCGAACTGTTCGGTCGGCGCGGCCATGCACGGCACGAGCTTGACGTCGCCTTTGCTGACCACCAGGTTCCAACGGTCGTCACCGCGCGACCACGTCGCGACCGGCGTTGGCAGGCCAGCGGCGAGGCGCGTCGCCGGCACCGCGAACAGCGCGCCCTTCCAACCGGCCGCCATGATGGGCTTGTGGCCGAGCAACAGCGCGTCGCCGATCCATTCATCGGGGCCAAACTGCACGACGATCTGAACGGGTTGGTTGCCGTCCTTGGCAGCGCCCTGCGCGCGCCACTGGATGTCGAGTTTCTTGGTCGGCTTGGCGGCCTTGCCAAGCACGCCGTCGATGCGTCCGTCGCCGGTTGCCAACAGCCCGAGGTCGCTGCCGTTCACCAGCAGGGCTGCCGTGGTTTCGCCGGTGCGCTGCAACTGCACGCGGTAGCTGCCGGGTGCGAGCATCGAGTCGCCGGCCAGCAGCGGCAAGGCAAGGCGCAGGACGCTCGCCTCGTTGTTGCCGAGGCGCCAGGTCTCGCCAACGGGCAGTTCGGCGAGGGCATGCTTGCCGACCGGCACGGCACCGAACTCGATGGTCGCCGCGCGCTTTTGCCATTCGAAGGTGGGCGTGGGGCGCTGGGCGGTGGTGGCGACCGCGAGCAGGAGAATCGGCAGCAGAGGCAGTGGGCGCATTGGCATCTCGGTGGGGCAGTGGCCTTAGGCGTGGGGCCGTGCCTCGTCACGCTTTCTGGCGAAGCGCCTCGATCTCAGTCGGACGACCTGGTCGAGCCCGCGACCGCAGGCGGCCGCCGTGGCCTCGACCTGTTGGTCGTTGGTGCGCGGTAGGTTGTGACCGCAGTCGCCGTCGACGGTGGCCTGCTCGATCGCCCGCTGTAGCGCCAAAAGGTTGGTGTTGCGGTTGGTCGCGGCATGCCTCGACAGCCAGCAGGCGGCGGCCGCGGTGGCGGCGACCATGCCTCACGTCACCATGGGCGACGCTGGCCATCGCCGCCGCGGCAGTGCAGTCCGATGCCGAGGGCCACGAAGGCTGCCAGCTGCAACAGAAACGCATGGGTTCGAACGGGCATGGGGGCCGCGATCTCTGGGTTGTCGGCTCGCCGAACCAGCGAATCGCCACCGCAGGGCCGACGACGTGAGTGCAGTTTCCGATCAGATCGAGCCCACGATTGCCATGGCACTAGTCGCTCCGCGCCCCTGCTTGTGTTTCTATTCGCCCTCCACAAGTCCCCTGACGTACAGGAAAAACATGGCAGCAAAGAAAGCGTCCAAGAAGGCGACCAAGAAGGTCAATCCCGCACTCATGAAGCCCGTCCAGCCCGACGAGGTATTGGCGGCGGTCGTCGGCAGCGCGCCGCTACCTCGCGGCCAGATCACCAAGAAGCTCTGGGACTACATCAAGAAGAACGGTCTCCAGGACACCAAGGTCAGGACGAACATCAAGGCCGACGACAAGCTGAAGGTCATCTTCGGCGGCAAGTCCGTCGTGACGATGTTCGAGATGACCAAGCTGGTCAGCAAGCACATCAAGGGCTGATCGAGTCCTGGTGTCGCCGGTCTCTTTACCGGCCATTCTGCCGGCCCCTCCATAGCGGGCCACCCCTTCGCGAGCGGTCTCAGGTTGAGACCCGCGAACGGCGAAGCGGAGGCCAGCCGCGTTAGCGCCAACCCGCCGGTGGCAGCACGAGGTTGTAGCAGGCTTCATAGAAGCTGCGGGCGCCGCGGAAGTCTGGTGCCTGGCCAGTGAAGAACGGCGGGTTCGATTCCCCTGGGCCTTTGATGCCAAAGAACGGTCGCATGATCCATGCGGCTTGCCCGCCAACGAGCAGCGACACCAGCATCCAACTCCAGAGCAGCAGTGCGCGTTGCGGTCCGGTGAGGCGTTCCACTGCCAGCAGACGCCGCGACTGCAAGCGCACCGCGATGCAGCCGCAGATGGCGATGGCGAGCACGTTGCCGCCTTGGAAGAGCGGGTAGTCGCCGAGGTCGTGCTCGACGGGGCGCTGCATCGTCATCGCCAAGTAGAAGACCACCGGCGACAGGCTCGCGAGCAGCACGGCCGTGTCGCGGAAGATGCCGAGCACAAGGCGCTGCACGCGGACAAAGCTGAGTTCGGCACCGAGGAAGCGGGCCAGCACGAAGTACGACACCGCGCACACCATCGCGGTGGTGATGACCAGCAGCGGGAACTTCACCAAGTTGCGTTCGGCGTACAGCCAGCTGTTGCTGGCCCCGATGCAAAAGCCATAGACCGCCGCGGCTGTGACCATCGTCGCCAGCGAACGCATCATGCGAACAGTCCCAGCGTGACGGCGACGCGGTAGGTGATGAACACCAGCAACAGCTGCCAGCCGATCCACAGCGGCCAACTGGCGCGCAACGCCTTCAGGCTCGGATCGAGGAACAAGCAGCGGTTGCAGTGCGATAGAGCCAGGAGCAGCGAGCACACCAGCAACACGACGCGGATGGAGGTGCCGGTCACGGCGCCCTGGGTCGGCATCGTCGCCGCGAGAAACCAGTAGATCGGGAAGAAGCCGAAGGTGAACAGGGCCGCGGCCGCCGGGATCAACAGCGCGATTGTGAAGTTCTGCGCCAACGAGAGGCGCACGCCGAGGTAGCTGCCGAAGACTTGCAGCGACGGGAAGCACAGCAGCACCGAGCCAAGGAACAGCATCGCCACGTGGCCTACGCGATGGGCGCCGTCGACGGCCGCGAACGGTGCGGTGAAAACGAGACTGCACATCGTCAGCAGGGCGACGAGGGTGAGCAGTGCGTGGCCGGACAGCACGCTGGCGACGAGCCGTCCGCGTTCGGCGAGCACAACATCCAGCGTGCGCTGCGGCTGGAAGGCGCAGGCGCGCAATTCGCCGCGAGTGAAGGGGGCATTTGGCGGGAGGGGCAGCGTGGGGTCGGTCATAGCAGCGTCTACTTGGTAATGCAAAGTAGACGATCTGCTTTGCATTGCCAAGCAGGTGGGCCACAGGCTTTGCAATCGTGTCTTGCACCGGCGTCAGTCGCCCTCATCATCGGCGCATGATCGAAACCGGTTCGTTTGCTCCCTCGTTCCAATTGCCTGACCAGAACGGCAAGACCGTCTCGCTGCAGGACCTCGCGGGTCGCTGGGTCGTGCTGTACTTCTACCCCAAGGACGACACGCCTGGTTGCACGGTGCAGGCGTGCGAATTCACGGCCGCGTTGCCAGCACTCGGTGACCTTGATGCGGTCGTCTTTGGCTGCAGCGCCGATGGTGCGACCGAGCACCAGCAGTTCATCGCCAAGTACTCACTCGGCATCGGCCTGCTGACGGACGCCGATCGCGCTGTGATGAATGCCTATGGCGCGTGGGGCAAGAAGATGTTCAACGGCAAGGAAGTCGAAGGCGTCATCCGCTCGACGGTGGTCATCGCCCCGGATGGTCGCATTGCGCACCACTGGCCAAAGGTGACGGCGGAAGGCCACGCGGAAGCCGTGCGCGCCAAACTCGCGGAGTTGCAGGGTGTGGCCGCGCCGAAGAAGGTCGTGCGCGCGGCGTCGGCCAAAGGCAAGGCCACTAAGGCTGTGAAGCCGATGCCGAAGATGAAGACGAAGCCGATGTCGATGCCAAAGGCGAAAGCGAAGGCGATGCCAAAGGCCAAGACGATTGCCAAGCCGGTTGCCAAGGCGATTGCCAAGCCGAAGGGCAAGGCCAAGCCGGTAGCCAAGCCGAAGCCGGTGCTCAAAGCCAAGAAGGCCGCACCCAAGGCAGCGAAAACCAACCGCAAGGCCGCGGCGAAGCCAAAGCTTCAGACCAAGAAGAAGTCGAAGGTCTGAGCAGCGAGTCGGTCTGAACAGCGAGTCGGTCTGAACGGCGAGTCGGTCTGAACGGCGAGTCGGTCTGAATAGCGAGTCGGTCTGAATAGCGAGTCGTTCGAACACTCAGTTCGACGACTTGGACTTCTGCGCCTTCTTGTTCTTCTTCGCCTTCTTGCTCTTCGCCGCTTCGACGAGCACAAGGTCGGGGCCCTCGGGCTTGCCTGCTTCGCAGCATCGGCGTGGTCGGCAACACCAGCCTGACCTGCAACGAAGTCGAAGTGGCGTTCATCGCCAGCTTCCCGGTGGGTGGCGCGGTGACGGCGGCCAACGACAGCAGCATCTGGCGCGGTGGCAATCCAGGCAACCTGACGCTGGTTGCGCGCGAAGGCGATGTGGTGCCAGCGAACGTGTTGGCGCCGTCGGTCAACGGGCCGTGGAGCTACACGCAGATCAACACCGGCACCAACTCACCGCTGCTCAATGGCCGCGGCGA
Source organism: Planctomycetota bacterium (assembly GCA_947444055.1). Taxonomy (GTDB): domain Bacteria; phylum Planctomycetota; class UBA1135; order UBA1135; family UBA2386; genus UBA2386. Next base: position 7,243 of record CANEYR010000032.1, read on the forward strand.
CATGATCTTCCAAGTCACCGTCAGCGACACGGTCGCGACCAAGAACGTGTACCTGGGCTCGACGGCCACGCTCGGCCTGCAGTTGCTGCTCGATGCTGGGGACACCTTCACGACCAGCCTCGGTACCTCGACGTGGACAACCGTCAGCTCGGCAGCCGGTTTCAACAGCGCCGATGGCGGCCAGACGCACTTCAACAACCAAGGTGACTTCGCCGTGCGTCCAGGCTTGGCGGCGCCAGGTCTGGCCTGCATCCTGCGCGGCCACATGGGCTCGCTGATCGCCAAGCCCGCGTCGATCTCGGCCGTCGCTGGCGGCACGCAGAACTTCGTGATCAATTGCGCCGCGGCCCGCGCCTTCAACATCTACGTCGTGCTCGGCAGCACCACCGGCACGCGCCCAGGCACGCCGTCGCCGCTCGGCCCGCAAACGATTCCGCTAAACTTCGACACCTGGACGCAGCTGTCGCTCGACCTCGCCAACACGTCGGTCTACAGCAACTCGCTCGGCTTTCTGGACGCGAACGGCAAGGCCACCGCGAGCTTCAACCTGCCGCCAGCGATCCCCGGTGTGCAAGGCCTGTTGTTGCACCACGCGGTGGTGACGCTGGACCTCAATCTGGCGTCGACGTTCGTCAGTGAGCCCACCTCTCTCAAGCTCTACTAAAGGGCGGGCAAATGGCGGGCCCGGGGCCGCCTGCGTAGGAGCCGACGCCCGCTGCGGGCGCGGCTCAACGGCGATGACGGAGGGGGTCGCACTTGGACCGTGTTCTCACGGCTGGAGAAGTGCGAAGCCGAGTGCTTGCAGGCTCGCTGCTAGCCGCGCGGGTGCAGCTTTTGATGCACTGCGCGCAGGCGTTCGTGGTCGACGTGGGTGTAGACCTGCGTGGTCTGCAACGAGGCGTGGCCCAGCATCTCCTGCACCGAACGCAGGTCGGCGCCACCTGCGACCAGGTGCGTGGCGAATGAGTGGCGCAGCGCGTGCGGTGAGCACGCCACTGCCAAGCCGGCCGACTTGCACGCCGCCTGCACGACTTGGTAGATGCGCACGCGGTCGAGCGGGCGGCCGGTGCGCGACAAGAACAGCACGTCGCCAGGATCCTTGCGCGCGTGCGTGCGCAGGCGCGGCCGCACGTCGCGGCGATAGCGCAGCAGCCAAGCGAGCGCGCCATCCGCGATCGGCACCAGCCGTTCCTTATTGCCCTTGCCGAGCGCGCGCAGCAGCCGGTGGTCCTCGATGACGCTGGTCGTGCGCAGCGAGACGACTTCGCTGACACGGCAACCGGTGGCGTAGAGAACGTGCAGAATCGCTTGGTTGCGCACGCCGAGGTCGTCATCGGGAACGTTGGCGAGCAGCTTGCCAACCGCCTTGCGGGTCAGCGCCTTGGGCAGCTTCTGTTCGAGTTTGGGCCCGAGCAGGCCATCGGCGACGTCGTCGGCGGCGTGCCCTTCTGCGTGCAGGAAGCGATAGAAGCCGCGGATCGCCGCGGCGGCGCGCGCGATCGAGGCCGGCGCCAGGCTTGGCAAGAGGCCGCTCAAATGGCGATCGATCGCCAAGCGGTCGGGCAAGCGCGCGTTCCCGCGCAGCAGCCGTTGCAGGTCGTTGCGGTAGGCCGCGACGGTATGCGGCGAGACTTGCAGCTCAACGCCCAGATAGACCAGGAAGTCGGCGAGGTGGCGTTGGCAAGCGGCGGCCGAGTCCATGGCGGTCGCCACACTAGCGACCGCGGCGGCCGCGCACGAATGGCAGCGATCGTTGGCTTCGGTCGGTCCCCGCCTTGACGGCCTTGGTGAGCGTACGTATGGTCCCCGCCCCTTCGTGGCTGCGCCGCGGCCAACCACGAGGAATATGCGGTGGTGCCGTTCCCGCGGCACGTGCCCGCTCTTTTTGAAAGTGCCCCCGACACCGACTCGCTGAGAGCGGCCGCTCGCCGGTTCGCCAAAGCCCATGTCCAAGCCGAACAAGACCGATCTGACGAAGTACAAGACCATCCTGGAGAAGCAGTTGTCGTCGTTGAAGGGCGACGTCGGCTCGATGCGAGACGAGGCCCTGCGGGCGTCTGAGCAGGATGCATCCGTCGACCACTTGGCGGACCAAGGCACCGACAATTACGACCAGGGCTTCATGCTGGGCCTGATCGAGAATGAGGAAGAGACCATCAAGCTGATCGAGGAAGCCCTCGATCGCGCCTCCGGCAAGGGCGACTGGGAGTTTGGCGTTTGCCCGCTCTGCCAAGAAGAGATCGAGAACGCCAAGAAGCCGGGCAAGGACGGCAAGAAGCCCAAGCCCGCCAAGGCCACGGACATTTGGATTCCGAAGGCTCGCCTCGAGTACCTGCCGTGGGCCCGCTACTGCGTGCGCCACCAGGAGACCGAGGAGCGCAACCGCGAGATCGCGTAGCCGGTGGCTCGTGACGTGGGGGCTGGTGGCGAGTTGGCTAGTGACGAGGGCGCTGGTGGCGCGAACGCTGGCGTGACGGTCGCGACCAGCGACGCCAAGGGCTTCACCGGCAAGCTGTGGTTTTGGTTGCCGTGGCCGCTGCTGGTCGTCGCCGACTTGTGGAGCAAGTCCGCGATCTTCGCGCTGCTGGAGCGCGACGCCGTGGCGCGCGGCTTTGCGCACTTGCCCGAGTCGCATCGACCCCCGCTCGTGGTCTTCGACGGCGCCCTGCACTTCGAACTGGTCAGCTGGGGCAACACCGGGACCATTTGGGGTCTCGGCCAGAACGCCACCATCCCGCTGATCGTGCTGCGCTGCTGCGCGGTAGTCGGTCTGTTCTGGTTCCTGCGCAACACCAAGCGGGCCGCGCGCCTCCAGCAGTTCGTGCTGGGCCTGATCCTGGCGGGGGCTCTCGGCAACCTCTACGACAACTTCGTGCGCGACGACCGCTCAGTGCGCGACTTCCTGCACTTCACGGGCACGTGGCCGTTCCAGTGGGACTTCCCGGCGTTCAACGTCGCCGACTCGTGCATCACGGTGGGGGCGATCGGCTTGTTCTTGCTCTTGTGGCGAGACGATCGCAAGCCGAAAGCAGCGCCGGTATCCTGAGCCAGCCGCTGCCCGCGGCCCCGCCACCTGTGTTGCAGACAACCCTCGGAAGCCTGGAACTCGACAACCCCGTGCTCAGCGCATCGGGCACGTTCGGCTCAGGGTGGGAAGGCCGCGAGTTCAGCGACCTCGGCCGCGTCGGGGCTTTGGTCAGCAAGACGGTGACGTTGTTGCCGCGACCCGGCAACCCACCGCCGCGCATCTGGGAGACGGCGTCGGGCATGCTCAACTCGATCGGCCTTGAGAACAAAGGCGTCGACTACTTCGTCGCTAACTCGTTGCCGAAGATGAAGCAGCTGGCGGCGAGCGGGCGCAGCAGCACGGCTCGCGGGCCGCGTGTGATCATCAACATCGGTGGGGAATCGATCGATGACTTCGTGACGCTGGCCGCGCGTTTCTGTGACGAAGGTGTCGACGCGCTGGAGGTCAACCTTTCGTGCCCGAATGTGCAGGAAGGCAAGCTGCTGTTCTCGACGGATCCGCGCATGACGGAACAGGCGATGCGCGCGGTCAAGAAGGTCGCCAACGTGCCGGTGTTCGCCAAGCTGTCACCGAACGTCACCGACATCGTCGCGATTGGCAAAGGTGCGGAGCAGGGCGGCGCCGATGGCATCACGGCGATCAACACCTTGATTGGCATGGCAGTCGACTGGCGCAAACAAAAACCGATCCTCGGCCGTGTCATCGGCGGCTTGTCGGGGCCGGCGATCAAGCCCGTGGCGCTGCGCATGGTCTACGAATTGGCGCGCGTCGTGCGGGTGCCGATCCTCGGCGTCGGTGGGGTGCAATCGGCCGATGACGTGCTCGAGTTCGTGTGCGCGGGAGCGTCGGCGGTGCAAGTCGGCACCGCCATGTTCACGGAGCCTGCTTTGATGGTGCGACTCCTGGACGAAGTGCGCGACAAGTTAGCGGCGGCCAAGACGACGATCCGCGAACTGCGCGGCGCTTTGCATCGCAGCGCCCCTGCACCAGTCGGAGGCTCGGCGCGATGAAACTCACGGCGCTGACGTCGGACTTGGTGCAGAAGGCGATCGCGATCTACCAAGATCTTGCCTATGGCTCCGGCCGACCGCGCCGCCCCGTCGAGACGCCGAAAGACTGCAGCGTCGACGCCTTGCTGGCCTTGTTCCATAAGGAGCAGGCCGAAGCGATCCCCGGCTATCCCTGCCATCGCTACACGCTGCGTCTTGGCAATCGCAACTACCCGTTCATGAAGCTGCTGCTGCAGGAGCACTTGGTGCCGGGCGAGTTTTACTTCGCGGTCGACTCGCACGACCAGATGGAGATCAAGCCGGACTTCCCGGACTACGAGCAGTGGATGGCGGTGCGCCGGTTCAATCGCGACTTGAAGCGTCAGATCGAACAGGGCTTCGAGCGAGCGGGTTTGGACACGTCGCTGTGCTTGCGCCAGCTGCTGCTGGCCAGTGGCGTCGAGGGGACGCCGCCGTGCCGTGGCCTCGTGCTGATCGTCGACGATGAAGAGGACCTGGCGGCGGCGGTCGAACTGCTGATGCAGCGTCGTGGGTTTCGCACCTACAAGGTGCACGACGGTGCTTCGGCGGTGGTCGCAGCGGCCTCCCTGCTGCCGGACCTGCTGCTGCTCGACTACGAACTGCCGGAACTCGATGGCTTGCAGGTGATCGAGCGTTTGCGCAGCGAACCAACGACCGCCAACATCCCGGTGCTGCTCAGCAGTGCGGCGCGCGTGTCGATGACGGACATCAAGAAGGCCGATGGTTTCTTGGCGAAGCCGTTCCCGGACACGCTGCTCTACGAAATGGTGGACCGGGTGCTGCGCTCGCGCGAGGTGCGGCGATGACGGCGACGGTTGCTTTGTCGGCGGCAGCTTTGTCGGCGGCAGCTTTGTCGGCGGCAGCATTGCCTGCGGCATTTTTGCCCGCAGCCGGCGGGTCGGCCACTGCCAAGCACCGCTGCTGGGCGTGGCTGTCGGCGGTGGCGCTGCTGATGTTGATCGCGGCGGTCGGCTTGTCGGCGAGCCACGAACGAGTGACCACTGGCGTTTGCATCGAAGTGGTCGAACGGGTCTCCGTGCGGGCGTTGCACCGCGCCTTCGAGCGCGCGGTCCTAGGCGCGATGGCCCATGCCGGCGTCGTCAGTTGGCCGCGCCCGTGGCTGCGCACGCGCAGTGTGCTGTCGTTTGGGTTGCTGCCCAGTCGCGCGCCGCCCGCCTGACGAACGCTCGTGTCGTTCGTTTTCGTGTGTGGTCGCCGCGCCGCGGTGATCGCCGCACCGGGTTCGCTCGGTGTGCTACCCCGCATTCTTTCGCCTTCGTTCCGTCATGAAACTCGACTTCGCTTCCCTCCCGGCCCGCATCGGCAAAGCCTTGCAAGGCATGTTTGGTTCGGCCAATCAGCGCACCCTCAACACCTACGAACCGCTGGTCAAAGCGACCAACGAGCTCACGGCTTGGGCCACGGGCCTCACTGCCGAACAAGTGAAGGCGGAGGTCGCGACCCTGCGCGAGCAGGTGCAAGCGAGCAAGCAGACGCTCGATGACGTGCTGCCGCGCATGTTCGCACTGACCCGCGAGGCCGCGACGCGCACGCTCGGTATCCGCCACTTCGACGTGCAGCTGCTCGGCGGCGCCGTGTTGCACCACGGCAAGATCTCGGAGATGTCGACCGGTGAAGGCAAGACGCTCGTCGCGACGCTGCCAGCTGCCCTCAATGCCCTCTCCGGCAAGGGCGTCTATGTCGTCACCGTCAACGACTACCTCGCCAAGCGCGACCGCGATTGGATGGCCCCGGTCTTCCACTATCTCGGCTTGTCGGTCGGCGCGATCCAATCGCAAATGCCGCCGCACATGCGCCAGGGTGAGTACGGCTGCGACATCACCTACGGCACCAACAACGAATTCGGCTTCGACTACCTGCGCGACAACATGAAGTGGCGCGCCGAAGACCAGGTGCAGAAGCGCCTCAACTTCGCGATCGTCGACGAGGTCGACTCGATCCTGGTCGACGAAGCGCGCACGCCGTTGATCATCAGTGGCGAAGGCGAAGGTACCACCGAACGCTTCGTGCTCGCCGATCGCATCGCGCGGCAGCTCAAGCCGGACGAGCACTTCGAGATCAAGTTGAAGGAGCACCAGTGCATCCTCAACGAGGCCGGCATCGATCGCTCCGAGAAGCTCGTCGGCGTCGACAGCTTCTACAAGAACCCGGCGCACATGGAGTGGCCGCACTTGATCGAGACGTCGCTGCGCGCGCATCACGTCTACGAGAAGGACAAGCACTACGTCGTCGTGCAGCCGAAGAAGCCGGATGGCGAGCTGGGCGAACCCGAAGTCATCATCGTCGATGAGTTCACCGGTCGCTTGATGCCGGGCCGCCGTTGGAGCGATGGCTTGCACCAGTCGGTCGAAGCCAAAGAAGGCCTGCCGCCGCGCGAGGAGAGCAAGACGCTCGCCACCATCACGCTGCAGAACTACTTCCGCATGTTCACCAAGCTGGCGGGCATGACCGGCACGGCCATGACCGAAGCTTCGGAGTTCTCGCGCATCTACGACCTCGACGTGGTGTCCGTGCCGACCAATCGGCCCAACCAACGCAAGGACTACAACGACCAGGTCTACCTGGACGCGAACAGCAAGTACGACGCGATCACCGCCGAGATCCAAGAGCAGTTCGAGAAGGGGCGGCCAGTGTTGCTCGGCACCACGTCGATCGCCAAGTCGGAGACGATTTCGGCGAAGCTGACGGCGGCGGGCATCACCCACAACGTGCTCAACGCCAAGCAGCACGAGCGCGAGGCGGAGATCGTCATGCAGGCTGGGCGCCGGCGCGCCGTCACCGTCGCCACCAACATGGCCGGTCGCGGCACCGACATCGTGCTCGGTGGCAAGGCCGAAGCACTGTGGCGCTCCGAGATCACGCAGAAGGGCATGCCCGAGGACGGCGAGGAAGCGAAGGCCCTGCTGCAGAGCCTCAAGCTGTCCTGCCAGATCGAGCACGACGAAATCAAGGCGCTCGGCGGTCTCTACGTGATCGGCACCGAACGCCATGAAGCGCGGCGCATCGACAACCAACTGCGCGGTCGCTGTGGCCGCCAAGGCGATCCCGGGCAGACCAAGTTCTTCCTCAGCTTTGACGACGATCTGATGAAGATCTTCGCCCGCGATTGGGTGAAGACGATGATGGAGCGCATGGGCTTGAAGTCGGGCGAGGTCATCGACAGCCCGATGGTCACGCGCGTGATCGCCAAGACGCAGAAGAAGGTCGAGGCGCGCAACTTCGACATGCGCAAGCACCTGCTCGAGTACGACGAGGTGATGGACAAGCAACGCAAGTTTGTCTACGGCCAGCGGCAGGAAGCGCTCGAGTTCCAAGGTCTGCGCGACAAGGCGCTGGGCATGTTCGAGGAGGTGCTGGATCCGATCGTCGAACGCTACGTCGGCGACAAGGACAAGCCGGTCGACTACGTCGAATTGGCCAAGTGGGTGAAGCACCGCTGCGGCGACGAGATCGATCTGCAGGGCCTCGAGCAAGCGCCGCGCGACGGTCTGTTCGCGTGGCTGATGAAGAAGGTCGAAGCGCTGCACGATGCGCGCGGCACGGAGTACGGCGAGCCTTGGGACACGATGGTGCGCTTCCTGATTCTCGACACCGTCGACAGCAAGTGGAAAGACCACCTCTACGCGATGGAGGTCCTGAAGAGTGGCATTGGCTTACGCGGCTACGCGCAGGTCGACCCCAAGAACGAGTACAAGAAAGAGGGCTTCGAGAAGTTCCAGCTGCTGAAGGCCGAGATCGCTGATCACGTCACCGGGTTCCTCTACAAGCGTGAGGCGACCGACACGATTCGCGATGTCGTCACCGGCCGCATGCAGAGGACGCCAACGCCGCCACCGCAGCCGCAGATGCAGATGCCGCGCACGCCGGAAGAACTGCAGAAGCTGTTCGAGCAATTGGTCGCGGCTGGCCGCATTCCCCAAGAAGTGCTCGACCGCATGGCCAAGGGCGAGCGCTTCGTGCTGCGCGTGACGCCACAGGGTCTGGTGTTGGCGCCGGCCACGGCCGAAGGCGAAGGCGCGCCGCCGGCGGGGGACGCTGCCGCGGGCACTACCGCGCCAGGCGACGCCACACCGCCGCCACCGCCGGCGGCACCGACGCCGCCACCGCCACCGCCACCGCCGCCGCCGCCGCCCGCGAGTCGGCTTGCCCCGTCGATGCCGATGGCGCCCATGCGCAGGCCGCAGCCGCCAAAGCCAACCAACGTGCCGAAGCCCGGCCGCAATGACATTTGCCCGTGTGGTTCGGGGCTGAAGTACAAGAAGTGCTGTGCGCCGGCCTTCGACTGATGGGCGGCAAACCCTTGGCGAAGCGCAGCTCCCTGCCGCTGCCGCGCAGCGGCTTTCGCGGCTGGCTGACGATGGGCGTCTACCAGCCGCTGTTCCTCTTGGCGTTCTTGCTCTACAGCCCGCTGCTCACCTACCGGGCCCTGTTTGATCGCAAGCGGCGCGCCAGTTGGCGCGAGCGCATGGGGTTCGTGCCGCGCACCGAGCATGACAAACCGGTGGTGTGGATCCACGGCGTGTCGGTCGGCGAAGTGAAAGCGGCCAGCAACTTCATCGCCAAGCTGCGGCAAGCGCGTCCTGATTTGCAGCTGCTGGTGTCGGCCACGACGCCGAACGGGCACCTGGTGGCACGGCAGGAGTACGGCGATCTGCCGGTGGTGTTCTACCCGCTCGACTTCGGCAACTTCCCGGCGCGCGCACTCGCGCGCATTCGGCCGTTGTGTGTGTTGCTGATGGAGCTCGAGATCTGGCCGAACTTTTTGCAGGCGGCGCGCAAGCGGGACATCCCGGTTGCCGTCATCAATGGCCGCATCAGCGAGCGCACGTTCAAGGGCTACCGGCTGGCGCGCGGTCTGTTGCCGCAGCTTGACCTGATCACGAAGTACTGCGTGCAGGACCGTGCGTACCAGCGGCGGCTGCTCGAACTCGGTGTCGATCCGGAACGCATCTTCGTCACCGGCAACATGAAGTACGACAGTGTCGTGATGGGCAAGCATGCCTTTGCCCGCGCGCTGTTGTTGCCATGGCTCGCCGCCAATGGGCAGCGTGTGCTGGTTGCCGGGTCGACCCACCATGACGAAGAAGCGGCCGTGCTGATGGCGGTGGCGGCGGTGCAAGCGATCGCACCGCTGGCCGTGCGCACCGTTTTGGTGCCTCGCCATCCCGAACGGGCACCGCAAATCTGCGAGCAAGTGCGGGCCCTTGGCGCCGTCCCGGTGCGTTGGAGTGAAGTGGCGGATGCGCTGCCCAAGCTCGGCGATCGCGACGTGGTGGTGGTGGACACCATTGGCCAGCTGCAGCGCTTCTATGCCGCATGCGACGTCGCCTTCGTCGGCGGCAGTCTGGTCCCGCACGGCGGCCAGAACATGCTCGAACCGGCGGCGCAGGGCCGCGCCGTGATCTTCGGGCCGCACACGATGAACTTCCGCCGCGACGTCGAGCTGCTGTTGGCGGCGAAGGCGGTGGTGCAGGTGCAGGACCGTGCGCAGTTCACTGAGCAACTCGGCGCGCTACTGCGCGACGAGGCCATGCGCGGTGAGTTGGGGCAGCGTGCCAGCCGCGTCATCACCGACAACCAAGGGGCCACCGCGCGCACGCTCGACTTGGTCACTGAACTGCTGGGCGCGAGCCCGGCGCGCGGTTGACCCTCGTGGCACCGTTCCCTACGGTGCGCGCATGAAGTGCCCGTGCTCGAGTGGCCAGGACTACGCCGTTTGCTGCGAACCCATCCTGACGCAGGAGGTGAACGCGAAGACGGCGGAGCAGCTGATGCGCTCGCGTTATTCTGCCTATGCGTTGGGTCACGTGGACTGGATCGTCGACAGCCAATCGCCCGATGGCCGTGCGTTCGTCGATCGCCAGGCAACCGAGCAGTGGAGCAAGCGCGCGACGTGGCACCGGCTCGAAGTGCTGTCGACGCAAGGTGGTGGCGAGGACGACACCGAAGGCTTCGTCGACTTCAAGGCCTACTACACGATCGCCGGCGAGGACATCACGCACCATGAGGTCGCCAGCTTCCGCAAGGAAGCCGACACGTGGTTCTTCGTGGATGGCATTGAAGTGAAGCCGCGCCCCTTCAAGCACCTCGAAAAGAAGGTCGGGCCGAACGAGCCGTGTCCGTGTGGCAGCGGCAAGAAGCACAAGAAGTGCTGCGGCCGCGTCGGCGCGGTCTAAAGGCTTAGGCCTTTAGCGGGGCAGGTCTCTAGCGGTTCTAGCCCCTAGCACCCGGCGACAGCTGATCACGACCAGCAGGGCCGCGAGGATCTCGGCGAGTCCCGCCACCGCGAACGCCAGCACGTAGCCGTGGCCGTCGGCGCCTTCGCCGCCCAGCGCGATCAGACGACCGCAGCACAACGGGCCGAGCAAGAAGCCCAGCGAGCCAGCCGCGTGGAACGCCGCCATCGCGGTGGTGCGGCCAACGCCAGGCGCGGCTTCCAGCAGCCACAGCAGCGACGGCACGAACATCACTGCCGAGCCGATGCCGAGCAGCGGCATCAGGCCCCACAGCCAGGCGACCGGGACGGCGCCGACGAACATCACGCCGAGGCCGTAGACGAGGCTGCCGACCAACACGAGGTGCCTGCGCGACCACTTCTCGGCCAGCCGACCGAACGGCCACGACAACACCGCGAACGGAAACAAGAACGCACCGAGCAGCATGCCGATGCGCGGTCGATCGACGCCGTGCACGCTGGCCAGCATCAAGGGGAAGCCGGTGGTGAAGAAGCCGACCGTGAAGCGTTCAACGAACGCGATCACCAGCGGGACGCGCACCGCGGGTTCGCGCGCGACCGTCGTCAGCAAATCGCGCCAGCCCGGCTTGTTGCTCGTCGCCTGGTCCGGCGGCAGCAGCCACGCGGCCAACACGGTGGCCAACACCAGCACCGCCGACGCTGCATGCAACGTGTACAGCGGGTCGTTCTTGCCAAGCCAGCCACCGACCGCTGCCCCGGTGGCGACCCCGAGCGTGAGACCCGCCCCGAGGCACCCCAGCGCGCGGCCGCGGCGGTCGCCGGCAGCATCGGCGGCGAGACTCATGGTGAGGGTCAGCGCCGTGATGTGCACGGCACCTTCCATTGCGCGCAGCAGCAAGAACGAGGCGTAGCTCGCGGGGTGCGCCATCGCCTGCATCAGCAACGCGTCGGCGAGCAGGGCGGCCACGGCCAGCCGCCGCCGCTGTCCGGTGCGATCGACCCAGGCGCCGATCAGCGGCGCGGCGAGCAAGGCGCCGATCATGTTGGCCGCCATGAACAAGGAGCCGAGGCTCTCGCCGACGCGAAACCGCTCGACCACGAGGGCCCGCAGCACCGGCACCGGCAGCGTCTCCGGCAACATCATCAGGAAGGTGATGAGCCCGAGCGCCAACACGGACCGCAACGACAACGTGCCGACGCGGCTGGTCATTCGTCAGCCGCCTGCGTGCTGCCAGCGACCGTCGACTTCGCGGGCGCTGCCTTCCTCGGCGAGCTTCTGCAGGCCCGCGAGCAACGAACGCGCAGCGAATCGATAGAGCGACGGATCGGCGTCCCAGTAGACCTTGGGCAGCAGCTCGTCGAGAGTGCCCGGGCCCTGCTGCAAGGTCTCCACCAACTTCGTCTCGCGCTGCCGCCGGTGGCGCAGGTACTGCTTCACCAGGCGCTGGCCATCGCGCAGCGCTGGGCCGTGGGCGGGATAGAGGGTCGTCAACGGCTGCGTCGACAGGCGTTCGAGGCTGCGCAAGTAGGTGGCGAGATGGCCTTCGGGCGGATCGACGATGATGGTGCTAACCGTCGACAGCATGTCGCCGACCAGCATCGAGCCGTAGCGCGACTCGCGGAAGCACAGGTGGCCACGGTCGTGCCCTGGCGTGTGCACTGCGAGCAGTTCCCAGCCGGTCCTGCCATCGGGCGACTTGCCGAGCGGCACCTTCATGCCGTCGTCGAGGGCGGCACCCGCACGGAAACCCGGTTCGAGGCGCGTCAGCGTCAGCGCATGGCCGCGCACCGGCAGATTGAGCGCTTGACTCAACGCGTTCACACCGCCGACGTGGTCGATGTGATGGTGGGTGAGCAGGATGCCTTGCACCGTGGCGCCTTGGCGCGTCAGTTCCTCTAGCAACTGCAGAAGGCGGAGCTGTTCTTCCTGGTGCGGGGAGCCCGGGTCGACGACCCACAGGCGGTCCGTGCCGACGATGTAGCAGTTGGTTGTGGTGGCGGGCGGCAGCGTCGGCGTGCGCAAGGGCGCCAGCACGATGCCCGGCGAGAAGCGCACCTGGTGCAGTCGGCCGTCGCGATAGCCTTGCGTCGTCACCACGATCTCGCGTGCGAAGTGCTCGAAGTCAGTACAGCGCGCCAGATGTTCGAGCAGGATCACGGCTGGCGGCACCAGCAGCAAGTCGCCGTTGCGCCACGACGCGAGCGCTTGCTGCGGCAGCCACCATCGCCCTTGCACCAGTTCACCGCGCCACACCTCGGGTCGCGGCCCGGCGGTGCCGGCGGTGCAACCCTCGAGGGTCACGTGGAAGAACGCGGTGTCGTAGCGAACGGGTGCGAATGGCGGCGTCTCGATGCGGCACAGTTCGCGCAGCGGCAGCGGCGGCAGGCTGCCGGCGATCACGCTCGGCCACGGCGAGGCATCCAAGGTGTCACTGGCTTTCTGTTCGTGCGCCAGCAATTGCTCACGCAGCGTGGTCAGCGCTTCGCCGCCCGTCCGGGTCGCCGGCAGCTTGTGACGGATCAGCCCCACCTCTTCGAAGAGTTCGCGATGGGCGCAGGTCTGCATGGCGTCCGCGTCCGTCAGCCCGTCCTCGGCGTCGACGGTGCCGCCGGGCAGTGCCCAGTAACCGCCGAAGAACCGGAGATCGGGCGAGCGCTCAACCAAGAACACCGCGAGGTCTTGGCCTTGACCGCGGGTGATCAGCAGCGCAGCAGCAGTGCGTCGGCTCATTGCAGGGCGGGCACGATAGCCATGCCGCCCCTTGGGGCTCGCGGAAAACTGCGCCGACGCGGCTGGCTCAGGTGCGCTACTTGGCGACCGAACTGACCAGCTGCTGCACGCCGTGTTCACTCGTGGTGGCGAGGCCAGCCAGTTCATCCGCTGCCATCGCCGAGTCCTCCGTGTTCTGCGTGATGGTCTGCAGGCCGCTGTCCATTCAGTTGGTCTGCGTCGCGATCGACTCCGACAGTGGCGAGCAGCGACACGCCGGCGATCACCGCCAGCTTGGCCTTCAATCGCAGACCGAGACGGTTGTTGTTCGAGCTGGGTTGGTCAGTCACTAGGTCTCTCCTCGCGGCCCTAACGAGTAGGCACGGGCCGTCGGCGGAGAGGAAATCGCGAACTCGGCTACAGCAATTCCCTCAGGGACGCGTCACGTTGGTCAGAGTCAGCAACGCCATCGCCGTGCCATAGCTGCGGCCGAGTTCGTGGCTGTCGAGGAAGCTGCCGTCGATCTCGGGCACTTGCTGCAGCACCACCTTGAAGCGTTGCCAATGCGCCGAGCGCTCCTCGGCCGGCAGCATGTTGACGACTTCGCTGGCGTGGAACACCGAGTGGAAGAAGAAGAACCCAGCCAGCTCGCCATCACTGTGGAAGTCATTGCGGCGCACGGTCGCCAGTCGCTCCATGTGCTGCCAGAAGTTGGCGAGCGCGAAGCGCACCTTGTCGAGGTCGCTGCGGCCGAGCTGTAGCAGACCGCCTTCGCACACCGGCATGCGACCGGAACTGTCCTTCAGACTGCCTTCGTGCTGATCGGCAGCGCCGCCGTAGACGTAGGCGCCGTTCTTGGTGCGGGCGCTCAGCAACGCTTGGGCGGCGCGATCGAGCATCTCGGTCGGCACGGTGGCACCGGCGGCCTTGGCGGCGAGCACTTCTTGCAGCACCGCGCCGGTGGCGAAGGCGTTCTCGTACTCGTGGGCCCAGAAGCCGCTGGGCTTTTGCCGCGCGGCGGCGGCCTGCACGATCTCGTTCATGCGCACGATCAGTCGCTCGCGCTCCTTGCCGTCGCTGTTAGCGGCGCGGCGCGCAAAGTACATCAGGCGATAGGCATCGCTGTAGCAGTCCTCGTTGAGGCCGCGGTTGAGGCGCTTGGGATCCAGCAGGAACGCTTCGCCGCGGGCGAGCGCCTGGTCGATGCGGGCGTGCAGGTCTGGATGCGCCGTGCGGTGTTCATACAACGCCGTGCAGGCGATCGCCGTGATCGCCACCCAGACGTTGGGCGTGATCTCGGTGTCAGGCCAATAGGCGTAGCGCGAGTCGGTGAAGCCGCCGTCGTCGCGTTGCTGGTGCAGCAAGAAGGTGACGGCGCCGCGTGCCATCGCCTCGGGAGTCAGTTGGTCCCCTTGCCACGTCGTGTCCTTCTGCAGTCCGGTGTAGGCGGCGTCCGGCAGCCACGCCAGCGACTCGAAGCCCGTGAAGGCCGCGCCGAGTGGACGGTCGTCCGGGCCGAGCGTGGTGTTGGCGCGGGCGCGGCGGCCAAAGCGGGTGTCGGCGAACTTCTGCGCGACCAACGTGAAACGCCGCATGGCGCCCGCTTCGTCGCCGAGTTGCAGCGCGTTCACGGCGTACCAATAACCGGCTTCGGCAGCGCCAGCGCCATGGCTGCGCCAACTCTGCTCGAGCAGCGGTTGGGCTGCGAGCAGTTGGCCTTGGTGGGTCAGCAGCAACCCTTGCTCGTGGGCCGCCGCCGCCTGCAGTTTCTTGTCGCCCGCGACCTTCTGCAGACTCGCCAGGGCCTGCACCGGCTGGCGCAGCAGACGTTGCAGCTGCGCGATCGCCAGCCAATCGGCGGCGGACTTCTGGTCACTCTTCAACGCCATCGCCAAGGCGTCGCGCCAGCGCCCACCTTGGCGCAGTGTGGTGACGCTGTCGCCTGCTCGCTGCACGCCCGCGTGCTCGAGCACGCGCACACACAGGTCGGCAAACCAATGGCCGCGGAAGGTGCGAAGGCGTTCGAGGAAGTGCACGACCTTGCCGTCACCATCCAAGAACACGATCGCCGGTTCGACGAAGGCTAGTGGCTTGAGACCGAAGCGATCGCTCAGGGCCTGGTCCATCACGCAGCGCAACGGCACGAACGCGTGGGTGCACAACTCGGCGACCTCGGGGTCGGCGAACAGCACCTGCCGCGCGTAGACGTCGAGCACCGGGGCGCGGTACATCTGGTTGCCGTTCAGCGTCTGCTCCTGGATGCGGTGCACGTACCACAGCACCAGCGTGCCTTGCTTCTTCGCGGCCGCACAGGCGGCGTCGACGAGGGCATTGCGATCGACCTTGACGTTCTTGCTGCGGGCGTTGTCGAAATGCTCCTGGCCATCGGTGCGCCAGGGGATGTCGTCGCCAAGGCCCAGCGTGCTGGCGGGATGAACGGCTGCGGCCGGCGGCGCGTCTTGGGCGGCGAGGCAGGCGGCGAACAGCAACGACGAGGCGAACGCGATTCGTGGAATCATGGGCATGGCAGCGCTGGCAAGCGCCGACCCGCAGCCTACTCCTTGTCGCTGGTGCCGTCCTGCCGCAGTTTGCGGATCGCCTCGCGGGTGCCGAGCACGACGACTTGCCAGCCGACCAACAAGACGAGGTCCGGCGTGGCGGCGACGACTTGCTTCGCGTCGCCCGGGGGGATCGCCATCACGATCACCAAACCGCGCACGCTCTCTGGCGACAAGGCATCGACGGCGAGGCCACTCCACACATCCGGCACTGGGATCGTGCGCAGTTCATGGCCTGGTGGCAGTTCCAGTTCCTCGCCACCGACGGCCAAGCGGTGGTTGCGTCGCTGTTGGCCGAGCACTTCGTTGCCGAGAGTGGTCAGCACGTCTTGGTGGCGCACGCGCCCGAGCAGCCGTGGCACCGCACCGGCTGAGACCACCGCCACTTCGCGCAACTCAGGATCGTCGAACATCGGCAACACGGCGGCGATCGATTGCTCGGCTTGCACCATGACCATCGGCCGCGTTAGGTCGGCGGCGATGACGACTGTCGTCAGGCTCGGATCGTTGAGGAAGTTCTTCACGTCCTGCAACTCGATGCGACCCACCAACCCACCCTGCGCATCCTGCACGTAGAGCGTGTCGCCGCGGTGGGTGCTGAGCATCTGCATCACGGCAGGGAAGTCGGCGGTGTCGCGCACCGTCAGCACGTCGGCGCGTTGCACGTCGCGCACATAGGTCGATCGGATCGCCAAGTCTTCGATGCCGCCGGGCAGCTCTTCGCCCTTCGCACGAATGGCGGCGGTGTAGTAGCTGTCCTCATCGAGCATCGACGCTGTGATGCTGGCGACGATGCTGCACAACATCACCGGCAGCGTCAGCTCGTCGTAGTGGCTGCGGGTCATCTCGAACACCAGCACGACGGCGGTCACCGGCGCGTGCATCGTCGCCGCGGTGAGACCCGCCATGCCGACAAACACGAAGGTCGCGACCTCCTTGCTCGAGACCGGTGTGACGTAGCCGAGTGCGTGCGCGAACACCGCGCCGAAGGCCGCGCCGATGACGAGATTGGGCGTGAAGATGCCACCCAGACCTCCCGAGCCGACGGTGGCGACGGTGGCGACGAGCTTCCACGCAAACAATGTCATCACCAGGCTCAGCGCCGGGGAACTGGTCGCCAGGTCTTTGATGACGTCGAAGCCGTTGCCCCACGCATGCGGCATGAAGGTGCCGATGGCGCCGACGATCAGTCCGCCGAGAGCCAACCGCAGCGGCGGCGACGCCGGCAGCCGGGCGAAGGCGCGGCGTCCGGACGCCAACGCGGTGCGGAAGACGATGCCGCCAAAGCCGCACAGCACGCCGAGCAAGACGGCGGCGAACACCAGGTTCCACGGCAGCTTGGCCACCAGCTCGGATGCCTCGCCGAGGTGCGCTTCCTTGCCGCGCAGTTCCCCGCGGACGATCGTCGCCAGCACCGACGCGACGACGATCGGGGCGAACACGTCCATCGCGAAGTTGCCGAGCACGACCTCCATCACGAAGATCGCGCCAGTGATCGGCGCGTTGTAGGAGGTCGCCATGCCAGCCGCGACGCCGCAACCGAGCAGCACGGCGCGCGGCCGCGAGCCGAGCTGCGCCCAGCGCGCGATCAAGGCCGCCACCGTTGCGGCGATCTGCGAGTTGGCACCCTCGCGCCCGATGCTGCCACCGGACCCGATCGTGCACGCCGACGACAAGGTCTGCGCCAAGCTCTCGCGCAGCCGGATCGTGCCCTTGCGCAACTGCACTAGCACGACGAGGTCGGCGAGACCGAACGGTGGTTTCTTGCCACGCAACGTCAGCAGCACCACGCCCGCGACCAAGCCGCCGATGGTGGGGACGAGCAGCGTTTGCCACCACGTGAGGTTGGTGGCGATCGCGTGCGGCAGCGTCTCCTTGCTGGCGGCGTCGCGATGGGTCAGCGCGTCCTGGATCCACTCCAGGCCATCGAGAAACTTGCTGCCCAGAAACCCGCCCGCGACGCCGATGACAGCGGCGAGCAGGAAGATCGCGAATGCGCGTAGCGGCAGGCCCTTCTGCTTTGGCATCGAGTAGGCAGAAGGGTGGGCTTCGTGGTGCCGCGCGTCAACACCGCGCTCGTCGAAGGTTGCGCGAACTGCGGTAAGCTCCGCCGCGATGCTGCCACGGCGCCAAGCGGTCTTGCTCGAATGGCTCATCGCCGCGGTCGTCGGCGCCGTGCTACTGAAACTGTCCGACTGGATGGTGCCGCCAGCGACGGCTGCCTTCCCAGGTCACGGCGAACGTTTCGTCGCGATGGTGAACGATCCGTTCGCCTTCACCGGCGATTTCCCGCACCGCGTGCTGTGGCCGCTGCTGGCGAACTTGGTCGGCAGACTCGGCGTCGCGCCGCCGGTGTTCACGCAGGTCTGCAACGCGGCCCTGCTGGCTGTGGTGTTCTGGTTTTGTCGGCAGCGGCGTGCGGCTTGGCTCGACGCCAGCTTGGTCACCGCGGCGATTGCCGCCAGCGGCGCCGTGCTCGTCTACAAGCCGATGGCGTGCTACTCCGACACGCTCAATCTGCTGCTGCTCGTGCTGAGCGTGCACTTCGTCGCTCGCCCCATCGTGTTCTGGGGGCTCGTGCTGCTGGCGGGCCTCAGCCACGAGATGGTGTTCTTCTTCGCGCCGTGGTTGCTGTGGCTGCGTGTGCACGCAGGCGGGGGAACGTGGCGCCGTGATGGGGCGGCGCTGGCCATGACGTTCGCGCTGTACGCCGGCTGGCGTCTCTTCGTTGGCGCGATGGTGCCGGCGGCGGCGGCAGGCGCGCCCGCGGCGAGCTACGACGCCTGGTACTACTTCTTCCACAGCTTCTGGGTGCCGTGGCTGTTGCCGGGCTTGTGGGCCTTGTGGCTGCTGGTGGTGTTGGCGGAGTTCGGGCCGCTGTTGGCCTTGGCCGTGGTCAGTTGGCGTTGCCGCGAGCCCAGCATGGGCGGACGCCTTGGCCTGTGGTTGTACTTCGGTTGCGTGCTGGCGATGATGATGCTCGCCTACGACGTCATGCGCTTTGCGACGTTTGCCTGCTTGCCGGTGTTGCTCGGCAGCCTGGCACTGCTGCGGCAGGCAGCGATGCGGCTGTGGTTCGTTGGCATCTTGGTGGCCTCGATCGCCACCTACGTGTGGCAGCATCCGGTGCCATCGCAACAGGGCGGCGCCATCTTCACGCGCGTCGGTCCTGAGATGTTCGCCTGGGTGATCCCGCGGGTGAAGGAAGGCCAACGCGTTACCTGGTCGGATGCGATGGACGTGCAGCTGCAGTCGTTGTCGCAACACGCCTCGGTGTGGATCACCGTGGTCGCTGCCGCGGTCGGCATCGTGGCGCTCGGTCTGTGGCTCGCGCGTTACGTCGGCTCGGCCAGCTCGTCAGGCAGCGAACCGCGCACGCAGCGGAACGCTTCGCCGTAGCCCTTGCCGCGCAAGTGCACGAGCGAACGGTACGCCGACAGCCCGCCGAGGCAGTGGTCGTACTGCACGTAGGCAATCTGGCTTTGGTGCGCGAGCATCGCGCGCTGCTTCTGCGCGAACACCGACGTCGTCTCGACGATGACGTCCGGCACCATCGCGTTCCAAACCTCGTAGCCAAGCGCGAGGCCACGAAAGCCGGCGCGGTCGAGGGCGCGCGTGACGACGAGGTGGGCGGCGTGATGGTCGGGATGGCCATCGAGTTCCCACGGCAAGTAGACGATTGTCGGAGCGAACTGCGCGATCGCGGTCAGCGCCATCTGCACGCCCCACTCAAGGTCGGAGGCACTGAGCACGCAGCTATCGGGAAAGCCCCAGAACTGCACGTCGTCGACGCCGACTTCGCGCAGGCCCGCGCGCGACTCGGCGCGGCGCCGCTCCGCGTAGGTGCTGCCAGCGAAGCGACGGTCCGGATCGCCAGTGATGCCATCGGTGGTGACGATCACCCGCACCGGATCGCCCTGGGCTGAATGCAGCGCCAAGACACCGCCGGGGCCGGCGACTTCGTCGTCGGGGTGCGGGGCGAAGGCGAGCACTCGCCCCTTCGGCACGCGCTTCCAGAGCTTTGGAATGGGAGGCAGTCGCGGCTCGTCGGCCATGGCGGTGGCCATCTTGCGTCCGCACCAACACGAAAGGAACGGTCTGCTCCGCGGTCGGGCAGTGGAATCTTCGCGGCCGGTGCGGACGCTCGTCAGTCGTGGCGATGCGGCGGTGCGGCTGCATTGGCCATTGCCGAGGACAAGCACGCGTGCGCCGCGGCAACTGGTTGCCCTGCCTCGGTGGGTTCCTCAACAGCATCGAAGGGCGGCACCGTGATGCAGCGATCGTGGGTATCGACCGCCTGAATGCGCACGACGTGGCCTTCGAACTCGTCACCGACGGTGAAGCGATCGCGTTGCCCGGACTCCAGCGCCGCGTCCTTCGCACCCGACAACAGCTGCACGACGGGGCGTTCGGCGCGCGCGGTCTGCTGGCGCACGATGGCTTCGGCGCCATTCGCCATGCGCACGCGCGAGCCATTGGGGAACAGGCCGATCGTGCGCACGAAGCGGCGTAGCCACACCGGGTCGAAGTCCTTCTCGTTGCGGAACATCACCGCGTACGCCTCGATCGGCGTCAGCGCTCGCTTGTAGGGACGAACCGACGTCAGCGCTTCAAACACGTCGCAGACACGCACCAGACGACTGGTGCCGCTGGGCGTCACCGGCAGCAAGGCCTGCGGATAGCCCTCGCCGTTCTGCCCCATATGGTGGCAGAACGCGGCGCCGATCGCGCGCGGGTCGATCGGTTCGCTTTGTTCGAGCAGGATCTGCGCCCCGAGCCGCGGGTGCTGGGCCATCCAGTGCCATTCCTCGGCCGTCAGCCGCCCTTGCTTGAACAGCACTTCCTGGGGCACCTTCGATTTGCCGATGTCGTGCAGCAAGGCCGCCGAGCCGATGTGCACCAACTGTTCGCGCGTCGCGTCGAGCGCGCGCGCCACCTGCAGCGCGAGCAGGGCGACGCGCACACTGTGGCCGACCGTGAAGCGATCGACGTCGTCTTGCGTCGCCATCGACAGCAGCAAACTCGGTTCCTCGAAGTCCGCGACCGTACGTTCCACCACGGTCGACGCATCGTCGACCGCCAGCTCCTGGTCGCGGTGGGCGCGCACATGGTTTTGCTGCAGGCAGTCGGCGAGGTCTTGGTACTGGCTCAGCGCCTTCTGCGACTCATCGAGAGTGGTGCGGCGATCGGTGGGATGTCCCGGCGTGCGCAGGGAGATGCGCACGTTGCGAATGCCGAACGCCAGCATCGCGGCTTCGCGGTTCTGGCGCGTCAGCGCTTCGACATTGGGCGGCAGCAACAGCAGGTCGAGCAACCGATTGGCTTCTTCGGCTTCTAGGCCTGGCATGAACGACAGCACGGCGATGTGGCGTTCGCTGCAGCGCCGCAGCAGCGAGCGCGCCTGCAGACTCGGCCCGGCCAGTGGTTGCCCATCGTGGTACAGGCGGTCGTCGCTGCACTGCAACGAGAAAGGCATGTCGACGCCAAGGTCTTCGGCGCGGCGCAGGGCCGCCGTCATTTCGACGAGCGAGTCGAGCACGTAGCGACTGTCGCGCGCGTGCAGCTGGCGATTGAGCGCGGCGACGACGAGTGCGTGCGTGAACGCGAGCACCGCGCTCGCCCGCAGTTGAGTCGCCGTTAGCTGCTTCATCGCGGTCATGGCGAGTCGGCCGGTGTGAGGTGGGCTGCGACCGTCGCGCTGATGCGTTCGCAGAGGGCGGCGAGATCGTCGGCGCTGCGGCCGTTGGCGAGGTCGGCCTGCAGAGTCGTCGTCAGCTCGGCCAAGGCGGCGAGGGCGGCCGCATTCGAATGAATGCCGAAGTGTTCACGCAGCATGGTAGTGGCGCCAGCTGTCGCGCCTTCGTGGCCACTGCCGCAGGCGTCGGCGAGCACGGCCAGACACTCCGCCGAAAGCCCGGCGTCGAGGTCCGGCACGGCGTGGTCGGCAGCCGTCAGTTTGCTCGGCAGCACCTTCATCTCCGCCAACGTCACCACCTCGATGCGCTTGTCAGCACCGCTGGGCGGTGGCTGCGTCACCTTGCTGGTCGGCTCCTGCAAACAGGACAACATCGCTTCGGTCGTCTCCGCGAGCCGCACTTCCAGCATCGGGTCGCACGCGTCAAACATCGACGTCGGCAGCGATGACGAGCGCTTGACCTCGGTGCGTACATCGAGCCGCCATTGGGCGAGGGCTGCTGGAAAGAGCGCTTCTCCAGAAGGCATGGGGTCGCGGGGGCGAATCGACATCGACTGTCGCTATCGGCCCGGCATGGCAACGCAGTGAAGTGCGGCCGGGGCCGGCTGATTGCGCCGGTGCAGCGTTGCCAGCTCTCACCGTTGCCTCGACACTGGTCGCGACATGGAACGTATTGCAATCGTCGACGCCGTTCGCACGCCCATCGGCAAGTTCATGGGTGGCCTGGCGCCGCTATCCGCCGTCGAATTGGGGGCCGCCGCCGTGGCCGCTGTGCTCGCGCGCACCGGCATCACGCCAACCGATGTCGAAGAATGCTACATGGGCCAGGCGCGCCAACTCGGCTCCGGGCCCAACCCAGCGCGGCAGGTCGCGATCAAGTCGGGCATGGGCTTTGGCTGTGTGGCGACGACCGTCAACAAGGCCTGTGGCAGCAGCTTGAAGGCGATCGATTTCGCGCGCGCGGCGCTGCTGCTCGATGGCAAGCGGGTGGTGATCGCGGGCGGCATGGAGAGCATGTCGAACATCCCGTTCCTGTTGCCGAACATGCGCCAAGGCTTTCGCCTCGGCCACGTCGAGGTCAAAGACGGCAACTTTCAGGACGGCTTCACCTGCGGCATCCTCGGCGAGCCGATGGGCATGACGGCGGAGTATCTGGCAGACGACTACGGCATCGGCCGCGCCGAGCAGGATGAGTACGCGCTGCAGTCGCACCAGCGCGCCGAGGCCGCCCAGAAGGCGCTGCGCTTTGCCGCCGAAATCACCCCGATCACGATCGTCGGCAAGAAGGGACCGACCGTGATCGACCGCGACGAACACATTCGCCCAGGGGTCACGCTCGCCGACCTGCAAAAGCTGCCACCGGTGTTTCGGCCCAAGGTCGGCACCGTGCACGCTGGCAACAGCTCGGGCATCACCGATGGTGCCTCGGCCCTGTTGCTGATGACGGCGAGTGAAGTGCAGCGGCGCGGGCTACAGCCGTTGGCGTGGTTGGGGGCGTCGGCAACCGCCGGTGTCGCCCCGCGCATCATGGGCATCGGTCCGGTGCCAGCTGTGCGCAACTTGCTGCAACGCACGGCGCGTACGCTCGCGGACTATGACTTGGTCGAGCTGAACGAAGCGTTCGCCGCCCAGATGCTCGCGTGCTTGAAGGACCTGCCGATCGCGCGCGACCGCGTCAACGTCAACGGCGGGGCGATCGCGCTCGGGCATCCGATCGGCGCCACCGGGGCCCGCATCGTGGTGACGCTGTTGCACGAACTGGCGCGGCGCGGCGGCAAGCGCGGCCTCGCGACGTTGTGCATGAGTGGCGGCATGGGCATGGCGATGGAGTTCGAACGCGCATGAGCTGCTGTGCTCGTTGGCCGGCGCGCGTGGCGGAATCGAGCCTGGGGGTGGACGCGTGCCCCGTTCGCCACGACGCTGCCCGCCTCTGCATGTCGAAGCTCCGTTCCTGCGTCCTTCCCTTCTTCCTGTTGGTGACCGCTTGCGCGTTCGCGCGCCAAGACACCAATGAACCGATCGACGCGCCGACCGTGCGTGCGTTCGTGCCTGGCAAGACCACCGCCCGCGAGGTCGTAGAACGGCTCGGCGCGCCGACCGACGTGGTGCAGCTCGGCAAGCGCACGGCCTATCGCTACGACAGCGCGTCCCAGAAGAGCACGGTGCTGTTTCTGTTGCTGATCAACTTCGCCAACCAGGATGCGCGCAGCGATCGGGTGTGGGTGTTCTTCGACGAGCACGATGTCGTGACGCACTTCGGGGCGTCGTTCGGCACGCACCGACCGCAGTACGCGATGCCTTGGGAAGACGTGCACGAAGCCAGCGACAGTGCCTCGCGCGATGCGAGTCGGCCGGGGGCTTCCCGGTGAAGGGCGGCTGGGTTTTGCTGTGCGCACCGCTGCTGCTCGGGGCGGCAGGTTGCGTGACGGGCTCGTTCTCGCGCAAGAGCTACGACGACCCGATCGGCGCGCAGCAACTAGCAGCGCTGCGGCCTGCTGCCGACACGTTGACGAGTTGCCTCGCCGCGTTGGGCGCGCCCAATCGGGTCTTCGAGCACGGCCTGCGGGCCGATGGCACCGCGGGCATGGCGCTCTTGTGGTGTTGGCGCGACGCTTCGGGGTGGGGCCTGCAGGTGTCGGTCGGCACCGAGGACGCGTCGGGCAGCTTGTCGATCGATCGCGTCTCGACCGACTTGCCTGGCTGCATGCTGTGGTTTGGGCCGGACCTGGTGCTGGAACGTTGGCGCTCGGGGCTGGTCGGCGACCTGGTGCCGAGTCGACGGCGGCCGACGATGGCCATAGACGGTGGGTGATCGGCGGTTTGTGTGCTGGCGGTGAGAAGGCCGCCGCCACGAACTTTCACGGCGGAACGCCCGGCGTTATGACCTTCCCCCCGTGCTCGACTACATCGCTCGCATGCCCAGAATCGTCGCCGCCCTGTTTGCCACCGTCTTCGCCACGGTGGTTGCCGCCCAAGAGATCCCCGGTCTGCGCGCGTCGCTGACCACGCACTCCCTGGTGCCAGCCAACGCCAAGGTCGAGCTGCGTCTGCTGCTCCAGATCGACCGCGACACCGAGGTTCCCGCCGAGTTGCTGACCGGCGTCAACCTGACCGTGAAGTGCAATGACGAGGAGCAGAAGCCCATCGTGCAAGCGGGCAAGCCGGGCATGGTGGCGCTGGTCGCAGGAACGCGCATCGAACGCGTCATGACGTTCCCCGCGTCTGCGTTCTTGCCATCGCCGGATCTCTCGCAGGTCGGGCGCGTCGTCGTGTCAGTGGCTGGACTGGCGGCGACGACGACCTGCGCGTTCAAGGTGGCACCCGACACCCGCAACGTCGATCTCGCCACGCTGGACCTCGACAAGACCCAGGTTGTGTTGGTCACCAACTTTGGTGAGATGACCTTGACCTTCCGCCCCGACAAGGCGCCAAAGCACGTCGAGAACTTCCTCAAGCTCTGCCTGCAGGGCTTCTACGACGGCACCAAGTTCCACCGCGTTCGCACCGGCTTCATGATCCAGGGCGGCTGCCCGAATACGAAGGACGACAGCAAGCCAGAGCAGTGGGGCAGCGGCGGACCTGGCTACACGATCAACGCCGAGTTCAACGACCTGCGCCACCTGCGCGGCACGCTGTCGATGGCGCGCACGGCCGAGCCCAACACCGCCGGGTCAGGCTTCTTCATAGTGCACAACGAAACCCCCAGCCTGGACCACCGCTATTCGGCGTTCGGCAACCTGGAGAAGGGCGCGGACACCCTCGATCGCATCTGCACGGTGCCGGTCGGTGGCCCTAAAAACGAGACGCCGGTCATGCCCGTGATCCTGCACGCCGCGATCGTGCTGCCGGTGAAGAAGTAGCCCACGCGCTCGACCCCGATCGAGGTTTGCGGCAGGATCTGCCGCTCCATGGATCTCGAACAGCAAGACCTCGACACTGTCGAAGCGGCCATCGTCACGGACAAAGGCACGATGGTCGTCACGTTCTTCCCCAAGCAGGCGCCAAAGCATGTGCGCAGCTTCCTCACGCTGGCGCAGAACGGCTTCTACGAAGGCGTCGCGTTCCACCGCGTGCTGCGCAACTTCATGATCCAAACGGGCTGTCCGCACAGCAAGAAGGACGGCGGTGGCATTCCCGGCGGTGGCATGCCTGGCACCGGCGGTCCCGGCTACCAGTTGCCGGCGGAGTTCAGTGACATCCCGCACACGCGCGGTGTGCTGTCGATGGCGCGCGGGCGCGATGCCAACTCGGCGGGTTCGCAGTTCTTCATCGTGCACGCCGACCACGCGAGCTTCTTGGACGGCCAGTACACGGTGTTCGGGAAGGTCGAGGACGGCCTCGATGTGCTCGATGCGATCGCCAGCGTCGACTGTGACTTCGGCGGCGCGGGCGAGCGCAGCAAGCCGAAGGAGCGGGTGGAAGTTCGCAAGGTCGAGTTGCGGCCGCGCCAAGTGCGTGCGCAGGAGGGCTGAGCGATGATGAGCGAACTACAAACGATGCAGAACGTGCTGGTCGCGCGCGAAGGGCATCTGGCGATCGTCACCGTCAATCGACCGAGCAAGCTGAACGCGCTCGACGATGCCACCATTGCCGAGCTCGATGCGGTGTTCGCCGCGATCGATCGCGACGACACGGTCGGCGCGGTGATCCTGACGGGCGCTGGCGAGAAGGCGTTCGTCGCGGGCGCTGACATCTCGGTGCTCAGCAAGCAGGGTGTCCTTGATGGCAAAGACAACTCGTTGCGCGGCCAGGCGATGATGCTGCGCATCGAGAACAGCAAGAAGCCGGTGATTGCGGCGATCAACGGCTTTGCCTTGGGCGGTGGCCTCGAGCTGGCGCTGGCGTGCGACGTTCGCTTCGCGGCGAAGACGGCCAAGCTGGGCTTGCCTGAGGTGTCGCTCGGCATCATCCCGGGCTACGGCGGTACGCAGCGATTGCCGCGGCTCTGTGGCACTGGTGTCGCACTGCAGCTGATTCTCACCGGCGATCCAGTCACTGCGGACGAAGCGCTGCGCGTCGGACTGGTGAACGGCGTGTTCGAGCCGACGGAGCTGCTCGCGGGTTGCAAGGCCGTCGCTCTGCGCATGATCTCGCGCGGCCCGCAAGCGCTGGCCCTGGCGAAGCAGATGGTGCGGCGGGGCGCGCATCTGTCGATGCACGACGGCTTGCAGTTGGAGGCCGATTCGTTCGGCATCATCAGCAGCACCGCCGAGTTCAAAGAAGGCATGGCGGCGTTCCTTGAGAAGCGCAAGCCGACGTGGCTGCGCACCTGATGGAGACGGCGAGTGAGGCCACGGCGCCGTTTCTCGCGTTGATGGCGGCAGCACGCACGGGTCCGGTCGCTCTGCTGCACAGTGGTGGGCAGGGCGCGACGTGGTTGTGCACCGATGCAGTGGCGCAGTTGACGTTGCCTGCGGGGGCGGAGATCGGTGCGTGGGCGCAGCTCGATGCGTTCTTGCACCAGCATGAAGGGCGACGCGTGGTTGGGTGGCTCGGCTACGATCTCGGCCGCGATGTCGAAGCGTGGCAGAAGCGGCTCGTGGACGACTTTCCGGTGCCGGTGCTGCACGTAGCTGCCTATGCGACCGTGCGGGAGTTTGCGCCAGCGGTGCCGACGGGGGCGCCGAGGGTGCCTGCCGCGACGGCGTTGCGTGCCCACGTCGACGCCGCTGACTACGAACGCCGCGTCGCGGCCGTGGTCGAGCACATTGGTGCCGGCGACATCTTCCAAGCGAACTTGACCCAGCCATTCACCGGGTCGTGGCAGGGGGACCCGCGCGCGCTGTTTTGGCGATTGTGTGAGCAGAGCCCAGCACCGTTCGCGGCCTATGTCGAGGATGGCCAGGGCACGGCGGTGTTGAGCAGTTCGCCGGAGGAGTTTCTGTGGCGGCAGGGCGACAGCGTGCGCACGCGACCGATCAAGGGCACCCGCGCGCGCGGCGCCGACGCGGTCGAAGACCAACGCTTGCTGCGCGAACTCGTGCACAGTGAGAAGGACGAAGCCGAGCTGGCTATGATCGTCGATCTGATGCGCAACGACCTGGGCAAGGTGGCGGCAATCGGTTCGGTGCAGGTCGGACCGTTCCCCGAGCATCGCTCGTTTGCGCAGGTGCACCACCTGTTCGCCACCGTCACCGGGCAACTGCGACCGGGCATCTCGCACGTCGACTTGCTGCGCGCGACCTTCCCCGGAGGCTCGATCACCGGCTGCCCAAAGCAGCGGTGCCTCGAAATCCTCGAACAGCACGAAGTGGCGCGGCGCGGCATCTACACCGGCGCCATTGGTTGGTTTGGGCCCGGTGGCGCGATGCACCTCAACATTGCCATCCGCACTTTGGTGCATCGCGCCGGTCGGTTGCGTGGCAACGCCGGTGGTGGCGTCACCGCCCTCAGCGACCCGCATCTCGAATGGCGCGAGACGTTGGCGAAGATGGTCGGCATCGAGAAGGCCCTGCAGGTGGCAGTGCAGATGCCGAACGCGGGGACGGCATGACGGCGTGGGTCGATGGCGCCATCGTTGGCGATGGCCAGGTGCCGCGGCGCGTCGGCGTAGCACCGTTCGAGACCATGGGTGCGCAGGCTGGCGCGGTGTCGCTGTGGCATCTGCACTTGGCGCGCCTGCAGCGTTCGTGCGAGCGTCTCGTCCTGCCCTTCAACCCACCGGCGACCCTGCGAGCGGGGGCTGCGGAGTTGTTGCGCAGCAATGGCCATGACGATGGCGTGCTGCGCTGCGCGGTCGTCGCCAGTGCCGCGGGCACGCACTTCGTGATGACGAGTCGACCGCGATCGCCAGTGCGCATCGTGCAACTGCTGCCGACGATCGTACAGCGCCCCGTCGCGGGTCCGCCCGCCGACATGAAGGCGGAGCCGCGCACGTTCTATGACGCAGTGCGGCAGCAGGCGCAGGATGGCCAGGCCGACGATGGCGTGGTCGTCGATGCGGATGGCGCCGTGCTGGAAGCATCCATGGGCAACCTGTGGTTCCTGCTCGATGGCACGTGGGTCACGCCGGCGCTCGATGGGCGCGTGCTACCTGGCATCGCGCGCACGCTCTTGCTTGCCGCCGCGCACAAGGCCGGAATGCAGGTCGAGCAACGTGGTTGTGATCTCGGCGATCTGCACCGTGCCGAGGCGATCGCGCACAGCAACGCCGTCTACGGGCCCCGCCCTGCGGCTCTCCTGCTGCAACCAGCGGCCGTTGCAAGGGTCGACAGCGACCTGCTGCCGCTGTGGCGTTCCGCGACGGCGTGCTGAAGTCGCCGCCCAAGAACCGTCGATAGCGCCGGCATGACGAAGTCGACTGCCCTGGCGAAGGACGCAACGGCGCCGCTCCGCGAAGTGCGTGCGTTCCTCTATCTCGAACCGGCGCGCTTGCCCCTCAAGGATGAGACGCCTGATGCGATCGGTAGCGAGTTCTTGGCGAACGTGGTGTTGCCGGCGATCCCCTACCTCGTGCGCTCCCTCGTCGACTACACGATCGCGCTGCAGAATCGGCGCGCGCTCGAAGTTGGCCACGTGCAGCCGATCCAACTGTCGGTGTTGAATCGACGGCGGCGGGCGGCGCGTTCCTGGTTGCTCGCGATCATGGCTGGCAAGCGCGACGGGGCTGTGCGGCATGCGGTCGCCAGCCAGTGGATCCCGACGTTGACCGGCACCGGTCCCGAATTCGCGCGGGCGGCAGTTCCTGGTCGGCGCCTGATCGAGTTCGTGCGCGGCGCCTTGACGGCCTGCGTGTTTGACGAGCCGAGCGAGAACCTGCTGAGCCACGCCAAGGCGCTGCACGTGCTGGAGTCGACACTCGCCGTGCACCTCGCCGGGTTGCAGCAGATCGTGCGCGCGACGGTGAAGTAAGCAGCGAAGTACGCGGCGTTAGTTGCGTTCGGTGCGCAGCCCTTTGGCCGCCCCGGCGCGCAAGCGCTTGCCTTCGCCGTTGGGCAGGTCGATCAGCATGCGATCCTTGCCGTCGTCGCCGGGCACGATCAGTCGGTCCGGGAACGTCATCACGTCGCCGCCGCACATCGTCACGTAGAGCACGCACGCAGCGAGGTAGGTGCCGCTCGCATTCGGGTGGCTGCCATCGGCGACGTGCAACTGTTGCTCCTTGTGCTGGCTCAGCACGGCTTGCCAGGCGCGGCCGACCGGGGCGAGGCGACCGCCGCCCGTCTTGTGCGCCTTCTCGTACTGGGCGGTGATGCGGCCTTGGGTTGTTGGCTCGGCGGCGCGTGCCCAGGTCATGTACCACACCGGCGTCAGTTTGCGTTCCTTCAGCAGCTTGCCCCACTTCATCGCCGAGTCCTGCATCAGCTCCGGGTTGTCGAGCGGCAACCGACTCTGTTCTTGCAGCACCACGAAGTCCGGCGTCTTCGTCTTCAGCACGGTGCGCGGGCTGTCGTCGCCCTCCGCGTCCCAGTGGCTTTTCAGCGTGAAGCCGCCCGGTGCCAGCATCGTCGTCGTGATCGCGACCTTCGGCGTCTGCGCCAACCCGATCGCCCGCACGAAGGCAGGCAGGTCATGGAAGTGGGTGTAGCTGTTGCCAACGAACACGATGTCGATCTTTTTGCCTTCGGGCTTGGGCTGCTCCGCCGTCGGGTTCTGCGCGCCGACCGGACTCAGGGCTCCGGCCAAGGCGATGGCGAGGGAGAACCAGAACGCCAACCGCGGCGGGGTCGTTGTCATGCCGGGCAATCTAACGCGCACCAGCCCGTTGTTGGTCGGGACGTTGGCGGCGAGCATGTGGCGATGCGAATGATCGTGGCCTTGGTGTTCCTGACGAACCTGTCGCGGGCGCAGGATCTCACCACCAACATGGTTTGGATCCCGGGCGGGGAAGCGGTGCTCGGCAGCCAAAACGGTGACGTCGATGCGCGGAAGCACCGTGTGCGCCTCGATGGCTATTGGCTCGACGTCGCGGAGGTCACCAACGTGCAGTTCGCCGCCTTCGTGCAGGCCACCGGCTACGTCACCGATGCCGAGAA
>CANEYR010000033.1 GCA_947444055.1 Planctomycetota bacterium
CAAGCGCACTCGCTGATGGGCCAGAAGCAGCCGCTGCGGGCGGCCGAGAACCTCGAAGTGCTCGACCGCCTCAGCCGGGCGACGGTCGACAGCATGTTCACGTTGGGCGACATCTACCTCAGTGAAGGCCTGCCGCAGTTGGCGGCGCGCACGTTCCTGCGCGCGGTCAGCCTCGACATCCGCCAACCGATCACGCGACCGATGCGCGCCGCCGAGACGCTGGCCGCCCGCGGTCAGCTGCCGCAGGCCCAAGTAGTGGCGGCCGCCATTCGCCGCTACATGGCCAAGCACCTCGACCCCATCGACATGCGCAAGCTGCTCAAGCTGGAAGCCCGTTTCAGCATGGCGGCAGGCGAAGGCACCGAGGACGTCGTGGCGCTGCTTGAGGAGATCGTCAAGCTCGACCCGCTGGATGGCGAAGCGCTGCTGTTGCTGGGCAAGCACTACGGCAAGAAGAGCGAGCCGGAGCGCGCCATGCTCTACTACGAGCGCGCGGCCAACATCGAAGCCTTCGAAGTCGAAGCCAAGGTGCGGCAGGCGCAGGCACTGGTCAGCATGTCGCGCTACAGCGACGCGGTGCCGTTGCTGCGGCGCGCGCAACAGTTGAAGCCGCGGGACGAGATCGCGCGCTATCTGGAGCAGGTCGAGCGCGTCGCGCGCCAGCAGCGCTGAGGCGGCCAGTCACGCCGCGAGTCAAGTCGTCGGACGCGACGAGAGCATGCGCAGCATTCGCACCGCCGCGACCAGCAGCCAGCAGCCCAACACACCGCCGCAGACGGGCAGCACCCAACGGCTGCCGACCACCCAATCCGGCGTCGACTCACCGAGGTAGCGGTAGTAGCCGTGCGTCGCACCGGCCAGCGTCAGCCAGGTGACCAGCACGGTGAGCGCGCCACTGATCCAGCGAACGGTGTGGCGCTGCAGCGCACCATCGATCTTCGGCATCACCCGGGCGCCGCCCACTTCACAGATCAACCAGGACGAGGTGCCGAGCAGCACCAGCGTGTCGATGCCAATCGTCGTGCCCATGGCGTGCGCCACGATCACTTGGGTGCCGTGGATGATGCTGTTCCAACTCGGCACCGAGATGACAATCGAAGTGAACAGCATCGCAAAGGTCCACCACTTCGCCGCCGTCAACCAACTCAGACGGCCACAGAACTGACTGGTGCCGCGTTTCCGCATCGCGGCGCTCAAGTCCATCATCACCTTCAGCAGGATCACGACCTCGATCATCGACACCAC
Organism: Planctomycetota bacterium; assembly: GCA_947444055.1. Taxonomy (GTDB): domain Bacteria; phylum Planctomycetota; class UBA1135; order UBA1135; family UBA2386; genus UBA2386. The sequence continues at coordinate 1,246 of CANEYR010000033.1, forward strand.
GAACGCGATCCACTTGACCGACGACGTCTGCGGCAGGTGGTAGGTGTGGTGCGCGTAGTTGGTGAACGAGTTGAGGCAGCCGACGCCAAACAGCCAGAACGCCGTCGACGACTGCGCGTACCGTCGGTCGCCGGACAGCCGTTCGCCGACGTAGCCGAGCGAGCCATACATCAAGAAATTGAACGACCCGACCAGCGTGCCGCAGGACTTCCACTGGATCTGCATGTCGCGGACTGGGTTCTCGAAGACCGCCGGCAACAGATAGCTGTGCCCTTCGACGAACGTGTAGACGAAGTACAGCGTGCCGATGGTCCAGAACCAGATGTAGATCGGCTGGGCCCAAAAGCCGTGTTTCAGCCGCTTCAAGAACGTCCACGCAAACGCACTCCAACCCGCCAACAGCATCACGCTGAAGATCGGATGGAAGTCGAGGTACTCACGGCCTGAGAGGACGCCTGCAGCTAGCGAGACAAAGATGCCCGCACCGGCAAGCAGCCAACACACGGTGTGGAAGAGGAAGCGCCGACGATCGCCACGGTCGAGGCCGCCGTGCTGCGTCGACAAGTAGTGGTACATCACCGCCAGCGAGCCGCCGAAGATCCACAGCGACGCGAAGGTCGTGTGCAGCGGCCGCAGACGCGTCAACGTCAGCGAGCGGCCGTTCAGCCATTCTGCGCACGACGGCAGGTAGTGCAGTGCCGCCAGCGCACCGCCGCCGACCGCGACCACAATGCAGAGCAGCGCCATGCGTAGCTGGATGACGACGGTCCGGTCGACGCCTTGGCCGGTGAGGCCATCGAGCGACGGGGTCGTGGCTGGGGTCACGTGTTGGCTTGGCCGAGTCTCCATCTGAGTCATTTGAATTCCCACCAAGGCAATCCCTGCAGTCCGCCGGATGCAGGCAGGCGGGCCACGATGGCTTCGCGTTCGCTGTGCAGCCAATGAAAGAATGCCACTACGTCCTGCACGGCTGGGGCGGCGAGCGGCCACTGCGGCATGCCCTTCTGCACCCTGCCTTGCGTGATCGTGGTGTGAATGGCGGCGTCGTCGAGGCGAAGGACCAGCGTGCTCAGATCCGGTGCCGTGTGCAAGCCGAGTGCGGTCGCTTGCAGCGGCACGTGGCAGGTTGTGCACGACGTCGTGAAGGTCTTGAGGCCGCGGCTGACAGCCTCGGCAGGTGGCCGTTCCTTCGCGTGCGTCTCTAGCGCGGCCAGCACCTCCCGGGCATTGCGCGGCGGCGATTGCCGAGCGACGCCGATGCCGGTCTGGTCGAGTGCGAACAAGTAGTCTTCGATCGCATCGATCTCATTGCTGTTGAAATGGAAGGCCGGCATCTGCGCGTTGCCAACGGTCAGCACTTCATCGAGGCGCGCGCGCGTCAACCGAGGCGCCGCATTGGTGAGGTCGGGGCCGAGGAACCCACCAAAGCCATACACCTGATGGCAGGCTTGGCAGTTGTGCTGGTGCCACAGCACGCGGCCCTTCACCGCCAATTCAGTGAGTCGGTGCTCAGGGCCCGCGGTGTCGTCGAGGTAGACCAGCGCGGTCTGGCCACAGAACGAAGCCAGCAGCGAGGCCAGTAGCAGCTTGCGGAGACCTAAGTTCACGGCGGGACGCTACCCGCAAGGACCGGGCAAACTCCACAGCTTCACCGCCGAGAGCTAGAAACGAATCTCGCCGCCAATGCTCAGCGAGTACTCGACGCCGTCGCGATGCGAACGTCGCGTGACGTCGGTGCCAACGAACTCTGAGCGGTAGACCTCACGGTGCTCGGCATCAGTCAGGTTCTTCGCCGCCAGCATCAACTTGACATGGCCGCCGAGCCCCTGGGACAGCGTCGCGTTCAAGGTTTCGTAGCGCGTCTCGTAGGTCGCCGGAATGAAGAAGTCGTTGCTGGGGCCAGGGCCCTGCACGAGCGTGTCGCCTTGCACTGTGTAGAAGAGGGCGAGCCCCGTCTTGGTCGACTCAATGTCGTACGTCGTATACAGGTTGTAGAGGTACTCCGGCGCATTCGTCATGTCGCGGATCGAGCGCGGCGGCACGCCGTTGAGGTTGGTGAAGCCGAGGATCTCGTCATCGGGAAGGCGAACGGTCGCATCGATCCAGGTCGAGTTGGCGCCGATCGCCAGCCCAGCCAGCGGTCCCCACAACTCGCCAAGACTCTGCCGGGACTCCAACTCGATGCCGTTCAACTGGCCACGCGGGTAGTTGACCGCCGTCGTGAACGAGAAGCTGCCGAGCTTCTCGACGTATTCGATCGGTCGCACGATGTCCTTGCGAAACCATGAGGCCGACAGCAGGCCACCACCGTACGGCACGTAGTCGACGCGCAAGTCGTAGTTGCGCAACGAACTCATCTCGAGCTCCGGGTTGCCGAGGAAGACCGGGCCACCCAGATACTCCTGTTGCGCGATCGGCGTCAGTTCCTTGAACGTCTGCCGCGCCACCGTCTCGCTGTAGGAGGCGCGCAGCGTCACGCCGGAAAGCGGCTCATAGATCCAGCCGAGGGCTGGCAAGAAGTCGCTGCGGGAATACGTGACATCCGCATCACCGGGCGCCAACTCCGCCGTGCCAAACTGACCTGGAGGCACCCACACCGCGTCCTCTTCCGCTTCGTTGGTGATGCCAATCTCGGTCGACTCAAAGCGCACACCACCGACCACGCGCAGCGTTGACACCACCGGCAATTCCATCATCAGGTAGTACGCATGCAGTCGCTGCTTGCCCTTGTAGTCGATGTCAGAATTGCTGGCCGTGATCAGGTGCTCCTCGAACAACCAGTTCTGGCTCCAATCGATCTCGTCGAACTGGCCGATGAAGAACGAAGGATCCGCGAAGTTGCTGAAGGTGTCCTGGTCGAAGCGACGGTCCACACGATCGTTGAACACGCCGAGTTTGAAGTAGCCCGACTTCTCGTGCCACGCGTCGAACGGCACCTTCAGATTGACGGCGATGGCTTCGCTCTCTTCTTCGATCTTCTTGTAGACGCGCTGCAGGTTGCCGAGCGTGAACTGCGCGGCGGGCTTGTATTGCAGGTAGCTGCCGGTGGGGCTCCAAGCTGACGCGAACTGGCGCTTGTCCGGCTGGTCGCGGTCGGCCGAGCTCTGCGCCAACGTCCAATCCAGTTCGGCCGCACGCAGCGGTTCGATGCCGCCCACCATCCAGCGATGGCGGCCACTCAGCTGCAAGGTCTCGGTCGTGCGTTCGGTGTATTCCAGCGTTTGCAAACGCAGGTAGGGCGCGCCAAGGAACTGCTCGCTGCCTGGTGACGTCGGCACTTCCGGATCATGGCCGGGGAAGAAGTACTGCTTGCCGCGAGTGTCTTCGGCCAGGGTGGTCTTGTCTTCGGCCGTCTCGGTGCGCAACCAAGCCAACGTGATGGCGTGCTCCTTGCTCTCGACACCAACCGTGCCAAGCCCACCCCACTGGGCCGACTGCTTGCTCTGCGTGACATCGAGCAGCGACGTATAGAACTCACCGGCCGTCGGCGCCCCTTGGCTGAACTGCGGCGTCAGCGGGTCACCGAGCTGCAATGCCCACAGCGAGTCGTCGCGGCCGTGGTCGAAGAAGCTGCTGTCGCGCTCGTAGAACACATTCAGCAGACCACCGGCGCGCCAACCGTTGCCGAGATCGACGTAGCCGCCGGCGGAGCCCCCCATCTTGTAGTCGAGCGGCGCTTCGGCCCGTGAGACGCCGACCGCCCCCTCCCAATTCTCGTCCAACTCCTGCACGCCGCGTTCGCTGCCGCTCTTGCCGAACGCGTGCACACCGCCACCTTGGGAGGTGAGGAAGTCGCTGCGCCCGGAGACTTGCGTGTTGTGGCTCGTGCCGACCTTCCACTTCAAGAAGACGGGCTCATCGGGAACGCCCCGCAACGCCACATTGACGGCGCCACCGGAGGCGTCGCCTTGTTGGTCGGGCGTGAACGTCTTGCTGACCTGCAAGTTGGCGATGACTTCGGATGGAAACTGATCGAGCTCCACAGCCCGCTTGTCTTCTTCGGCCGACGGCAGCCGCACGCCGTTCATCTGCGAGCTGACGTAGCGATCGGGCAAGCCGCGAATGACCGCGCTCTTGCCATCCTGCACGGACGCACCTGCCACCAGCCGCAGCGCACCGGCGGCATCACTGACCCCAGCTCGACTCATCAGGTCGGCGCTGATCGAGTCGAGGAAGGCGGCGCTGTCGAAGCGAATCTCGAGCAACGCGCCCTCGGTGTCGCCGCCGAGCTGCAGCACTTCCTGAACGACGAACTCCTCCATGTCGGTGAAGTCCCCGGCCAACTCAAAGCGCACTTCCGCGAGCTGGCCCGAGGTGACGACCTGGTCGGCACGCACCTGGCGCACATAGCCATCCTTGGCGACGACGAGCGTGTAGCGCCCCGCCGGCACCTGGCGAAAGACGAAGTTGCCCTGCTCGTCGGTCGGCACCGCCAGACCGAGCTCGACGATCTGCACCTGGGCATCGGCGAGTGGCGCGTCGAAGTCTTTGTCGCGCACGACGCCGCGCAGCGACCCGTCTTGCTGGGCGGTGACGATTCCACCGAAGGCCAACATCGCGGCCAGACCGCCGAGGCAGCGTGGATTCACCACGGGTTGCCCAATCCCTCACAAACCTGCCGCATGCGGGTAGCGAGGCGCACCGAGGGCTTGCAACCGTGTCTGGCCATGGCCACCGCGATGTCGACGAGGTCATCCGCGCGCGGCCGCGAGTTGGGGTTCTCCATCGCTTCTTCGAGCGCCAACGCCAGTAGGTCGTCGGCTGTCGTGGCTTCGCCGAGCGTGTGCCAAGTCAGAGCCAGCGGCCACAGAGTTTCCGCCCGCTCGATGTTGACGATGCGATCGCGTTCTTCGTGATAGATCGCCAACGCTGCTTCGGCATCGGCGCGCGCCTGCGCGGTCTCCCCCGCCCGCCCACGCAACTCGGCCAGTCGCGCCAATTGCGGCACCTGATCGGCAGGGCGCCAGGTGTGCGCCGCCGCGAGGTCGCGAGCCACCGCCAGCAAGCGCAACGCCGAGGCTTGGTCGTGCTTGGCGAGGCACGTCGACACCAACCGCAGGAGCGCTTGCAGGCGAATCGGCGGCGGCAGTTTGTCGTAGGTCTTGGTGAGGCGCTCTTCGATGGTCACGCGATGGGCGGCCTCGGCGAAGAAACGCTCGTGCAACGCGACCAACGTCGCGATGGCGGTGTTCTGCTGGCCAAGGCTCATGCCTTGGAAGCTCGCGTCGAGCGTCGCGATCGCTTCCCCGAGTTTCTCCGCAGCGACCATGTTGGCGCGATCGGCCGCGGTCCTGGCCCAGTCGTCATCGACGGCGTGCGTCGAAGCCGCCTCGATGCCCGCGGCGAACGCATCCGCTCGTTCTTGGTCACCGAGCAGCATGCAGGCGCGCGCCAACTTCATCATGATCAGGTCGCGTCGCCACTCTTGCGTACTCACATCGCGCGCGAGCTCTTTGACGAACGTTTCCGCGCGCTTCACATAGTCGAGAGCTTGTTCGCGGCCGTCGTGGCGTGCGCAGTAGCAGGCGTAGTCCGCATAGGCGCTGCCGCGGCGCCAGTCGGCGATGCCGTGCGCAAACTCAAGCGCCAACTGCGGTGCGTCCAGTTCGAAGCAACCCACCACCGCCACTTCCTGCGCCCGTGAACGGTTCTTCGCATGCGGTTCCAAGGGGAACGCCGAAGCGGCGCGGAAGGCCAGGCGCAACAGTTCCTCCTGGAACGGCTGCAACGCTGGGCCCTTCGCCACCATCGGCGCGGCCGCGACTTCTTGTCGACAGGCCGACGCCAGCAGCAACATCGCAGGAACCAACCAACAGGACGCGCGGCGCTTCGGATTCATGGCATTCTGGCGAGCGAACATGAGGAACGAGCGAGGGCAGGCGGGTCGCCAACGGGCGCTACCGCCTGCCCCGTACGGCAGGCTTCGCAGGCAATCCTGGCTCAGGGCAGGATGTGCGACTGCGCGTTCGAGAACGCGAACTCACCAGACGGCACGCCGAGGTCGAAGCTCGCCCACTGCGTGTGGAACATCGCGCCGGCGAGACCTGGGGGCACGATGAAGGTGCCCATCGACGCCGCGCCGCCAGCACCGACGACGACGGTGACGACGTCGGGCGTCGGCACGAGCACGCCACCGAAGATCGGGAAGTTGAACTGGAACGGACCACCGAACACGCAGATGCCGATGTTGAGGTTCGGGTCGATGTTCTCAACCGACAGCGTGACCGGCGTGCCAACGGCCCAGTTGCCGGTGGTGTAGTGGACTGGCGCACCGACGAGGCCTGAGCGTTCGCCAGCGAGGTAGACGTTCGCCGGGCTGTTGGTCGTGAGACCAAACGCGCTGGTGCCGGTCCAACCGATCATCCAGTTGTTGCCGCGCGGGAAGGCGCCGCGGAAGCGCGACGAGGTGAAGAAGCCATCGTTCGGTGCGAACTCAACTGCGGTCACGGCGTCGTTGGCCGCGGTCGGGTCGAGGAACGTGACTGGCTGCGAGGTGTTGACACCATTGGTGAGCACCGCCGCACCGCGCGTGATCGAGACGATCGGCGAGCTGGTGACGATGGTGTTGTTGGCGTTGTTGGTGCCGCCGCCGCCCGCGAACACGAGGCGCGTGTTGGCTTCGTTGTAGGCAGCCGTGCGCAGGTTGCGGAAGAACAGGTTGTCGCGGAACTCGATCAGGTTGCCGCTGGTCTGCGCCGTGTAGGCCGAAGCGGGGCTGCTGAACGGGTTGATCGGCGAGGTGACGGTGTGCGCGGTCAGCCAACGGTCGGCCCAGGTCAGCGTGCCGTTGCAGCCGTAGCCCGTGTTGCCGTTCTCGAGGTCCGAGATGTCGTTGTTGATGACGTTGTCACCAGCGTCCATGAAGATGCAGTTGTGGAACTGCACGTTGGCGTTGTCGCGCCAGGCCGTCAGGTGGTCGCCCGAGCTCGAAGCGTTGGTCGGGTTCGGGTTGCCGATGACGGTGAAGTTGTAGAGCGAGATGGTCGTGACCGGCTGGTAGTTGCACAGCTCGGCGCCGTCCACTTCGATCGCGTTGTCGCCAAAGCCCGAGCCCTGCGCGCCCGCACCGCTGTGGCCTTGCACGATCAGGCCGTATTGGGCCTTGCCGCGCCAACCCTGGTCGAGGTCGAAGCTGTCGTCGCCGACGTTCCAGATGCTGACGTGCTTGAGGTTGACGGTGCCGCCCCAGATCTCGATGCCGTCATCGAGGTTGTTGAGAATCTCGATGTGGTGCATCTCGGTGTTGCGGCCGATGCCGCCGAGCGACAAGCCGTTCAGTTCGATGCCGACTGCCGCCGTGCGACCGCCGTAACGAAGCGACAGGTAGCTGACGCTGCCGCTGTCATCGTTGTCGTTGCCGCCGCCGTAGTCGTTGAGCGACGTATTGGCTGGGCTCAGCCCTTCCATGTCGGCGTAGTTCGAAGCGCTCGGCGCTGGCGTGTTGGTGCCGATCTGGTTCTCGGAGATGTAGCCCGAGCCCATGATCGTGAGGTTGCCCCACTCATTGTTCGCCGTCTGACGGTAGGTGCCCGTCTTCGGGTCGCCGCCGGTCCAGGTCGCGCGATCGTTGTCCGACGTCATGATGATCGGGCTGGTGGCGGTGCCGTTGGCGATGATCTGCGCGCCGCGGCAGACCGCGAGCGTGCTGTTGTTGAGGCTGGCGATCACAGTGCCGGCCTGGATCGTCAGCGTGGCGCCTGGCTCCACGTAGATGTCGCCCTGGAGCGCGTAGACGTTGTTGGACGTCCACGTGGTCGAGGTCGTGATGTTGGTGTTGATGATGACCTGCGCCGACGCCAGTGAGGCGAGGCTCAGGCTGACGGCCAGGCCCAAAAGTGAGCTGCGTTGCATGTTCGAGTTCTCGGGTGAGGAAAGAAGGATCAGGCCGAGCGGTTCGGCCTTCAGGACCCAAGGCAAAGTAGGTTGCTGCGTGAAGCTGTCGTGAAGAGCACGTGACCCTTCGAAGAACCGAGGGAGCAGTGAACGCGCACGTGCCAAGATGCGATGAAGACAAGGTCAATCGATGCGGAGTCGGCTGCTCGCGCTGTCGCCGTGTGCGACATTTGCCCGCCAACTCATGCGCCTCCTTCGCTCTCCCTCGTGCCGCGCCGCCAGCCTGGTCGGCGCCTGCGTTCTCCTCGGCAGTTGCGGCAACAGCGAACGCCGCCCCCTCGCCACCGCGCAGCCCGACATTCGCATCGATGCGACCAACGCGCTGGCCGTCGCGAGCAGCGCCTACCACGCCGCCTTTGGACCGGTGCGCCTGGCTCGCGTCGCCAGCGCCTTCTTCGACGTGCCGCCGCCACCACCACCGAGCTCACCTTCTTCGCAGCCAATCGTCGTGCAAGAAGTCGCCGGCCCGGAAGGCGGCACTGCGATCTACAGCTGGGGCGATCGCGACGGCGACGAGAGCTACTCGACCGGCGACACGTTCACGGTCGCGTTCTCTGACTACGGCGACAGCGGCAGCGTGCTCGCCGGCGCCTTGGTGTTCGATGACGTCGCCATCGATGGCGATCTGGTGACCAGCCTCAACTGGATGCTCGCGGCCCGCCTCGATCTCTTGGCGCTGCGCCTCACCGTCGGCGAAGTGAGCACCACCGTCACCGGCACCTTCGACTTCGCGCGCGAGAAGCGCGCCACGGTGCAACTGATGTCGTTGACAGCGACCACCGACGTGCAACTCGGCGTGCGCACTTTGCACAGGGGCAGCGTCATCGACCGCAACGACTACGTGTTGGACTTCACCATGGGGCTCTTCGCCGAAGGCTCGGTCGACGACCCGCTGCTCGGCGGCGCGCTGACGTTCCACACCGAAGGGGCGATGACGGGCCTGCAGTTCCTCCCGGATCCATCGGCGGGCGCGTTCACGATCGAAGGGGCGGACGGCACCACGCTGACTCTGGTGGCGCTCGACTTCTTCACCTTGGAGATCCAGGTCGACGAGAACGGTGATGGCGAGGTCGATGTGACGATCCCCGCCGAGTGGGCCACGCTCTGATCGACGCGTCATCAGACTCACCTACCGGCGGCGTCGGCTCGCAGAACCGACCGCGCCGAGGCACGGCGGACATCGGCAGAGACGCAGATTCTTCTGCCCGGCAATCGGCTGCGAACAGCCCCAGCACCGCCCACGTCTCCACACTCGCCCCCAGCCCGCATTCGCCCAGTCCCGGCCACTGTCGCTGGTTTCGACACCGTCGCTGCACGCATCACCGCGGCCCGAAGTGCCCTTCAGAACGGCACGTCAACCAGCCGAGATGCTTGACAGTTCGTTCCACGAGACCCTAACAAGGCCCCCTCAACCCACCCGCATGGCAAGCAGCAAGCAGCAGGGCACGCCCGTCGTCATCGTCGAATCGCCCGCCAAGGCTCGCACGATCGCCAAGTTTCTCGGCTCCGATTACCGCATCGAAGCGAGCATCGGGCACATCCGTGACTTGCCTTCCGACGCCAGCGAAGTGCCGGCCGAACTGAAGAAGGAGAAGTGGGCCAAGCTCGGCATCGACGTCGAGCACGACTTCAAAGCGCTCTACGTGGTGCCCGCCGACAAGCGCGAGCACCTCAAGAAGCTGCGCGCGATGGTCAAGGACGCCTCCATCGTCTACCTCGCGACCGACGAAGACCGCGAAGGCGAGTCGATCTCCTGGCATCTCGTGCAGGAGCTGCAGCCGAAGTGCGAGACCAAGCGCCTGGTGTTTCACGAGATCACCAAGTCGGCGATCCTCGAAGCGCTCGAGCACCCGCGCGAAATCGACATGGATCTGGTCGAGGCGCAAGAAACGCGGCGCGTCGTCGACCGGCTCTATGGCTACACGGTCTCGCCGCTGTTGTGGAAGAAGGTGCGACCCAAGCTGTCCGCTGGCCGCGTGCAGAGTGTCGCCGTTCGCCTGATCGTCGAGCGGGAACGCGAACGCATGCGCTTCCTGCCGGCGGAGTATTGGAGTCTCGATGCGGTGCTCGCCGCCAGCAGTGGTGCCGCCAGCAGTGGTGCCGCCAGCAGTGGTGCCGCCAGCAGTGGTGCCGCCAGCGAAGACGCGCCGTTCACCGCCGCGCTGCAAGGCCTCGGCGCCGACCGCGTCGCCACCGGCCGCGACTTCGACCCGGACACCGGCAAGCTGAAGGACACGGCCAAGGCACTCGTCGTGCTCGGCGAAAAGCAGACGACCGCGCTCGCGAACGAACTCGCGGGCCAGCAGGCCACCGTGCTCGACGTCGAGCAGAAGCCCTACACCGAGCGCCCGTATCCACCGTTCACGACGTCGACGCTGCAGCAAGAGGCGGCGCGCAAGCTGCGCTACGCCGCGCAGCGCACGATGCGCGGCGCCCAGCGCCTCTACGAGAACGGCTTCATCACCTACATGCGCACCGACTCGACGACGCTCAGCACGCAAGCAGTGGCTGCCGCGCGTTCTCTGATCGGGCTTCAGTTTGGACCGCAGTACCTTCCCGACGCGCCGCGCCAATACGCAACCAAGGTCAAGAACGCCCAGGAAGCGCACGAAGCGATCCGACCAGCGGGCAACGAGTTCGTGCATCCGAGTGCCTTGCCGGCCGACATGGGTGCTGACGAACGCGCCCTCTACGAACTGATCTGGCGGCGCACCGTCGCTTGCCAGATGAAGGACGCCAAGGGCCAGCGCACAACAATGACGCTCGGCATGCAGACCTTGGCCTCTGGCCAAGCGAAGTTTGTCGCCACCGGCAAGACCATCGAGTTTGCCGGCTATCGCCTCGCCTACATCGAAGATCTCGATGACGCCGAAAGTGAACTGGCCGAAGCCGAACGTGTGCTGCCGGACTTGAAGGCTGGCCACAAGGCGACCGCGCGCGAACTGAAGCCCGCTGGCCACACCACGCAACCGCCGCCGCGCATCACCGAAGCGGGACTCATCAAGGAACTCGAGGCGCGTGGCATCGGCCGCCCGTCGACCTACGCCGCGATCATCGAGACGATCGTGCGTCGTGAGTACGTGTTCAAACGAGCAACGGCCTTGGTGCCGACGTTCACCGCCTTCGCAGTCGTCGACCTGCTCGCGCAATACCTCGGTTGGCTCGTGGACTACCAGTTCACCGCCAAGATGGAGGACGACCTCGACGAGATCAGCAACGGCAAGGCCAAGCGCATCGACTATCTCAAGCAGTTCTTCCTCGGCAGCGATGCGGCAACGGGCGGCACGCCTGGCCTGCGCGACCGCGTCAGCAGCGTCGAAGAGCACATTGACCCGCGCAAGATCTGCTCGATCCCGCTCGGCAACAATGCGAACGGCGAACTGGTCGAAGTGCGCGTCGGTCGTTACGGGCCGTTCCTCTCGTGCATGGACAAGCGCACCAGCGTGCCGGACGAGATGCCGCCGGACGAGATGACGCTGGCGAAGGCGATCGAACTGCTCGTGAAGGGCGGCGACGGGCCGAAGGTGCTCGGCACCGACGCCAACGGGCTGCAGGTGTTCGTCAAGGTCGGTCGCTTCGGCCCCTACTTCCAACTCGGCGAAGCGCCCGAAGCGAAGAAGGGCAAGAGCAAGAGCAAGAAGGCCGACAAGCCGAAGATGGCGTCGCTGCTCGTCGGCATGCAACCCGACACCGTGACGCTCGCCGAAGCCTTGGCGACGCTCGCGTTGCCGCGCACGGTTGGCACGGCGAAGACGCCAGAAGGCGGCGACGAACCGGTGCTGGCGGCCAACGGTCGCTTTGGTCCGTACCTGAAGTGGGGCAAGGACACGCGCAGCATCCCCGCTGGGCACACGCCGCTGACCGTCGACATGACGTTGGCGCTGGCGTTGTTCGCGCAGCCAAAGACCGGCGGCAAGGGTCGCCCTGGAGCGCCTAGTCAGCAGAAGACGCGACGCGAACTCGGTGAGAGCCCCGTCACCAAGACTGTCATCAAGTTGCTCGATGGTCGCTATGGGCCCTATGTCACCGACGGCACCACCAACGCCTCGCTCAACAAAGACGAGAACCCGGACGAGCTGACGTTGGCGCGCGCGCTCGATCTGTTGGCGGCGCGGGCAGCGAGGGGGCCGGCGAAGAAGAAGCCGGTGCGCCGCGCCAAGAAAGCGGCGAGTTCGTAGCGCCGCTCGCAGTCGAGCCCGCTGGTCAGCGCGCAATGGCTGGATCGCCACCGCCATGCCCGCGTAGGCTGTGACACTTCTCGACCCGGCCAATGACAGCTCCTCATCCGAAGATCGCGACGCGTTACGCGCAGGACGGCGACAAGTCGGCCTATCTGCGCCTGCTGTTCGATCGTGGCGCACCGCACTACGACCGCATCAATGGCTTCGGCTTCTTGTGGACGGGCGGCCTGTATCGACGGCGGTGCTTGAGGAAGGCGGGCCTGCGTCCCGGCATGAACGTGCTCGACATCGCCTGCGGCACCGGCCCGGTGACGCGTGCGATCCTCGACGTGCTGCGTGGCAGTGGAACGGTGGTCGGTGTCGACCCAAGTCCCGGCATGCTCGCGGTGGCGACCCAGCGCGTGCCGACCGCACAGTTTCGCGAAGGCCATGCCGAGGCGATCCCAGCCGAGGCCGCCAGCGCCGACTTCCTATCGATGGGCTTCGCGTTGCGTCACGTGACCGAGCTCGAGAGCGCCTTCCGCGAGTACCGGCGCGTCTTGCGTCCAGGTGGTCGTGTGCTCGTGCTCGAAGTGTCGCGCCCGCGCACACGGCTTGGGCTGGTTGTGGCCCGCACCTACTTCCGCGACATCCTGCCGTGGCTGACACAGCTGTTCACTGGCAGCCGCGACGCGCGCGAGATGATGAGCTACTACTGGGAGACGATCCTTGCCTGCGTGCCGCCGGACACGATCGTGGCGGCGTTGCGCGCCGTCGGTTTCACAGATGTGCAGCGGCGCACGGAGCTCGGCATCTTCAGCGCCTTCACGGCGCAAGCGCCCTGACCAGTCTCGCCACAACCGACGTGTCGCCCGAGCACCTCCAGATGGCCTTCTCTAAACACCTCAAGCAAACCGAACCCACCATCATGAGCACCCTCGAAAAAGCACAGCGAGAGAGCCACGCCCGCGGTCGCGCCGAAGGCCAAGCCGCAGCTCAGGCCGCAGCTCAGGCCGCAGGTCAGGCCCACACCCTGGGGCGCCTACTCACCAAACGCTTCGGCCCAATGCCAGCCGAGTTCGCGGCTCGCATGCAAGCCGCATCGCTGCCCGACCTCGACATCTGGACCGACCGGCTGCTCGACGCCAAGAGCCTGAGCGACGTGTTCGCCACCACCTGACCCCGCCCGTCTATGCCCGCCGCCGGGGCAGAGCCTGCGAACTTGCCGCCGTCACGGCTTCTGCAACACCACCCACGCCTTCGTCGGGTCAACACTGTCGCAGACCGAACGCAGCCGCCACGGATCGAGGGCGAGCCATTGGTCGATGTCGGGGCGACCGATCTCGATGCCGTTCCAGGTATCGGGGCGCGGCCCTTGCCCGTTCCACGGCTTCGTCTTCACCAAGAACTTGAACAAGCCCTGCGGCCGCAGCACACGGAAGGTGTCGCGCACGTAGTCGGTGATGACCTGCTTGTCGGGGATGTGCTGAAAGACTTGGAAGCTGAGCGCCAGGTCGAAGTGTGAACTGGGTAGACCGGTGAGCGTGCGGCCGTCACCGAGATGCACCTGCACGTTGGCCGACTTCTTCAGGTACTCACGCGCTTGCGTCACCATGCTGGGCGCGATGTCAATGCCGTGCACCTCGGCAAACAACACGCCAAAGAACTGCAGCATGCGGCCGATGCCGCAGCCAATCTCGAGCAGGCGCATGTCATGACGCAGTTCCTTGTGCAACAGCCCGAGCACTTCGAAGGCGTCACGGCAGCCCGACAACGCAAAGTCGAAGCCGTCGTGTTCGTTCGTGTTGATGTAGTAGCGAGCGTTCTCGCCCCCGCGCGCATCCCAATCGTTGCGCATCCAATCGGTGACACTGGCGGGCGAAGGAGCGCTGCGGCGGTTGTCTTCGGTCATTGGCGGTTCCAGGTGGCAAGCAACATAGCCCATCGTGCGCACCATTTCTGGTTCTGCGATCAAGGCCTTGCGAGCCATGTCGATATAGCTAACTTAGCCTTGTGAAGACTGCCAAAATCAGTGAGCTGAAAAACAACCTCAGCCGGTTCCTCGCCTATGTCCGCCGCGGCGGCACGGTGCGTGTGTTCGACCGCGATGTGCCGGTTGCGGACCTGACGCCATGCCACTGCTCAACCACCGATGCGTCCGGAGAAGAAGCACTCGCCGCGCTTGAGCGCGACGGACTGCTGCTGCGAGCGACCACCAACCTGCCCGATGACTTCCTGCGACGCCGCCTGCCAAAGGCCAAGGCTAGTGTCGTGCAGGCCTTGCTGGATGAACGCAAGGACGGCCGATGAGATTCTGGGACAGCTCCGCCCTCGTTCCGCTCATCCTGCAAGAGAACGAGACTGAAACCATGCGCGCCGTGATGGCGACGGATTCGCAGCTCTTGGTTTGGGTCACGACTGGGGTCGAATTGGCGAGCGCGATCTGGCGACGATCTCGCGGCGGCGAGTTGAGCGAGCCGGCGCGCACCGCGGCCCTGACCGCGTTGACGGAGCTTGAAGGCGCCTGGAACACCGCCGTCGACATCGTGCAGATCGCCGCCCGTGCTCGGCGCATCTTGGCCACTCACCCGCTGCGAGCGGCGGACGCCTGCCAACTCGCCGCCGCTTTGCACCTTTGCCGCGAACGCCCAGGGACGATCGAATTCGTCACCCTGGATGATCGGTTGGCGGAGGCGGCCCGCAAAGAGGGCTTCCGCGTGTTGCCGACGCCGTGAGCGGCAGCGGCGATGTCGCGGTCACGACTCGGTGTAGTCGGTGCGCTTGTCGTCGAGCAAGTAGTCGTCCGAGAGGAACTTCATGACCACGCGTCCGAGGCGCGGGTCGGTGCGCTCAGAGCGCGGCCGCACCACCACCCCTTCGCGAATGTGCTTGTCGTCAAACATCGTCTTGCCGGTCGCGTGCTGCTTTACCGCACTCAAAGAGAACGGCCCCTGCCACACGACTGGCGCGGCCGGCACCGCGAACTGCACGAGGCATGCCTGCAGTGCGTCCCAATCGAGATAGCGCTCGCCGACCATCAGATCGAAGGCCGCAAAGCCGAGGCTGCTCAGGTGCCCGTAGTGAAACGACTGCACGCCGCGCCCATAAGTCTCGCCGTAGAGAATGACGCGCTCGTGGTCCTTGGCGAAGTGTTCGAGCAGCGCCACGACCGACGGCATCGTGAACGGCAGCCAATACGGGTTCTCATGCAGGCGCTGGTCCGGCATCGCCCGCCGCACGTTGTGGCTGCCGCCCATGCGCTCGCCGCGCACGATGCCGACGCGAACGTTGGTGCCGTGCACCTTCTCGGTCAGCACCACCGGCTCGTCCGGCGCGAACACGTCGGGGAAGTTGCGCAGGTTCTCGAGGTCGGTGTAGCGCGGAAACCACGGATGGTCCGGCAGCGCGTCGCCGGCGAAGGGCCGGATCGGCGGCATGAACTTCGTGATGCCGAAGTGCTCTGCCATGTTCGAGCCAATGGGCCAGCTCGCATCGTCAGGTGCCACGAGAAAGCCGTACGAAGGCACGCCGCGCAGCCGCGCGCACTTGACGCGGCCGTTGCTCAGATACTGCGTCACGCCAAAGCGATCGCTGTGCTCCTTGGGCACCATCGAACCGGGCGGCACGTAGACGACTTTGTCGCCGGGCTGGTAACGGCCCTTCGGCACCACCACCTGCCAGCCGAGCACGTGCGCGATCTCCAGTCGATCGGCGCCAGGATGCACCGCGATCGAATCGACAACGGCCACGGGAACGATCAGAGTGCTTGCCATGAATGCGACCCTTAGAGACTGACGCTGTGAATGCAAGCCGGTGGCGACGACACCGTTCTAGCACTTGCCGTCGTCGAAGGCGGCGGCCTTGCAGATCGCCCGGCGGCACCGATGATCGCCCGCATGTTGACCGGCGAACGAACCATCGACCCGACCCTCGACTTGTTCGCCGAGATCGATCGCCTGCGCCGCGAACGCAAGGCGCTGATCCTCGCGCACTACTACCAGGATCCCGATATCCAAGACATCGCCGACCACCTCGGCGATTCGCTCGAACTCGCCAAGCGCGCGCGCGACGCCAAGGACGCCGAAGTCATCCTGTTCTGCGGCGTGCACTTCATGGCGGAGACGGCGAAGATCGTCAACCCGAGCAAGATCGTCATCATTCCCGATCTCGACGCCGGCTGTTCCCTCGCCGAGCAATGCCCCGCCGATCAGCTGCGGGCGTGGAAGCAGCGCCATCCCGACCACTGGGTCGTGATGTACATCAACTGCAGCGCGGCGGTGAAGGCCGAGAGCGACATCATCTGCACGTCGAGCAACGCCGAGAAAGTGATCCGCTCGGTGCCCGCTGGCAAGCCGATCCTGTTCGGGCCGGACAAGAACCTCGGCGCCTTCCTGATCAAGAAGACCGGACGGCAGATGGACCTGTGGCCAGGCGCCTGCATGGTGCACGAGACCTTCAGCTCGCAGAAGATCGCGGCGCTGAAGGCCCGGCACCCCGACGCGAAGTTCATCGCGCACCCCGAATGCGAGGATCACGTGCTGCAGCTCGCGGACTTCATCGGGTCGACCAGCAAGCTGCTTGAGTTCGTGCAGAAGGACAGCGGCGGCAAGTACATCGTCGGCACCGAGACCGGCATCTTGCACACCATGAAGAAGCACGCCCCGACGAAGGAACTGATCGCCGTGCCCTTCGAAGATCGCACGGCGGCGTGCCAGGGCTGCAACAGCTGCCCGCACATGAAGCTCAACACGCTGGAGAAGATCTACCTGGCGCTGCGCGATCTGCGGCCGCGCATCGAGATGCCCGAAGCGATGCGCCTACGCGCCTTGGTGCCGCTCGAACGCATGCTCGCGATCAGCTGACTCGTCGCAGAGCGAGACAACGTCTAGCGCGCGGGTGAAGGTCGCGAGCTGGCGGCCCGATGAACTCGCCATGCGCCACTTGCTGCGAGCTGCAACCACCGAAACCCGCGTCGCCGCTGGCTGTGCTGTGGTGGTCGCTCTCGGCGGCCTGCTCGTCTCGATCGCGGTCGCTGGCAACTCGCCGGGCGCGGGGCTCGCCTCGTTCTTGCGGGTTGCGGCGATTGCCGTCTGCGGGGCGGCTGCCGTCTTCCTGGTCTGTCGCTGGCTGCTCGCACGCGAACTGGCGGCTCTGCATCAACTGGCGGCCGCCATCGACAGCGTCGAGTTGGATGGCTCCACGCTCTATCGCAACCTGCCGGCGCGCGGCCCGGCCGAGGTCGAGCGCATCGTCGCGGCTTGGAACGGCTTCGCGCTGCGGTTCGACATCCTGATGCACTCGGTGCGCGACACCGCGACCGCGCTCAATGCCGACACCCAACACCTCAGCTTGGCCTGTCCGGAAGTCGGACGGCAAGCGCGCGAACAAGCGGCCGTCGTGCAAGACGTCGCCGACACCATGCGCACTGCTGCCGACGGAACCGCGACCACGAAGCGGCTGGCCGATCAGGCCGCCGATCGTTCGCGGCTCGCCAACCAGCATCTGCTGGCTGCCCAGCAGCAAATGCAACGCATTGGCGCCACGATGGCCGAGCTGGGCGACGCCAGCCAAAGCACCCAGTCGGTGCTACAGACCATCGATCAGGTGGCGTTCCAAACCAACCTGCTGGCACTCAACGCCGCCATCGAGGCCGCGCACGCTGGCGACCACGGCCGTGGCTTCGCGGTCGTCGCCGAAGAAGTTCGTTCCCTGGCCAGACGCAGCGCCGACGCCGCGCGCGGCAACGAAACGGTGATTGCGAAGTCGATCCAAGCCGCCGCCACCGGGCAGGAACTGGTGGTAACGATGGGCAAGTTGTTGGCCGAAGTGGTGGCCGCCGTGCAGGCGGTACAGGGCGACACGGCGGCCGTGCAACAGGAGGTCACCACCCAGGCGGTCGCGGTGGAAGTCGCCAGTGCCCGCAGCGCCGACTTGCTGACGTCGATGGACCTCGCCAACGCGCACGCGAACGACCTGACCGAGTGCGCGACAGCGATCAGCAAGGCAGCGGCAGCCTTCGAAGCGTGCGTATGGCCATCAGCCGAGGTCGACGACCGCGACATCGTTGCCGTCGGCGAAGCATGCGAAGCCTGACGGACGGCGACCGCGCCACGTTCCTTGCGCGAAGTGTTCGCAGCATCTGGTGCATCGCACGCACCTGGATGGCAACATGCCGCAGCTGAGGATCCTGCATGGCGAACATCACCGTCCCGACTGCGAGCGTCACGTCCAATCCCCTTGCCGACGAACTGCGCACTGCGCGCACGGTCAGACCCTGCGTGGTCGTGATCTTCGGTGCCACCGGCGACCTGACCAAACGCAAGTTGGTGCCGTCCTTGATGGGCCTCGCCAAGGACGGGCTGCTGCCGCCAGGCTTTGCCGTGGTTGGGTTTGCCCGGCGAGCGTGGACCGACGAATCCTTCCGCGCTGAGCTCGCTGACGGCGTGCGGCAGTTTGGGCGCCCGGACACCAGCAGCCAGTTCGACGCCATGGCGGACGCCTTCTCGTTCCATCAATCCGACTTCGGCGAGACGGCCGGCTACGTCGCGTTGAAGCAGAAGCTGGAGCAGATCGACCGCCAACGCGGCACGGCCGGCAACCGCATCTTCTATCTGGCGACGCCGCCGAGCGCGTACTCAAGCATCCTGCAGAACCTCGCCACCACCGGACTGTCCGTCGAGAAGGACGGCAAGTTCGCGCGCGTCATCGTCGAGAAGCCCTTCGGTCGCGACATCGCCACGGCGGTCGCTCTCAATGACCAGGTGCGCGCCGCCTTCCACGAGCGCCAGGTGTTCCGCATCGACCACTACCTCGGCAAGGAGACGGTCCAGAACATCCTCGCGCTGCGCTTTGCCAACGGCATCTTCGAGCCGCTGTGGAACGAGAAGTTCGTCGACCACGTGCAGATCACCGTCGCCGAGTCGATCGGTGTCGGCTCGCGCGGCGGCTACTTCGAAGAGAGCGGGATCATCCGCGACATGATCCAAAACCACCTGATGCAGGTGCTGACGCTGGTAGCGATGGAACCGCCGACATCGCTGACGGCCGATGCCGTGCGCGATGAGAAGGTCAAGGTGCTGCAGGCGATCCGCTCGTTCCGGCCCGAGGAGGTCGACGAAGCGACGGTGCGCGCGCAGTACACGCGCGGCTCGTTTGGCGGCGAAGAAGTGAAGGGCTACCGCGACGAGGAAGGCGTGGCGGCCGAGTCGACCACCGAGACCTACGCCGCCGTGCGTCTGCACGTCAACAACTGGCGCTGGGCGCGCACGCCGTTCGTGCTGCGCTCAGGCAAGCGCCTGCCGCGGCGCGTCACCGAAGTTGCGATCCACTTCAAGCAACCGCCGCACCTGCTGTTCGAAGGCGGCAAGCCGCTGCTGCCCAATGTGCTGCTGCTGCGCATCCAACCGGACGAGGGCGTGGCACTGCGCTTTGGCGCCAAGGTGCCCGGCCCCGACGTGCGCATTCGCGACGTGCGCATGGACTTCCGCTACGGCACCGCGTTTGGCGGCGAAACGGCGGACGCCTACGAACGGCTGTTGCTCGACTCGATGCTTGGCGACGGCACTCTGTTCGCCCGCGCCGACGAGGTCGAAGAAGCCTGGCGCATCGTCGATTCGATCGTCGCCGGCTGGAAGCAATCGGCGCAGCGCCCAGACGAGTACGTGGCCGGCACCTGGGGCCCTGAGCGGGCGGAGCAGCTGCTTCTCACCGGTCGGGCGTGGAGGAAGCCGTGAGCGGCCCAACGCTCACCCGCACCCCGCAGAAGCAGGCGGAGTGGAAGAAGATCCCCGAGGCGATGCGCGCCCTTTGGCGAGCGTGCATGCCCGAGGACGGTGGCGACGTCGCCCGCTCGCTGACGATCAACTTCATCGGCATAGCACCTGCGAGTGATGCCGCCGCCCTGAACGAAGCCGTCGATCGCCTGCAGCGCCGCACCCCATGCCGCGCGTTCCTCCTGCTGATCGATGACAGCGGCACCGTCGGCAGCGGCACCGTCGGCACCGTCGGCAACGCCGACCTCGCCGCCACCACGCGCAGCCACGGCAGCGTGCGCGACATCGTGCTCGAAGAGATCGTGATCCGCTTGCCCGAGGCAGCCCTCGGACAGATGCCTGGTCTGGTGCGGCCGTTGCTGATGAACGACCTTCCCAACCACCTGTACTGGGCCACGCGCTGGCCGCAGAAGCAGACCCACTTCGATGCGCTGGCCCATCTCTGCGACCACGTCGTGATCGACTCGCGCCGCTTCGCGGATCCCGCGCGCGACCTGCGCACCGTGCAAGAACGACGGGCTCGGGGCCAACGGCTGACGGACCTGTCGTGGTTGCGACTGCGACCGCACCGCCGCGCCTTGGCGGAGGCGTTCGAACGGGTGGCCTGGACGCCGGGCATGCCGACGTCGGGCTGCGTGCGACACGGCCGCGTCTCTGGCGCCGCGGCCCACTTGCTCGCTGACTGGCTCGGCAGCCGCCTCGCCTGCCGCCTCGAACTCGACCCCAGTGGCGACGCCACGTCGCCATGCCCGGATTCGGTGGTGCTGCGCACGGGCGGCTTCGAGATCGAACTGCTCACCCAGCATCCGCAGATCCGCGTGCACGTAACGACGCCAGCCCACTGTTACCTGCCGTTCGCGATCCCGATGTCGCGCGGCACCGACGGCGACTTGCTCGGTGCTGCGATCGACATGGGCTGAGGCCGCCGCGTTATTCTTCTGTGGACCCTGAACACGGCGCCGGTTGCCGCGAGAACGCAGCGGCGCGCGCGTTCCGTGGCGCGTATGGTCTTTGCCATGGCGCGCTGCCGTTCTCTCTCGTTCGTCTCCGTCTCGCTCCCCTTGCTTGTGATCGCGTCGTGCACGACGGCGCCCAACGAATTCGACCAGCAGCTGCTGACGCCGCCGGTCGCGTGGCTGGCGGAGCCCGCGGACTTTGGCTTGCGCGCCGAACCGGTCGAGATCGTGCTGCACAGCGAGGCTTCGCTGACGGGCTTCTGGATCCCGCACGAGAACGGCGAGAAGCGCACCGTCGTGCTGTTCCACGACGCCGGGACCAACGCGAGCGTGATGCACCCCTACTACCGCTTCCTGCACGCGGCCGGGTTTCAGGTGTTGGTGTTCGACCCGCGCGGCTACGGCAAGAGCAAAGGCGCGCCGACGCTGCAGGCATGGCTCTACGACCTGCCCAAGTTGTTCGCGTGGCTGCGCGAACGGCCCGACGTCGATGCGCAGCGCATCGCGCTGTTCGGCACCGGCCTCGGCAGCGTCGCCGCGATGTGGGCGGCGCGCACGCAAGGCTGCCAGGCGCTCGTGCTCGAGCACCTGCCGAGCCTGCGCGACCTGCTGCGCGAATCGCAAGGCGATGACGGCTCGGCGCTGAGCGCGATGCGTCTTGGCTTCACGGAGTTCTCTTCCTTGCCTGAAGAAATCGAACCGGAAGACAACGCCAAGACCACCAAGGTGCCGGCCTTGTTCTTGGCCAGCGACGGCGAGCCAGCCCGCGATCGCAAAGCCCTGGTGCGCACGTTTGGTCACTACGCGGGTCCTAAGCAACTGTGGATGCTGACGGGCACCGGCCAAGCGCCGCACGGCATGCTGACGCACGACGGCGAGTACCAGCAGCAGATCACGGCGTTCCTCAATAGCGCGCTGGCCGGCCGGCCTCAGCAATTCGCGACGACGGCGCGCAAGGTCGACACCACCCGCGACGGCCAGGCCTACTGGGAGATCGAGGTGAAGACCGGCGGCACGTTGTTCCAGTTCAGCGAACCAAGGGCCATCGAAGTCTGCGCCGTGCTCGCCGATGGCAGCTCGCACTTCGGCCGCACCTGGCTGACTGGTCACGATGCCAAGGTGCGCCTCAAGCTGGCCGCGGAGCCCGTGTGCACGAGTGCGGTCGTGGTGCCAGGTGCGATCGCCGACGCCGAGCAGATCTTTGTGCGCGAACCCTCGCCGCTGGCCCGCGCCGGCGCCAACGTCGACGCCTTGTGGACGCGCATCGAAACCCTGCGCAACGACGCGCTAGCACCTGCCGACATGCGGCAACTGCAGACCGATCTGGCCGCGGCGGAAGCGAAGATGCCGTTCCCGGTGGAGCTGCAAGCCGAGCTCGGGGACGTGTTCGCCAAACTCGGCAAGCAACTGGCCGCGAGCCAAGACGCGACCGAACGCGCAGCCGGTCAACAACTGCTGCAGCGCGCCATCGCGGTGATGCCTCAACACCCCGAGCGCCACATTTGGCCAGGTCCGACGGCGACCTATGGCTACCCGCAAGAGACGGCGATTGCGGAAGCGCGACGGTTGTTGGCGACGCCGCCGAAGTAGTCCGCGGCGCAACCGGGCCGCCCTCAGCGAGGCATGATCGGCAGCGCTTGGGCGTGCCAGCCCACGATCAGCAGCATCGCCAGGAAGCCGAGCCCATAGCCGACGGCGACGTGCCAGCCGTTCAGCAGCCACGCCTTCGCCGATCGCGCCTCTGGAAACAGGCCTGCGATCGCGACCCCCGCCGACGAACCAAACCACAGCATCGAGCCGCCGTAGCCGACGCAGAAGGCGAGCAAGCCCCAGTCGTAGTGATCCTGTTGCAGGGCCAGTTTGGTCAGCGGGATGTTGTCGAAGAACGCCGACACGATGCCGAGCCCGAAGGTCGTGCACGCACTCGGCGGCGGCAAGGACTCGACCGGCATCATCGAAGCCGTCAGCACCAAACTGACGAGGAAGGCCATGCCGGGCATGGCGGCGGCCACGGCCCGCCACTTGGGTGCGCGCCAGCACACTCCAAGCAAAATCGCCACCCAGACGCCAACCGCTGGAAAGTCGAGGCCGAAGTTGGCGGCGATCGCACCGGCAAGGATCAGCCCCACGAGGCTGAGCTTGCCGAGATCGAGCGGCGACAACGTCACGGCGTTCCTGCCGACCATCGGCTGCAGGCGATGCTGCTGCGCGCTGGCGAACCAGCCAAAGAACGCCAACGCGACCACCGCACCGATGGCGGCTTCAACGACCCACGCCTGCTGCACCCCTTCGATCCACATCATCGTCGTGGTCGTGTCGCCGATCACCGACGCGGCGCCGCCGGCGTTGCTCGCGGCGACGATGGCAGCGAGGTAGCCGATGTGCACTTTGCGTTGGAACAACGTGATCGCTGCCGAGCCGCCGATCATCGCCGCCGCAATGTTGTCCAAGACCGCCGACAGCAGTGCGACCAGCGCCAGCAGACAGAACGCGCCGAGTCGCCCTGCGGGCAACACCTTGGTCAACCGCGGCGGCAAGTGGCTGCGCTCAAAGCAGTCCGCCAGCACGGCGAAGCCGAGCAACAGCCCGGCGAGGTTGACGACCGGTTGCCATTCATGCAGCAGGTGCGTTGGCAGACTGAACTCGGTGAGGGCGAGGCGCGCACACACCACCGCCACCAGACCACCCAGCGCAATGGCCAGCGCCCGTTGGTGAAAGCGGGCGACGGCGAACAGGGTCGCCGCAAAGAGGCCGAACAGAATGGTGGTGCTCACGTCGTGCGATCCGCGAGGGTAGCCATAATCAGCGCCATCAGCACGATCAGTGCGCGGCGATGTCGATCCACACCAACCGATGGTCGGAAGCCGTCACCAGCTTGGCGCCAGGCTCGTGCGTCGTTGGCCAGAACACGCCACCGCGCACGACCGACAGCGAGCGCGACGGCAACACGTAGTCGATCCGCAGATTGCCTGGGCCCTTGCCGATCGCATCCGGGAAGTCGCCGGTGTCGAGGTGCGGGTCGCCGCGATGCTGCGCGTTGACGCCGAACTGTCGCTTGCTCTGTTCGTCGCCGCCTCCGCTGCCGGGCCGTGCATCCTGCACCCGTTCGTGCGCCAACAGCGCCGCCAGCGCCTCGCGGCGCGCATCGCCGTCGACGGGATCACCATTGAGGTCACCGAGCAGCACAAACCCGGCGGCCGGGTCGAGCCCCCCCGCCGCCCCCTTGTCGTCGACGATCCAACCGCTCTTCGCGGGCGTCAGGTAGTCGACCCAGAAACGGATCTCGTCGTGGTTGCGACAGCCATTGCGATCCTCCGGCCCGTCGAACACCGGCGGCGTCGGATGCGCACAGAGAACGTGCACGACGCGACCACCCGCCGCCGCGTCACCGATGCCGATCGGCACATCCCAATGGCTCTTCGACGACAATCGCAACTTGGCCCACGCCGCATCGGAGTACCAACCGGCCGGTCGCAACGCACCTGGCATCGCGCTCCACAACTGGGTGCGGAAGGTGCGCACCTGCGCCTGCAGGATCGGGTGGCGCGACAGCAGGACCATGCCGTACTGCCCAGGGAAGGCGCCAAAGCCATAGGCATCGCCGGGCCCCGTCGACCCACCATCCTGATCGAGGTCGAGCCCGGTTGGTTCGCCGGTGTTCACCGCAGCGCAGAACGAAAACTCGAACGCCAACGCCCGCTGACCGTGTTGCGGCACCGCCAAGTACTCGCGCGCGAAGACCGCCGCCGCCTCGGCAGCATCGTCGCGATCCAGTTCACAGAGCAGCAAGACATCGGGGGCGACCCGCTGCACGATCTCGGCGATCTGCTTGCCCTGTTCCGAACCGCCGCCGCGCAGCTCGCGCAACAAGGCGCCAGGCTCCGCTCGATTGAGCGCCACGTTGAACGTCGCGTAGCGCGTCACCTCCACCTGGTTCGCCGAGCGGCGATTTAGCATGTAGAGCGCGAACGGCACACTCGCCAACAAGCACACCAGCGACCACCGGGTGTAGTTCATGGGTTCTCCACTGTCGGTAGCGCGATGGTCGGTAGCGCGATGGTCGGTAGCGAGGTCGGTGCCGCGAACATCGCGGCGGCGTCCGCAAGCCGCGCGTCGGGTCCAATGATGACCACCGTGTCGCCGACTTCGAGCACGGTCTCGGGCGTGATCGTCGGCAGGTTGCGGCCATCGCGTCGCACCGCGATCACACTGCACCCAGTGTGGCGGCGCACGCCCGCCTCGGCGAGTGAGCAGCCGCCAGCTTGGGCGCCACTCTGCACCCGCAACACCGAGAAGCCGATGCCCGGTACGAACTCGCGCACTTGCGCCGCTTCGCCCATCGCTGGCGAACCGACCCGCGCGCTGCCGCCGCGGCTGCGCACGTCGCGCACTTGCCGCCCGATCTCGTCATCGGCGACGAGGAACCGCCGCAGCACCCGCACCAAGATCTCGACCGACGCTTCGAGTTCTTGCGGCACCACCTCGTGGGCGCCAGCGCGCCGCAGGCCCTCGGCTTCGGCGGTGTAAACCGAACGCGCCAGCACGTGCACTTCCGGACCACGTTGCCGCGCCAACTGCGCAATGCGCGACGTCGCATCGGCATCGTTCACCGCCAGGACCACGATGCGGGCCCGCTCGATGCCAAGGCTCTCGAGCACCGCCACGCGCGTGCAGTCGCCCAGCACGATCGGCACGCCGTTTTGCTTCTCGGCCTTCACCGTGGCGGCGTTCATCTCGGCGACGACGAAGGGAATGCCGACGGCCTTGAGTCCCTGCGCCACCGCGCGGCCGGTCGGGCCATACCCGACGATGATCGCATGGTCGGCCAACTCACCGCTGCCGCGCACCACCATGCTCGAAGTGTCGCGAGCGCGCGCCGCGAGCCGCCGACCGATCGCATACAGCAGCGGCGTCACCGCGATCGACAACACCGCCACCACCAAGAAGATCTTCTCGGCGAGGCTGGGCAGGATCTTGGCCTCCCCGCGCTGGCCGAGTTGCACCAACACGAATGAGAACTCGCCGACCTGCGCGATGGTCAACGCCGCGCGCAGTCGCACCCACGCCGGCTGCCCCAGCGAACGCGCGGCCAGCATCACCACCAACGCCTTGCCGACGATGACGGCCGCCAAACACGCGGCGACCGTGTACGGCGCCTCGAGCAACGTTCGCCCGTCGAACAACATGCCGATCGACACGAAGAACAAACTCGCGAACGCGTCGCGGAACGGTTCGATCTCGGCCGCCGCCTGGCTGTGGTACTCGGAGTCCGCCAACAAGATGCCGGCGAGTAAGGCGCCAAGCGCCAGCGACAAGCCGAGGTGCGCCGTCACCACCGCCAGCGACAAACACCACGTCGCCAAGAACAGCACGAACAGCTCGCGGTTGCGGGTGCGCGCGACGAGCCCCACCAACGGTCGCACCAACACGCGCGCCACCAACACCACCGCCACCAAGATGCCGAGATTGCGCAGCGACGTGAGCACCGAACCACCGCCACCTTCGGTGACGCCGAGCATCGGGATCAACAGGATCATCGGCACCACGGCTAGGTCCTGGGCGATGTTGATGCCGAGCACGATGCGGCCATGTGGCGCGCTGAGTTCCCCTTGGTCGACCAGAATCTTCGTCGACGCCGCGGTGCTCGACAGGCTCAGCAAGAACCCGAGGAACACCCCCGCCGGCCACGACATCCCGATCGCCATCGCACAGCCCGCGGTCGCCAAGACGGTGCCGATCACCTGAATGCCGCCGCCGACCAGGATCGTTCGGCGCAAGCGGGCGATCTGGCCGAGCGGGACTTCCAGGCCCACGGCAAACAGCAGCACGACGATGCCGACCTCGGCGAGTTCACGCACCATGTCCTCGTGATGCACGAGACCAACCGCGTGCGGCCCGACCAACACGCCAGCGACCAAGAACCCCACGATCGGCGGCAGCCGCAAGCGATGGAATGTCACCGCCACCGCGACGCACAACGCGAACAACAAGGCAAGTTCGGAGAGAGCCTGTTCGAGCACGAGGCGTCAGTAGCAGAGCACGCCGCCGATACCTAGAGCGGAGCAGCGCATTCATCGCATCGGGCTGTCTCAGTTGTGGATCCGCCGGACCCGACCCTGGCATGGGCACGTGCAAGGCACGACTCGTCAGCCGACCAGGCACCCACTCGCGCCCATCCGCCGGCACGAAAACCAAGGGATACCGTTCTGGACTCGACCAGCGCCCTCGCGGCGCCATTCAGGAACCGAACTCAACAACGTGCTTCGCACCAATCTCCTCGCTCTCTCGGCCGCCACCCTGCTCGGCGCCACGGCGTCCGCCCAATTCTGCTCGGACAACACCTTCAAGCTCAACCTGGTCAGCGCCAGCGGCATCCCGCTGCCGACCGCCTTCGATCCAGTGGTCAGCGAGACCACCTACATCGCGAGCAACGAGAACGTCTACCTCGCCTTCGATCCGGCGCTGCCGTCGGGCACCTACTACGTGCACGTCACCGACAACCCGATCGACGGCTTCGACCAGGTGCTGTCAGAGAACGACGCGATGGACCGCTTCGTCACGGTGACCAACACGGCTGGCGTGATCACCCTGTCGTTGCCGTTCACCAACAACCAGACGTCGGCCGTCTTCGGCCTCGGCCTGAACGGTGTCGGCCAGAGCCTCTTGTTGTCGCCGTTCTCGGCGCCGACGTTCTCGACCTGCCGCTTCAAAGCGTGGTTTGGCGACGTCTGGGATCTGAGCGGCGGCCCGACCAATCCCTACCTGTTGGGCGGCGGGCTCAACCCGCAAACCAACCTGTGCGCGATGCTGGCGAGGGTGGCCTGGCCAACTGGGTCGTCAAACTCGTAACGGGCACGACCGCTGTCGCCACGACCACCGATGCCGCGGGTCTCTACCGCTTCGAGAACGTCGCCGCCGGCAGCTACACGATCGAACTGACCCTGCAGAGCGGCTACCTCGCCACCACCGCCGCGTCCTTCGCCATCGAAGTCTGCGAATGCGCGGACGTGCAAGTCTCGGCCTTCGGTTCGGCTGTGCAGGTGCTGCCGTGCAGCGCGCACACGATCGGCTACTGGCGCAACGTGCACGGCCTGCAGAAGGTCGTGCAATACAACACCCTGCCGACGCTGCCGGCCCTGCACATCGTCAACTCCTGCGGCCAGTTCGTGGCGCCGGGCAGCACGGCGCAGTTCAAAAACTACCTGCAGAACGCCAACGCTTGGAACATGGGCTACATGCTGTCGGCGCAGCTGGTCGCGATGCACTGCAACGTGATGGTCGGCTTCGTGCACCCGTCGTGCGTCATCCAAGACCCGTGCCTCGGCACGCTGACCATCGCGCAACTGATGCAGCAATCGATCGTCAGCCTGTATGCGCACCCCTACACGCCGCCGGGCAGCTACTGGCGCTACTCGCAGTCCCTGCTGAAGAACGCCCTCGACCGCGCCAACAACAACCGCATCTGGCGCTGATCGCGCAGCCCTTCCCGCGGTAGGACCAGCGGCCCTTCGCGCCATTGCGCACGGAGGGCCGCTGGCGTTTGCAGTCAGCCTCAGAGCGACGATTCCGAACTTGCACCCATGGGCGCGCCGTGGACCATGGCCCGCCCCATGGACCTCTCGTTCCTCGCACAGCTCGGCATCGGAAAGACCAACAGCGGCGCCTTCGACGGCACCTGGCGCAAGACCAAGGGCGAGCAGCTCGTGGTGCGATCGCCGATCGACGGCAGCGAGATCGGCCGCGTGCAGATGGCGACCGCGCAGGATTACGCCGCTGCCAGCAAGGCCGCGCACGCCACATTCCTGCGCTGGCGCGAACTGCCGGGTCCCAAGCGCGGCGAGTTCGTGCGCCAGATCGGCGTCGCCTTCCGCGCCAACAAAGACCTGCTCGGCCGACTGATCTCGCTCGAAGCGGGCAAGATCCTGCAGGAAGGGCTGGGCGAAGCGCAGGAGTGCGTCGACATCGCCGACTTCGCCACCGGCCTGTCGCGCCAGCTCTACGGCCTGACGATCGCGAGCGAACGGCAAGACCACAGCATGCGCGAGACGTGGCACCCACTCGGCACCTGCGGGATCATCACGGCCTTCAACTTCCCGATGGCGGTGTGGGCCTGGAACGCGATGTTGGCGCTCACCTGCGGTGACAGCTGTCTGTGGAAGCCGTCGCTGAAGACGCCGCTGAGCTCGATCGCGATGACGAAGCTGGCCGCGGCCGTGCTGGGTAAGCAATGGGCGCCGCTGGTCGCACTCGTGATCGGCCCGGATGCCGACGTCGGCAGCGCCATGCTCGACGATCCGCTGGTGCCGCTCGTCTCCGCCACCGGCAGCACCCGCATGGGGCGCATCGTCGGCCCGCGCGTGGCGCAGCGTTTTGGCCGTTCGCTGCTCGAACTCGGCGGCAACAACGCCATCGCGGTGATGGCGGATGCCGACCTCGACCTCGCCGTGCGCGCCACGGTTTTCGGCGCCGTCGGCACTGCGGGCCAACGCTGCACGACGACGCGCCGTTTGCTCGTGCACGAGCAGGTCATCGACGACTTGCAGGCGCGGCTGGTGAAGGCCTTTGCGCAGTGCAAGATCGGCAACCCACTCGACCAGAAGACGTTGGTCGGACCGCTGATCGACGAAGCCAGCGCCAAGGGCTTCGACCACGCGGTCGCCACCGCCGCGGCCCAAGGTGGCAAGGTCGTCGTCGGCGGCAAGCGCGCCAGCGTCAAGGGCTGCAAAGGCGGCGCCTATGTGCAACCGACGATCGTGCGTTGCCCGTCGATGCTGCCGATCGTGCGCGAGGAGACGTTCGCGCCGATCCTCTACATGCTGCCGATCCGCTCGCTCGACGAAGCGATCGCCGTCAACAACGACGTGCCGCAAGGCTTGAGCAGTTCGATCTTCACGGCCGATGTGCGCGCCGCCGAGCGCTTCCTCGCCGCCACCGGCAGCGACTGCGGCATCGCCAACGTCAACATCGGCACCAGCGGGGCCGAGATCGGCGGCGCCTTTGGTGGTGAGAAGGAAACTGGCGGTGGCCGCGAGAGCGGTTCGGACAGCTGGAAGGTCTACATGCGCCGCCAGACCAGCACCGTCAATTGGGGCACCAGCCTGCCGCTGGCACAGGGCATTCAGTTCGGCGACTGAGAGCCTGAGAAGAACCCATGATACAGGCTCTCAGATTGCCCCTAGTGACCGCCTTCGCGGCCACGCAGAGAGTGAGCCACCAATACTTGCTCACTCTCTGAGCGAGCGGCCACTTCAGCCGATAGGACACGCGTGGCCAAACCCTCGCCCATCACGTTCCACGTGCCAGCCAGCGCCGCCAATCTGGGGCCCGGCTACGGCGTGCTGGCGTTGGCGCTCGATCTGCCGCTCGGCATCACGGTCGAGCAACGCAGCGATGGGCAAGTGCTGATCGAACGGCGCGACGACCCGAGTGCGCATCTCGACGACGCCCGCCACGATCCGGTGTTGCGCGGACTGATGCGCGGAGCGGAGCTGTTCGACGCGCCGCTGCAGAAGGGCCTGTCAGTCATCGTTGAAGGCACGATCCCCCGCGGCACCGGCATGGGCACGATCTCGGCCGGCTTTGCGGCGGGGCTCGGCATCGCCGTTCGCCTCGCCAAGAAGAAGTGGTCGGCCGCCCAAGTGCTCGATGCGCTGGTGCCGCTCGGCGGCGATCCGGCGCACGGTGCCGCCGCCCTGCTCGGCGGCCTGACGGCGACGGTGCCGCTGTCGATGCCGCAAGAACCCACCCTGCGGCAGCGGCCCATCAAACATCCGGTGCACGCGAGTTGGCACTACGTGATCGCACTGCCCGACGTGCAAATGGGCACCGCCGACACCAAGCGCGTACTGCCGCCGACGCTGCCGCACGGGGCCGCCGCCCGTTCCATCGGCCGCACGCTCGGCGTCTTGCAGGCCCTGCAGCACGCCGACGAAGACCTGCTGCGCCACTGCCTCGTCGACGAACTGCACCTGCCATACCGCCGTCGCTTGTTGCCAGGTCTCAGTGAAGCGCTCGATGCCGCCACCGCCGCGGGTGCGGCTGGCGCCACCATCTGCGGCCATGGCCCCGGACTGATCGCCTTCACCACGGTCGCAGGGCGCACGCCCGAGATCGCCAGAGCCATGGTCATGGCGTTCGCGGCGGGTGGTCGGCTGGCGACGACGCTGACCCTGCAGGCCGCTCACTACGGGGCGTTGCCGACCGCGCCGGCCTGAATGGACTGGCAGCAACTCGGGCTTGCAAGACCTCGGGCCGCTCGCTAGCGTCCCCCGCCCGCAGTGCGGCGCCGCCGGGCAGCAAGCCCTGCGTGGTTGGCAAGTTGGGCCGTTAACTCAGTTGGTAGAGTGCGATTTTCACAGAGTCGAAGTCGCAGGTTCGAGTCCTGCACGGCCCACCATTTCAAGCCTGCGCCGCCCCTGTGCCGCATCACGCGAACGCCGCACCGGTAGGTCACCCGCGGATCACCGTCGGATCACCGTCGATCACCAGCGGGGCACCGATCGGCACGTGCCCGCACTCAAGGTGACGCGCCTGTAGAGCCGATGCCATGGGGTGCGCGCCAACCGAACTGACCAGCTGGCTCCGCCGCGGAGTGTGGTTCCTGACTTGCTCTTCGACGATGTCACGCAGGCGCGGGTGCGCGACATCGGGCCGTTGCTCGCGGATCCGCATGCGGTCGCGGCGAACACGTCGCTGCATCGGGTGACGGTGTTTGTGACCTACCGCTGCAACCTGCGCTGCTCGTACTGCAAGACGATCGTGCGCTCACCAGAAGAGCTGGTGGCGCGGCCGCAGCGTGCTCGCAGCTACGACCTGGCCCAGTTCCAAGAACTGCTCGCGAGCCACGGCGCGACGCCGCTCGAGCATCTGCACTTCACCGGTGGCGAAGCCAGCCTCTTGCGCGAGCTGCCGGAAATGGTGGCGATGGCCAAGGCGGTCGGCGTGCGCTGCGTCAGTCTGACCACCAACGGCACCCAGGCACCGGACGTCTACACGCGCCTCGTGCACGCCGGCATCGACGAGATCCGGGTGTCGCTCGACGACGCCCATGGCGGCGGCTGCAGCGGCGGCACCTTGCAGCCCAGCACGTGGGGGCGCGGGGTCGCCACCGTGAAGGCACTCGGCGAACTGCGCGCTGCCGGGCACCCGTTCTTTCTGATTCTCAACACCGTGGTCGAGCGCAAGAACAGCCACCGCTTGCCGCAACTCGTGCGGTCTCTGCTGGCCCTCAACCCAGACGACATGAAGTTGATCACGTCGGTTGACGAACGCGGGGAACTCAGCAGTGCTGGCGATGCGGCCGCGATCGTGCGCGAGCTCGAGCAAGTTCTGGCCGGCTATGCCACGGAGCGATTCCCGCTGCTGCGCCGCAAGGTGCACACCGTGTTCTCGACCGATGCGATCGGGCTCGTCGACGAACGCCCGGCCGCCGATGGCCAGTGGCTGTGCTACATCCCGCTCACGGAGCGCACGGTCGACGGCACCTACTACTACCCGTGCTCCGTCTACTTGCGCGAAGGCGGGCAACCGATCGGCCGCATCGACGAGGCGCAAGCCGAGCAGCGCCGCAAGACGGCCGACTTCGTAGCGCGCGGCGACTGCTTGTCCGACGCGATCTGCCAACGCTACTGCCTGCACTGCACGCGCCAGTTCAACTCGCAAGCGAACGCGGCGCGCGCGGCCGCTCCGTGATCGACATGGTTACCGACGCAGTCGCCAAACCGTTGGCATCGCCGTTCTTGGTGGTGACGCCGCTGGGACTCGCCCACCGCGATTGGCTCGCCGCGTCGTTGGCACAACACGGCATCCAAGTCGTGGCGCGCCACACCATTCGCCGCTGGTCGATCGCGGCGTCGGCGCTCTACCTGCGTTCTTGGGACGCACAGGCGGTGGCACGAGCGCAGCGGTTCCAGGTCCGGTGGCGGCAGTTGTTCACGGGCGATATCGCCGAGCGCTGGGCGCTCTTGAGTGACGACGACCATGCCAAGCTCTGTGCCGTGAAGGCGCAACTGCGGTGCCGACTGCGCAGCGTGCCACTCTGGCCTCGGCGCACCGGCGAGCCGACGTTCTCACTGCATGCGTTCCACGTACCCGACCTCGGGGACGTGCCGCGCGAGACCGCCTGCCTCGCACCGTTCGTCGCATCTCACTTAGGCAACGCGTAGCGCAGCGTCACTTCCTTGCCCTGACGCCACACCACGATCTCGGTCTCGACGCCAGCGGTGAGCGTCAACGCGATGAAGGCGTGGAAGTGGTCAAAGCTCACGAACTGTCGCCGTCCCGCGAACGCGACCACGAGGTCGCCCTTCGCCAAGCCAGCGGCTTTCGCGGCACGGCCACGATGCGCACCCTTACCCCAGTCCACCAGATACTGCACGCGCAACGCCAAGGATGCCGCCGTCAGACCTACACGTTCTCGCTCGAAGGCTGACAGCATTGGCCCGCCAAAGCCCGGCGATGGCGACAGGTTCCATTTGAAGGGCCGCCACGCGTAATCCTCGGGAGCGCACTGCTTCCAACCAGCCGCGAGCGTCAACACGACGTCGTGGCTGTCGTCACCACGACGCAGACGCGCCGACAGTTTGGTGGCGGTGGTCGGCGCCTGGTGCAAAGCCCACTGCACATCACTGAGCGTGCGCACGGTGTGTTGCTCGGCCAGCGACGCCAGCTCATCGCCAACCTTCACGCCGGCCTTTGCTGCCGCCGAGTTCTCCATTACCGCGATCACGCGCGTTTGCTGTCGGCGATCCAGGGTGAACCCGACACGCTCGGGATCGGGAAACACAAACGCCTGATCCCGCTGCCACATTCCCTTAGCCACCGCGTGATGAAACTCGGCGTCGTGGATCGTGTGACAGTGCACGCAATCGATCTTTTGCCCCAGGGCCAGACGTTGCTTCAACGCCGGTAGCTCGATCACCGGCCGCGGCGGCCGTTGGCTCGCTGGCTTTGGCGCACGGTCGTAGCTGCGGTGTTCGACCACCGTGTCGCGCAACAGCTGCGACAACGAATCGAGCCCCAGATACGCATGAGCATCCGCTGCCCCCGTGCGGCTGCCGTACCGGTGATAGATCGTGCCATCGGCATGCATCAGCGCGATCTACCTCACCATCGCGGCCAGCTACATGGTCCCCGGTATCAACGAGCACGTGTGGTCGTGGAGCATCTTCGCCGCGCTGTTCGTGTTGACGATCCTGCTCGAACGCCCCTTCGTGCATGGCGTGCTGTCGCCGCGCGGCGCGACTCCGCAACAGGTGCTGCGCGCGACGCTGCGCATTCACGCGGTGAGTTACTCCCTGATGCTGGCGGCTGGGTTGTGGTTCAACGACTTCTTGCCGCTAACGTGATGGGAATGACAATGAGCAACGCAGGTCGGCGTCGAGGAGCTGCGTGATGCTCGCCAACGCCGGCACGCCGTTGATGTTCTTCGGCTTCTTCTACGTCACGTTTGCGAACGTGGCGCTGGGACTGCTGGAAGGGGCGATGCTCGCGGCGATATGGCGCGCCAGCTTCGTGCGCAGCGTGCTGATCATGGTGGCCGCGAACCTCGTATCGAGCTGGGTCGGCGCGCTCTACTTGAACGTGGTCGCGGGCACGGACCTCACGATCGCCAACGTGCAGGCGTGGCTGTGGGTGAGCCTCGCGGTGATGTTCGCGCTGACGCTGCTCGTCGAACTGCCGTTCGTGCGGTGGACGCTGGCGACGCCGTCATCGCGGCAGCGGCCACGACCGGGGATCCCTGCTCTGTGGCGACTGGCGATGCACGCGACGCTGTGCGTGCATGCCGTCAGTTACCCGTTGATGCTGGCTGCTGCATGGTGGAGTGGCGTGCAGCTGCTGCCCGACTGGACGGTGGTGCCGGTCGCGCAACTGGCGCAGCCAGGCACGCACGTCGTCTTCTACATGGAGCAGCACGGCACGAAGGTGTGTCGGCGCGACCTCGTGAGCGGCGGCGACACCGTCGTCGGCGAGGTTCCGTCGCTCGATGGCGGCCCGCTGTTCTTGCACCCCGATGCCGATGGCGTGATGCGCCTGTGTGCTTGGCTAGACCACGAGACATCAACTGTGATCGCGCGAGTGCCCGGCGTCGTCGCGCCGACGCTGGATTCGCCGTGGAAGTTCACGGGCCACTTCTGGGGCTACCTCCTGTGCGAAGGCCCAGGACAGCAGCGCCTCCTATCGGGGGAGACCCCCTTGTCGCAGTGGTGGCAGATTCACGCGCAGCCCATCGTCGACGACGTCGCCTTCGTGACGATGTCGGATCAGATCTGCTTGCTGAAGGCGTCCACCGGCGAGATCGCGCTCGTCGGTCGCGGCCGGGGTGCTGTGGTCGCGGCAGTGCGTCGCTGACTCACGTCGTCGAAGCCAGCTCGCGGATCTGCGCCGTGTGCCGCGCTTCGCAGTATCGCTCACGGTCGAAACGGTTTCACCGCGACGCGCTCACCATCCGAACGCCTGCTCGGGCGACTCGTAGCCCAGGTTGCCCATCTTCGCGAACATGGAGTCTCGCGTGATGCCATCGCGCGTGAGTCTGGCGACCAGTTGCTCGCGGCTCGACGAGGGCCAATCCTGCATCGCGCTGAACACCGTCTCATGCGTGGACAGCAAGTAGTCGGCGCGCGCACCGTGGCCGAGCAGCAGCAGCACGACATCGCCCGCTTGGCTTTGCACCGCGCAGTGCAGCGGGTTCTCGAAGAAGTGGTCGTTCACCGCGTTTGCATCGGCGCCGCGGGACAACAGCAGCCGCGCGCAACCGAGGCGCCCTTGGCAGCTGGCATAGTGCAGTGCCGTACGCCCGCAGGAATCGCGGCCGTCGACCGGGACCCCGAGGTCGAGCAGCACGGTGGCGCCGCCCACGAAATCCTCGATCACCATCCAGTGCAGCAGCGGATCGCCGGCCCACTGCGCCTGCAGCAGTTCGGGGTCCGCCGCGGCGAGACGACGTGCTTCCGCGGGATCGGTGATGCAGGCGTCGACGAAGGCGCCGACGCGTTCCGCAGCATCCATCACCGATGTACGAACGTGGCCTTCACCTTCGGCCCGTTCTTGATGAAGTTGTCGACGCCGATGCGCATGTCCTCGGTGCCGCACACTTCGCCA
This sequence comes from Planctomycetota bacterium, assembly GCA_947444055.1. Classification (GTDB taxonomy): domain Bacteria; phylum Planctomycetota; class UBA1135; order UBA1135; family UBA2386; genus UBA2386. Next base: position 37,126 of record CANEYR010000033.1, read on the forward strand.
AAGTACTTCGCTTCGGGTATAGGAAATCCAAGCTGCGGTCCCGGACCAACCGGAACCCGATCCCGCCAGTCTGCCGCCCCCGCACCCCCTCGTCCAGCGGGTCGCGCCGGCCTGTTCAGGCGCCTGCCATGCCACTTTCGCGCCCGGCGAACACACCGCTCC